>JAIRTO010000110.1 GCA_031254895.1 Deltaproteobacteria bacterium
CTTTCGTCCGCCTGTAAATAGGCTACGCTAGGCGGATGAACTCCTAGCCAAACAGCTGAAATTAAATGAATTAAAATAAAATTTATAGCTTCAAAAATAACCGAAATTAAACTTCCTAGATGTTTAAATTTATTAAAGTTGGATAATTGTTAATTTTGTCCCTACTACTTATTTTGTAGCCAATTAACTACATAAAAAAAACGTTTGTTTTCACTCTGTTTTTTTTCGTCAAACAAATAAACGTCAGCGGACGGGTTCCTCTCCCTCTTCGGCGCCGTATCCTTCGCCGTTCCTCCGCCTTCCCCTTGTCGAGACCATCTAAATCAGGAAGACTTCTAGGCCATATTTATTAGGTTTAAGAATATATGATACGCCAAAATTTAAGTTAAAATTCCTAAATTTATTAAAATATGTTGTATATGGATTGTAATTAATGATGCCCGTAGCGCCATACGATTTATAACTATCCAACAACACGCAGCTTTTTAAAAATCCTGTTAGATATCTGCAAAAAAAATCGAGAAAACGGGCGCTTTCGCTCTCGACGCTGGGGTTTTTTTGCCTGAAAACAAAAAAAGCGACTTGCGCTTGGCCAAGAAAATTTTGGCCGAGCGCAAGTCGCCTATTTTTTAAAACAAAACCTATGCCAAAAATAAACCGCTAACAGCTTAAAATTGCTCCCGCCCATTCAGTCAGTCAGTCAGTCAGTCAGAGAGAAGCGCCGTTTTGGATCGCGTCGGCTCGTTCCCGGCATTTGGGACAGGCTTCTCTGGGGAATTTGACGAAGCGTCGCCGTTCGCCCCCCTTGGGGACGGAGGAACTCGTGTCGACGACCAGAAGACCCGGACAATCGGGACAGTCCCGCAGAAATTCCTGACGCTCTTCGTTGATGTAGGAGGGCCACTCTTTTTCCTTGTCCCGGGTGACGGCGTGAGTGTCGTAAAAAATGCGTCTGCTTCTTTCCCACCAGCCCTGGCGAAGAACGGAACCGCTTTGGACGGGGATGGGATTCTTTCTCCTCTGGTGGATGGTCTCGGCCAGACGCTTGACGTAGTCCAGAGTCTCTTTTTTGGTGGTCGGGAATCCGTGTTTGGGTTGAGGCTCCTTGACTTTGGTCCAATCCAGGCCGGCCATGGCCAAGATGATGGCCAGATTGGTGTACGGCAGAGCCCCCTGAATGGCGTACCCGCCTTCCAGGACGGCCACGTCGGGATCTATCAAGGTGGACATCTCGGCGTAGCCTTTGGCCGTAAGCTTCATGTTGGTGATGGGGTCGGTGAAATGGTTGTCCTGCCCGGCGGAATTGACGATCAGATCCGGCTTGAAGTCGTCCAAGACGGGTCTGACGATGAGCTTCACGGCTGACAGAAAGCCTTCGTCGCCGGTCTCCGGCGGGAGAGGCACGTTGATGGTCGAGCCCCAGGCTTTGGGACCGCCCATCTCTTCATAGGCCCCGGAACCGGGATACAGAGTGCGGCCGTCCTGATGCAGGCTGATGAACAGGGTCTCGGGGTCATGCCAGTAGATGTCCTGAGTCCCGTCGCCGTGGTGGCAGTCGGTGTCGACGATGGCCACCTTTCTTATGGGCTTGGCCCAATCGCGGCTCTCGTGCCGCAATCTTTCGATCATGATGGCTTCGTTGTTTATGTTGCAGAAGCCCCTGCCCCCGTGCACGACCAAAGTGGCGTGATGGCCGGGAGGACGGACTAGAGCGAAGGCTTTTTCGGTCTCTTTCTTCGCCCAGAGCAGACCGGCTTTTATGGCCCCTCCGGCGCTGATGAGGTGAGGCAGAGCCGCCACCGCCTCCACCCCGTTAGGACAGATGTGAACCCTTAGGACGTCCTCCGGCTCGGCGACCATGGGCCGATATTCCTTTAGGCCGGGACAATCGAAGATGCCTTCTTCTCTCAGCTGATCGTGGGTGTATAAAAGTCTCTCTTCCCTTTCCGGATGGGTGTCGGAAATGGCCCAGTCATAGGCCGGAAAAAAAATAAGGCCGAGCTTCTCTCTGTTCTGAGCGATCATTTTGGGGATCCTTCGTCTGGCGAGTCCGATCGTCCTGCCGTCGCAGGGCCGCATATGGCCGTTTGTGCCTTTCGTCGAGACAAACTATATCAGAAAATCGGAAAATTATGAATTATGACCGCTCCTCCGCAGCATTGTCGGCGGCATTGTCGGCCGCACAATCGACCGCTCCGTCCGCCGCGTCATCCGCCGCTTTGTCGGCTCGTTTCCCAAGCGTCGTCAAGACGTTCATTTTTTCAAAGAGCTTTGGAATTCAGCCGAATGTTCAGATAGAGAACTCGGTCAAGAACTCCGGTCGGAAAAGTCGGATCGAGAAAAACCGTTCAAGAGAGACTGGTCATGAGAGACTGGTCAAGGGAGACTTATCAAGAAAGAGCAGTCCAGAAAAACCGGTCAAGAAAGTCCGGTCAACTCGCTTATCCGTTTGAGCGACTCGCCATTTTCCAACATTTTGACAGCCACTTTTCTTTTTGTTGCTTCATCGCTTTCCGCGTAGCTGCGGCAATAGTTTCTTCTGAAGGATTCGGCGAACGATTCTCGAAATCCTTCGGCAAAATCCGCAGGAGAGCTCTGGCAACAGGCGTCCGAATAGCCTTCGACGTAGCCGTCGATGTAGCCCCGAATATGGCTCAGACAGGTTTGGTCCAAGCCAAGACTCGCAATTTCGAAAAGGTCGGAAGAGTCAGCCTGACCAGGATCGTGTTTTTTTGCGTCGGTCATTTCGTCATGCTCCGTTAATGTATTTCCAAAGAGGTGTCTCGCCGACGCCTCTTTGGGGGATCTTCCAGAAGATTGGCGGGAAGACCTCCGGAAATATGGATGATGAAGATCTGAGATCATTTTCCGATCTTTTGGGACGCCTTTGTCTCGGCCAACATTCTGCCGAGCCTGGCCAGTCCATTTTCCTCGACCGTCCGAAAAGATTCCTTGGATATTTTTTGAAACATACTGACGAACAATTCCGCAAATTCTTCGTCCGTTTCTTCAGGAAAGCGTCGGCGCTCGGCCTTGCAAAACCCTTTCAGATATCCTTCGAGATAGCCTTCATAGTAAGTCTCCTTTAAAGGCGGCGACGTAGGCGACTTCGGCGACGAGAGTCCGGTCAGGACTTTCGCGTCCTTTGGCCGCCTCGCCTTTTTTTGTTTCGCGGGCATGACGTTCTCCAAAAAAAAGGTTTGTTCGAGAAAGTTTGAAGAAAATAACCGCCGAAGAGGACAGGGCTATGGCGATCGTGACGGGGACGAATAGAACGGAGCTGCCGCTCTTCTTCTCTAAGGCCTTCATAACGGCAGGCTCCGGAACGAATCTGAAGACCTCTCATTTCCGCAGAAAACAAACGCGATCGCCGCCAAAGCTGGCGGCCGGGAGCCGCCTGTCTCGCCATTTCCGGCAAACACCAATTTTTACTTGAATAATTTTAAAGATGCTTTCGGATCGGAGAAAAATATATAGCCTTAAACCAAAAATTCTTTTAAGTTGACTTTATTTTAGCTCAAGTATTTTAAAAACTCAATAGACGTTTTTTAGCCGAAAATTGCTCTGGCGCTTCCATTTTTGGCTCCTTAATTGCTTGACTGTTTGATTGCTTGAAGCTAAAGCCGACAGTTCGAGCCGGACATGTTGGCGAATATTGTTCTGAACAATTGAAATATGCCTAGAATAATTGGATAAATGTGACGAGGAAGACAAAATCGAAAGTGAAAACGCCCTAGAAAGGAAGAACGAAGAAGAAAGGAAAGAAGAAAGGAAGGAAAAAAGGAAGGCACACCATAGAAGGAATAAGAAAGGAAGAGTGAATAAAGAACGAAGAAAAAGAAAGAAGAAAAGGCGGCGGAGAAGGCTAGAAATATAAAAAAAACGTCGTCAATTTTGAGACGCTCCGAATCGGCCATGACCAAAC
>JAIRTO010000222.1 GCA_031254895.1 Deltaproteobacteria bacterium
CTGGCCAGTCTCAGTCGAGGCTCTCCTCTGATGACCACCAGGGGGCTGACTATCGCCGGCCGCCCCACTTTGGTCAAAGGACTTTTGACTCGCTCCATCGCCCTCGGGGGAGACACCGATCTGGCCTTCGAAAACGGGCGCTTGACGCCCATGCCCAGACGCCAGGGGCCGGCCTTGTCGTTGGATCCGGACTCTTTGGGCCAAAGGCCGCCGACTCTGACGGACGCCTTGAACGTTTTGGGGCGCTGCTCCTTGGGCGACCCCGCCGTTTCTCGCCGAGCCTTCGAGCTGCTCCTTCCCGGCCGGGCCGAGGAGCTGGCTCTTCAAGGTCTTGAGGCGGTTCTGGGGAAGCTGGCTGACGAAGCCAAGCGTTTCATCGAAGACATCAATCAGCAACCTCTCTACACCATTCATGACTTTGTAGTCGACTGGCGTCTGGATCCCAAGCAGGTCGTCTTTTTAGGCGGACCGGCCGAAACGTTGGCCCCTTTGGCCGAAAAGGCTCTGGAGCGCTCGACCATGGCCCCAGCCGGGGCTTCCACCGCCAACGCCTTGGGGGCGGCTCTGGCCAAACCCACCATCGAAGCCGAACTGTACGCCGACACGGATCACGGCTTGATGAGCGTCCCCACTCTCGGCCAGCAACGAAAGATCAGCTCCAGCTACGATTTGGAGACGGCCGAGTCTGATCTATTGAACATCATGGGACGGAGCCAGGATCTGAAAATAACTTCGAAAGAATGCTTCAGCCAGTTTCACGAATATGGCCGAGCCGGCAAGGTCATCAAAGTTACGGCCCAAAGTTCCCCAGGCCTGGTGGCTCATCTGGAGCCTCCGAGCAACGCCATGACCATCTGATTTTGGGCTGGACCGTCGGAAGCGTTTTCCGGTTTTGGCCAGAAGCTAGGGGAGAAGTTCGAGTTTAGCCTCGTAGGCGAGGCTGACGACGAAACGAAGCGCCGATGATGGCCGATGTTGTTGACCGACGATGCCGACCAAATGTATTGGGCGTCGATGACTGCCGACGGCGTTGGCCGTCGAAATTTCTTGGTTGACAAACAGACGGCGAGAGCAAGACCGAAAAACGACTGTCGCTCGTGATTGCGGTTTATAGGAGAGAAAGGTGAGCGCCGCCAAAAAAGACCCGTCATATGATCTTCTCCTGCAAAAGATAGGCTTGGCCGAGCATGAAGCCGAAAAACCGGCCGAAAGGCCCAAGTATTTTTCTTATGACGATGAAAAGTCTCGGGAACTCTTGCACCAGTTGGGCCGCCTCGACGAAGCCATGCCCGGCGCCCAAAAAGGACTGTTGAATCTGGCCTACAAAGTGCCGCCAAAAGGAAGAGCCCCCAAGACTCTCTACCTATATCGAAAAGTGAACAAGATGTTCAAAAGCGGAAGCACCCTGTACGCCATCGCCAAAAAGCTTAAACTGCCTTATTCGGCCGTCCAGAAATATACGAGCATGACTGACGAGGAAGTGGCGCAGCTCGGAGGCGTCGTCAAACCCGAAAAACCAAAAAGACCGCGCGGTCGGCCGGCAAAAGCGAAAACTGACGAGAAGACCTAAAATCGAACCTTTTTTATCGAAGACGCGTTTATTCAACTTTTTTATGTTTTTTTAATATTCTTCTCATTTGAGTTCATAATAGATTTTGTCAATTGCATAGTTCCGCGCCTTGTGGATTAGTCGCCTGCTTTCGTTGTCCGGGCTCTTTGGCTTAGCGTCAGGCCAGCCTGTTTGGCTCCCTGGCGAAGGTTCGTTTTCCGGAGAGCGAAGCGGCGGTGGCTTTTTTGGGCAAAACGTCGTTTTGCCCCAAAAAGGCCTCGCTCCAACATCTCGATAGGCAAGATGATCCAGACAGGCACAATTATCCTGGCTTTCTGATGCCTTTGGACGCCTGGGGCATTTGTCGTCCGGCAGTCCAACGGTTCCCAAACCGATGGCAAAGGCCCTATGGTTTCTAAGGGACGGCCGTCGCCAAAACCAAAGTCGTTCAACAAGGCGGTCTTTCAAAAGTTCTGTTTTTCAAAAAATTTTGTTTTTCAAAAGTGCGGCCTTTTAAGGCCATCAAGGACATGTCCAAAAGTTTTAGCCTTATTTCACGGCGTTTTTATCATGTCCAAATTTTTGGCCTCATTTTTTCGGCTTTTTCGGCCGTAGTTCATTAGTTCATTTCAGTCCAGTTCAGCCGCATTTCAGTTTATACTGGAAACCAGTCAAATTTGCCGATTCGGGTCTTGGTTATGCCCGCATAATATGCAGGTTGAGAGGTATATTCGGCTTTATTCATCGGTCGCCGGTATAGTTCAGTCCAGTCAAGTAGATCCTTGTCGCGTCAAAATCTTCAGCGCGGCCGAAACGGCGTCATAACCCGCTCAAACAACGGAGTCAGTCATGGCCATTATCGATGTCATCAAATACAGCGGTCCCAACAGCGTCTTCGCCTGGAAATTTCCTGGCGAAGAGTTGGCCACCTGGTCTCAGCTCATCGTCAACGAGTCTCAGGAGGCTGTTTTCTATAAAGGCGGGCAGGCTCTGGACGTCTTCGGTCCAGGACGTCACACCCTCGACACGGCCAACATTCCTCTTCTGTCGGCCCTCTTCAAGCTGCCTTTCGGCGGTCGGTCGCCTTTCGCCGCCGAAGTCTGGTTCGTCAACAAGACCCACTCTCTGGACATCAAATGGGGCACGCCGTCTCCGATTCAGCTGCAGGATCCCAAGTTCGGCATAATGGTTCCCGTCCGCTCCTTCGGCCAGTTCGGCATCAAGATAGACAATTCCGCCAAATTCCTGGTCAAGCTGGTCGGAACCGTGCCCGTCTTCGATCAAGAGACCCTTCTGCGCTACTTCAAGGGCTTGTACCTAAACAAAGTCAAGGACTCTCTGGCGGGCTATCTGGTTCATAAAAAGATAGGCATTTTGGAAATAAACGCCTATCTCGAAGAGCTGGCCGAGCACGTTCGCGAGCGCGTCAAGCCAGTCTTGGAAGAGTACGGGATCGAGCTGGTCAACTTTTACATCAACGACGTCAGCGTCCCGGAGAGCGACCCGGCCGTCGTGCAGCTTAAAGCCGCTCTGGCCAAAAAGGCCGAGATGGACATCATCGGCTACAACTACCAGCAAGAAAGAACTTTCGACACTTTGGAAGGAGCCGCCACCAATCCTGGCTCCGGTCAAGCCGGCATGATGGGAGCCGGCCTTGGCCTGGGCATGGGCTTGGGCGTTGGCGGGGCCTTCGGCGGCCAGTTCGGAAACATGGCCCAAGCCCTCAACACGGGCGGGGGAACGCGCTGCCCGAATTGTCAGGCCGTCGTTCCGGACGGCAAACGCTTCTGTCCTGATTGCGGTCAAGCTCTGGCGTCCGGACAAGTGTCTCCTCCGCCGACTCAGACCATGGTCAAGTGCGACAAATGCGGCACGATGATGAGCCGGGATTCTCTCTTTTGCCCCAATTGCGGCGATCCTTATAATCCCTGTCCCAATTGCGGAAAGGATCTGCCCGCCGGAACAATAAAATGTTCCGATTGCGGGGCCATGATTCCCCAACCCTGTCCGCTTTGCGGCGAGAAAGTCGCTCCGGACGCCAAATTCTGCCCGTCCTGCGGCGGCGCTCTGCAGAAAAAATGTCCCAACTGCGGTCTGGATCAACCCGGCTCCGTCAAGTTCTGTCCCTCCTGCGGAACGAGGCTGTGACAAGTCCGTCCTTCGAAGATTTTTGGCCTTTTTGAACCATCGTCCCCTTTTTTGGGCCAATTAGCCTGACTTTTGCATAACGCTTCGCCATACCAAGGATAGCCGCTCATGCCCAGTCAAAACTCGCGTCTGAAAGTCGTCCTCATCGTCGGTTTACTCTGGATGGTTCTGTCTCTGGTCATTTTTTTGCTTCTCGCCGACGAGCCCACCCGGACCCAATGGCTGGGTCTGACTTTTCTGCTGATTAGCGAAGGGGCGGCGGTGGGCGTTTTAGCCTTTCTGGAAATTCAGCCGCCGACCGCCGGCTCGCTTTTCCGCATGGGCTCCTACGCGGCGGTGATCCTTTTCGCCTTGTTCGCCCTGCCCATGGCCGTAGTCCACGCCGCCGGCGCGGCGACCAGCTCCAGCATCCTCATCGTTTCGGAACTGATCGCTCTGGTCGTCCTTCTGACTTTAGAAATTTTACTGTTCGTCTCTTCGCGCAGCTCGGCCGCCTCCGACCGAGCGGCGGCCGCCAGGATGGGCCAGTCCTTGTCGCTTTTGGCCAGTCTTGACGACATTTTGAAGATCGAGACTCTGAGCCCGGAGTTGACGGCCAAGCTGAAGAAACTTGTCGAGGAGGTTCGTTTCTTCGACCGAAGCGCCGTGACTTCCTCCGACAAGCTCTTGAGCGATAAAGCCATGCGTCTTTCGGAATTGATTAAAGGCGCCGGAGGCGACGCTCCCCCGGAAGCCGGCAAACTTATCGAAGAGATGACGGCTTTGGCCAAAGTGCGGCAAAGGGAAGGGCAAGACAGTCAGCGGGGCGGCTTTTGACCGGCCACAAGCGACGGAGGCCCCCTAAACGCGGCTTTGCCCTTAGGTCGTCGCGTTTAAGGAACATCTTAAGGTTTTGTCGGCTCCTTCGACGACTCGAACCAGATCGAAAAGGCGGCTTTTGTAAAATCGCCTTTTCTGGCGGCTTGTCCGATTGTCCGCGAGACGACTTTTCGCCGTTTCGATCATCACCGAGAATAATAGGAAACCGCTCATGGAGGCTTTGACTTCTCTTTCCTGTCCCAGTTGCGGGGCTCAAGTGGATCTCGTTCCCGGGGTCTTGACCCTGACGTGCCAGTATTGCGGAACGGAAATTCCTCTGGTCAGGCCCGACGTCCCCGAGGAATTGACCATAGAGTTTCTGCTGCCCGTGGGAGCGGACAAACTTGAGTTAAGACATATGGCTCATCACTTGATGATCGAGCCGGAGTCGGCGCCCGACGACATCCTGGACGCCAGTCAGGTTGAAGAAGAGACTTTCTTTTACGTCCCCTGCTTTTTGGGAGAAGGCTCCTTCGTCTGCCACTGGTCGGCCTCCTTCGGCTTCGACCGCCAAGAGCCTTACACCGCGTATGAGAACTACACCGACAGCCGGGGCAATTCCAGGCAGAGAGCGGTCACCAAATACCGAACGGTGACGGATTGGCGGCCGGCCAGCGGCACGGCCAGAGGTCAATTCAAGCGCATATGCTGCGCCTCCGACCGGGAGTCCGTTCCTGCGGAAGTCGCCGAGATGCTGGAGAACTCCCTCCCGCTCTCCAAAACGGTTCCCTACGAGCAGCTGCTCATGGGCGGCTATGCGGCCTTTGATTTTGCGAAGGGGCCTGACGACGGCGGCAACTACATCCATAATCTGGTCAACCGACATGAGGCGACCGAAGCGGCTTATTCCCACGCCAAAGGCGATCGTCAAAAAGATTGGGCCATCGACGCCGACATCTCCTTCAACGGTCCGGTCAAGGCCGGTTTCGTGCCTTTAGGCAAGTTCGTTTTTTCCTATAAAGGGCAAAATTACTCCATTTTCGCCGAAGGCGCCAGTCTGCGGGCTCAGACCAAGAGCGGAATGCCGGTCGATTCGGCCAGAGCCAAAACTAAAGCCGCCGGCTATCGACCTTTCTGGATTGCCTTCTTGACCTCGCTAATCGGGGGCGGCTTGGTTTATGTGGAGGCGCTGAGCTTGTCGTCCAATTTTCTGTTTTGGCTCGCCGGCGCCTTCGGCCTGACGTATTTTTTCGGTCTCATTCGCTCTAAAAGCATTTCCGGCTATTCGCGAAAAGTCAGGGCCGCCTCTCTGGCGGCCAAAAAACTGGAGACCACCGACAACAGCGGTCAGCCGCTCTCGGAAGGAGAGCGTCAACATCTTCTGGCCGTCAGTCAGCCTCCGGTCAAGCCCTATTTCGCCAAAACGGACGGCGACGGTCTGAATTTCATTGTCGTGATCGTCGCGGCCTTGATATTTCTGGCGGTCGGCTTTAATGTGCCGAGCATTTTTAACGGGTTGTTGTCTTCGCCGCCCTCCAGTTCGGTCTCCAGCCGTTCCGGGAATGCCGGCTCGTCTCAAGCGGCCAACGTCCCCCAACAGTCGACAGGCTCTGACGCCGGTCGACAGGCCAGCTCCTCGGCCAGCGTCTCTGGCGGATCCAGCGCCAGCGGAGGATCTAGACCAAGTTCCGGGTCTGCTCAAAGTTCCGGGTCTAGTTCCAGCGCCGGGTTCAGCTCGACCAGTCGTTCGGAATCGTCCCCAGGAAGATCCGAAGGCGGCGCCGCCGCTCGGGGGGCTCAGACCGTCATGAAGAGCGGCAATTATTCGATCTACGACCTGCGGAACCTTGTTTGCCTAGGACAAGCGAAAACGGACTGCCGGGATCAGAGCGGTCAACTGGTCGACGGGATCGTTTTCGAGGTGCAGGAGGGCAGGGGCGGCAAAAAAACCTTGAAAAACTTGGCTTTTTACAACAGGGGTCGTCCGGACGGAACCACGGTTCTGTACGACTCGGAACAGCGTCTGAGCAAACTGGTCAATTACGACGCCGGGATCATGAACGGCTTGGCCATTGAGCTTCACCCGGTCAGAAGCGACATGGGACAGAAGATTGCCAGAATCGTTCCTTTGAACAACAACCGCATCCATGGCGAAATCATCGATTTTGACGCTCAGGGCCGTCTGATCAAGTCCAGCGTGTATAGTTTCGGTCAGCTCGACGGTTTGACCAGATTGTATCATCCGGACGGCTCGGTGAAATCCAAGGAAATATTCGAGGCCGGCTCGTCGCGAGGCTTCTCCGAGGTCTTCGAGCCAGGGCAACTGAAGGAAGACTTGCCGAAGCTGCAAAACATGGAAGTTTACAACAAGATCCTCAATCAGACCAACGAGCTGAGCGGATTGAGCGCGGAAATATCCGCCCGTCTCTGACGAAAAAAACCTTTGATAGGATAGCTGCATAAACCCGGCTGTTTACGCTTTTCTCAAGAGCATGAAAAATATTTTTCTCGTGTATAAGGAGGATTTAGGATGAGCGTAGAAATTACTAAGCTGTTTGACAGCGACTGGGGAACCTACGTTTTCGATGGCCGGGAACTCACGAAGCAGTTCGACAGCGACTGGGGAACCTACGTTTTCGATGGCCGGGAACTCACGAAGCTGTTCGACAGCGACTGGGGAACCTACGTTTTCGATGGCCGGGAACTCACAAAGCAGTTCGACGGCAACTGGGGAACCTACGTTTTCGACGGCCGGGAGCTCACGAAGCAGTTCGACGGCAACTGGGGAACATACGTTTATGATGGCCAGGAATTCACGAAGCTGTTCGACGGCAATTGGGGAACCATAAGGACAAATGGGTATGTTCCAATACCTGTTTTAATGTTGGTTACAGGTCTTTTGGGTTTAACCGTATGACTCAGCCTAAAGGAGCACCAAATAAGCCATAGCCGAAGATAATTTTCGGCGAGGATCAAATTGTTCGCCAGCGCTATCCTTGACCGCCTTGCTCACAATGCCTGAAAGAGCAAGGCGGTTTTTTTTGTTGCTGATTTACTTTTGGGTTGTTGTAGCCTGATGCGCGTAATAGTCAAACTCCTACGGTTCAAAACGCCGTTGATGAGCTGCTCGGTTAGTGAGCGTGGAAATATTCGCCCGTCTCTGACGAAAAAAAACCAAGAGAAGAAACCAAAAAGTTTAATTGAACCATTTTCAGATTGGCCGCTGCGGCCTTGGATAAGCCGGAAGAGGGGCCGAAGGGGAAGTTTGCGCTTTTGCGGACGAAGTCAATCCTTTTTTTCTGGGGGGAAATAAGGGTTGAATATATTGATCAAATAGTCTATGTTGATTTAGGACAAGTTGAAAAAAATTGTCTGATAATGCCTATCTTTTTGTAATGCTTCTCTTATGTTCCACGCCCAACCAAGCGGGGCCGGATATGGTCGAGGGCTGTCGGGTTTTTCTTCCAGCAGCGCGATTGTTGGCGTCTTATTCCAGCGCCGAAGTTGTAGTTTCGCGGCTTTAATAATCGAGAGCGACGGCAGATAGTCATTTATTTTCTGGGTGGAAAATGGGTTGATTTTTGTCGCTGAATCGTTTAGCATGGAATTGTTTACCGTATTGATGACAAATTGAGAAAAACATATTGATAATGCCTATTTTTTACCATTATATCTTTATACGAGATAGGGGAGAAACATGGGTAGATTTTTTTAGATTTGGGGAATAATTTATCGGCGTTTAAATTCAATTCGCTTATATTTCTATTATGAGAACGGCATTTTTCATTTATTTATGCTATTTTTTTATAGATTCTTGAAGGTAAAATAAGCAAAAAAACAATATTGGCATTATAGGTCTATAGTATTTTTAACCCATAAATTTGTTATTTTTATCAGGAGAAATTATGAAACCAAAACATAGAACAAAAAATCTTAAGAAAAAATTAATTTTGGAAGAAATATTTCCTGAAGAAATTGTCAAAGGTATCCGAAAATCTATTAAACAAAAAGGCATAGTCATGACAAGTGAAGAATTTAGGAAATGGGCCAAAGATGAATATAATATTGATCTTAAGTAGGAATTTTATTTAAAATAAATATTAAAGAATATCAATATATATATTAAATGCAATGATATATTGATTTTTGTGCTATATGTAATTGTGATCTTATTTGTATTTCTACATTAAAATATTTTTTTTCTTTTAGATTTTTTTGTTTTGAATAGCCCTTGCGGTCGCGATGACGTAATAAAGCGTGAGCGCCCCTACGCTCTGTTTACGGCCACAAAGCAGGACCTTTCAGCTTGCAAGGTAAAATATGCGAAAAACAAAATTTGCATTTTAGGTCGTTAGTATTTTGAACCCATAAATTTGTTATTTTTTCATCTGGAGGAGTTATGAAACCCAAATATAGAACAAAAAATAAAAAATTAATTTTGGAAGAAATGTTTCCGGAAGAAATTGTCAAAGCCATCCGTAAATCTGAAAAGAAAAAAGGCATAGTCTTGACAGGTGAAGAATTTAAAAAATTTATCAAAGCTAAATATAATATTGATGTTAAGTAGAATTTATCTTTGAAATGAATCATAAAGAATATAATATACATGTTAAATAAAATGATATATTTTTATTGCGATATGTAATTGTGTTTTTATTTGTATTTCTACGTAAAAATATTATTATTCTTATAGATTTTTTTTTGTTTTGAATATCTCATGCGGTCGCGACGCCAATAAAAAAGTGTGAACCGCCCCTACGTTCAGTTTTCGGCCACAAAGCAGGATCTTCCAGCTTGTATCCTTTTAAAGCTGCCAGAGAGAGGTTGGAAGGGGGTTTGCGTCGCCGTTAGAGGGCTTTCTGGTTCAATTAAAGAAAAATAAACTTAATAATTGCTAGATCTTATCGAAAAAAAAGCCAGGCTTGACTTTCTCCTGCCGTCAGTCAGTTTGGTCGCCACAGGTCGCCTTAGTTCGCTGGAGAGTCGGCCATTGAGGTTTATGTTTTCTTATGGGGAGAATAAGGCTCTGGTTCATTTGGTAGTCATATTATCTTATTTTTGTCTTAAACCATTGATTATACGTCCCAATACTTTTCAATATTCTGTTCTTATTTTCTTAGGTTCTTCCAAAGTTTAATCTCGGGTAGAATTGTGTTTGCCTTTCGCGACTCGATAATTTTTGGCGACTATCGACAAAATTGAATCCAGGTCTTAAAATAAAACTTAATGAAAAATGGCAGTTATCTTTTTAACCTGCCATTGCCACTTATAGCACCGCGCTAATTCTAAACGGGTAGATTTGGCTCCCAATCCAGTAGCTCGAAGGTCGCTGATTCCACCCCTAAATTCCACCCAGATAACAAGGTTCCAAAATGCCGTCATATATGTACTATAATAAAAAAGGGCACACTTATATACTGGAATCAACGGCTAAATATGATAAACAAACCAAAAGAAACAACAGCCAAAAGAGATACATTGGCAAAGTAGACAAAATAACTGGCGAAGCCGTATTTAAACACGATTTTATCCGTTCTTGTCAAGCTGAATATATTGTCATTAAAGGGAAGAAGGTTTTTATTAAAAAGGACAATAAAGATATTCTACCTACTAAATCGCCGATTTCAGATAATGAACGCAAGTCCAAGGCCCAATCTATGGCCTTAGAATCTATTGACAGCATTTTCCACGCCGGTTCCAAATATTTTATTGAACATATAAATCGACAAATAGGTTTAGATGCTCTACTGAAAGATGTTTTTAGCTTTAATTATGAAACTATTTTTTCGATAATATCTTTTATGCTGTCCACTAGCCAGAATTTTGAGGAGCTTTGTTACTGGATAAGAGACAATGGACTATTGAACAAAAGAATAGTTTCTCAACAAAGAATCAATGATTTTATCTACAATATATCTTCAAATATAATGGAGACCTTTAATTCTAAATGGAATAATTCTTTTCAAGAAGACTGCCTGTTTGTTGTCGGTTCAGGAGCGGATATATTTTCCGAGGCCAAAAATAAGGCGGATCTGCCTTCGACCTGGCCTTATTCTCCAAGATTAGGCCTAACAATATTTGGCCAGAAAAATAAATTGCCCCTTTTTCAAACTTTTATACCCGCAGATTTCACTGGCCTAAATGATTTTAAGCAAATTGCTGATTTTTCTTCCAATTATTATTCGGCTAAAAGACTAAATTTATTCCTGGACAGTTCGTTTTATAGCTCCCAAAATATTCAAAAATTAGCCAAAGCAGACAATTTGAAATATCTTATTTGTTTGCTTCCTGACGACGAGATGAGCCGCAAGCTGGTTCAATTGGCCGGAAGTTCAATCCATTCAGCGTCCAATTTTCTGTCTATTGAAAGCTCCCAATCAGGTTTGCAAGCGCTCCATTTGACTCCCTCCTCGCTTGCCCTCGGCCTCGACGGCGATGGAGGCGAGTCCCTGGAGGCCTATATCTTTTTTGATCCCCATGAAGCCTTGGCGGAACGGCAAAATTTCGTCGCCTCCTTGGCCAAAAGACGAGAAGAAGCGAAAGCCGGCGCTTTTTCCGCCGTCAATAGACAAGAGTTTGACAGATTTTTCATCCTTGACGAACACAACGACCTGATTATTAAGGAAACTGAAGTCAACAAATTTTTGGCTCTGAAAGGATTTTCCATTATTTTAGGCAACGCCAAAATGACCCCTAAAGATGTTTATGATCTTTATATCAAATCAAAATATTTTCAAGATATTTATTTTATGTTTTTAAGCCATGTCAATCTTTCCAGGTTCTCTATTTTTAAAGATAAGCATAGAGAAAATTTTTATTTTATTTCATTTTTAGCTTTTATAATTTATTCTCGCATATATCAAATATACGTTAATGATTCTTTTTTACGTTCAAAATTCTCTTTAACTGACATATTTTCTGAATTGCATCTTATAAAGTCTCTTAAAGTCTCGTCCAAAGAATATGTTCATTCCCTCTCCGATGCTCAGAAGCAAATCTTGACCCATTTCTCTATTTCCATCCCTGAAAATATAATAGTTCAATAATATTTGACGCTCCATGTATGGGTAGAATTTCATGAGGCGATTTTTTTTTCTTGCGGGGTAGAACTGTGGGGAGATTAACGAGGCGTCGAGGCGTGTTCGTCGGTGAACTCGAAAACGAGGTCAGCTCTCAAGACAGTTTGGGATTTGGCGGTTATGATCAAAAAATCCGGCTCGGAGAGATCCAGTTGAACCAATCCGCCTCGGTGCGACAATTGCTTGGCCTGCAAGCGGGTCTTTTGCAGGAGGCGACCCCATTGGGGGGCCAGATAGCGATGGATGCCGCCGCTGGCTTGATGTTCCGGATTGAGGAGGTTGGAGGCGAAACAGCGCAGACAATAGTCCGAGCCGCCGTGATCCTGACTGGTCACCGCCAGAACCATGGCCCCGGAGTTGAGAAGTTTGGTCGCGTCCGGCGTCAGTCGGCGCAGTTGGATCGTGTTGTCCACGGCTATGATCGCCTGTCTGTTCTGGGTCATGGCCGACCAGACGACGGTTTTCGGGTTGAGGCCCAGAATGTCGCAATATAGATTGACGTTGTTCTGATCCATTTTGTTGATGGGGTGGGTGGTCAGTTTGATTTTGGTCTGATCGGATTGAACTCGGCTGGCGGAGACTTCCCGCTCTTGAGTCAGAAAAATGAGAGGATCGTCGGGAGGGGAGAAGCCCAATTCGTAGATGAGGTGAGCCGCCGCGTGGCAGGAGTGAACCCCTAAAGGCAATTCGTGGGTTTGACTGAAAAACCTCAGAAGATAGGCGGCTTGATCGTGCAAAAGCACGTAGACGGTCTGACTGGAGCCCAGTTCGTTGGCCAGGGACAACATTTTGAACTTGTCCATGGGCGCGTCCAAAAAAACCACATGGGTGGGAACGCCGGAAAAAGGTCCGTCAATCAGGGCGTCGACTAAAAAAACTTTTCGTATCATTGGTCCCAAGGAATTGTTCGGCCTTCCGCTAGCGACCCGAGGACTCTCCGGCAGGCGAGAGAGCCGAAAGGCGGCGTCAAGGGGAGCCGGACGACAAAGGCCCTGGCCAGCAGGCCAGAAAAGCGGCGCCGGAAAAAGTCCTATGGAATCGCGCTTGAAGATTCATTTTGAAGAGTCCTTTTGGAGATTCATCGAAAAGAATCCTTTTGGCGAATCCTCGAATCATCTTGCCTGCGGCCAAGCGGCCCCGTTTCCAGGCACCGCTTGGCCGACGACAAAATCCGGCGAACGTCATCAAAAATCCAAAAATCCAAAATTTCTAAAAATGCAAAAATTTCTAAACAACCAAAAATATCCCGCCAAAGGCAAGTTCGCCAAGCTGTCATGAGCACGAACGGCTGACGGACGCGGCTGAAAGGGGCGCCCAGGCGCCGCCTGGCAGCCGCCGCCTTACCGCTGATTGTTCAAGAGCGGGACCGGGGGCATTTGTTCCACCGGCAGTTCTCTTTCCGCCACGCTTGGCTTGGTTCGGGCCAAGGGAGCCAGGCCGGACGTGGTCACCCGGCGGCCCATGGTCCGCTCTATGGCCGCCCAAGACAGGTTGTAGTCGTAGAGGGCGGCGTAGTAGTTGTATTGAGCGGTGTTGTAATGGGTCTGGGCGTCGAGGACTTCCGTGTTGGTGGCCACTTGTTCCTGATAACGCTCCGTGACCATCCGCAGATCTTCGCGAGCCGCTTCCACCGCCTTTTGGGCCACGGAAATGTTGCGGTCGGCGGAGATGAGATTCTGGAAGTTGGAGGTGATCTCCAGCTTGGTGTTGTCCTCAAGAATGGTTAGGCCGTTGATGGCCTGGTTCAGGGAGACCTTGCTCATTTCCACGCCGGCTTTGGCCTTGCCCCATTCCCAGAGGTTGATGTTGGCCGTGGCCGTCATGTTCCAGCGTTCGGCGTCTCTGACTTCGCCGGAGCCGCCCAGAGAGTTGTTGTTGTAGTTGACGTTGATGGTCGGATACAGGGCGCTCCTGGCGACGTCCACGTTTTTGGCGCCGACTTCCACGGAGATGCGGCCCAACTGGACTTCCGGATTGTCCCTAATGCCGACTTGGAGACACTCGGCCATGTCCAGAGGGAAGCGGGGGTGTCCCAATTCGTCTTTCAACTTCAAGGGAGCGTCGACAGGACGGCGCAGGAGGATGTTCAACCTGGCCTTGTTGACGGTCAGATCCCTTTGACGATTGGTCTCGTCCTGCTGAGCTTGGGCCAGCTGAACTTCGGCTTCCAGAACCTGATTCTGGGGAACCATGCCCACGTCATAAAAATTTCTGGCCACGTTCAAGTGGGAGGTCAGGTTGACCACGGCGGTCTTGGCGACGGCCAGAGCCTTTTCGGAAGCCAGAACGCCGTAGAAGGACTGTTTGACGGCCAGAAGAAGGTCTTCCTTGGACTGCACCCGTTGGACGTCGGCGGCGGACAGGCCTAACTGCTTCAAGAGATAGTTGGCCATGTTTCGGCCGCCGGTGAAGACGGGCTGAGAGACGCTGGTCGACCAGGACCATTGATCGGCGGGGAAGCTGGTGTTGGAGACGGTCGTGCCGCGATTGACTCCGTAGGACATGCCGACGGTCGGCAGAAAATCGGTGATCGCCTGCCAACGGGACCACATGGCTCCCAAGTATTCCTGATCGGAGTTGTCCAAAGCCGGACTGACTTTCGGAGCCAAAGTCAGACAATCGTCCAAGGTCAGGGGGCCGGAGTGGGGCAAGTCAGGCACTTTTATGTCCTTTATGGCCTGCTCGGAGCGGTTCTCGCCCAAAGTGGCTTCGCCGAAAACCGTTTCGGCGTCGATGGGGGCGTCGATGAAAGGACGGCTGATCGTGTGTCTGACCGGGTCGGCGCAGCCGGAAAGAAAAAAAGCCGACGTCAAGCCGAAGACCAGCAAGACGACGATTGTCGAACGATTTATGGTCATCAGAAAAAACTCTATTATTTTCCTCATTTGAAATGATCCTCAAGAATGGTATTTCACCCTGTCGACAAGGGAGCCGAAAGACATCGACGAATATGAGGCCAGGCGCCCGTCGTCTATTTTTTTTCGGCGACGGCGGGACATTCTCCCCGGCCAAGCTTTTCAAAAGGGCGGAGGAGCTCGAAAGGCGGATGACAAACGACGAACAAAAAGCGAAAGGGGCAAAAAACCCTCTGGGGTTTTCGCCTAAGGCTCGTCTGTCAAAATTTTTCAATTGTCTGTTTAGGTCGTCGTCAACAAATCGAAGCGAGACGCCTAAAGAGGCCAGGAGCCAAAAAGTTGGCGCGGAGAGCCAAAAGCCTCTTGAATAAAGCGTCGGGCCAGGGCGCCGCGCCGGCGTCGAAATAGATTATAGCAAAGATCGTGGAAAGAAGAACGAAAAATCGGCCTATCGAGGCAAAACCTCAAAATCTGCGAAAAGCGGCAAAAAAGGAGCTACCTGAGGTCATTTGGGCGTGAGGCTGACGCGCCAGGCGAAAAAATCGACAAAAAAAACTTGAGATCTCCTGGCCGACTGACGCGAAGGCCCATTTGAACCTCTCTATGGAATTGCTGGAATCTATGGCGAACTTGCGGGAATAAGCCCTTTAAAAGCGGCCAGAACAGATCCCAAGATGAGGCGCGAACATGACGGGAGATCTTGAACGGCCTTGGCTAAGGCGGCTTTTGTTGAGCGGCCTTAGGCCAAGACGGCTTGGCCCAGACGGGCCTGGCCAAGGCGACAAAACGACCGCCTTCGCCGGCTCCGAGGTCGGACGTTTTATCGCCTTCTAAGTCTGACGGTCTTTGGTCTGTCGATCCATCTCGACGCGTCCGGCGGCGAGAAGCCCGCGTCATTTTTGCGGCTGGAATCTGGCTTCAGCTTCCGGCATGTACGACTGCAGGTTTTTGATTCTCTGTTTGTTGGACGGGTGAGTGGACATGAAGAAAGGCCGACCGGAGCCGGTCTCCTGCGCGTCCATGCGCTGCCACAGATCCACGGCGGCCTGAGGGTTGTAGCCGGCCATGGCCATGAGGCTCATGCCTATGCGGTCGGCCTCGGATTCGTGGGAGCGGCTGAAGGGCAGGAGAACGCCGTAGGTGCTGCCGACGGAAAAAGCGGTCATCACCAGATCGGAAGTGAGGGCCGAAGTTCCGCCAATAGACAGGCCTATGCCGAGAAGATTGGCTCCCAAGCTGGTCATCATCTGTTGGCTGACCCTTTCGTTGCCGTGCTTGGCTAGGGCGTGGGCCACTTCATGACCCATGACGGCCGCCACTCCGGCTTCGTCCTGACAGATGGGAAGGATGCCGGTATAAAAGGCCACTTTGCCGCCGGGCATGCAAAAAGCGTTCACTTCATCGGAATCTATTAAATTGAATTCCCATTTATAATTGGCGATCTCGGCTCCGCGTCCTTCCGCCTCCATAAACTGTTTGGCCGCCCGGCTAATGCGGTCGCCCACTCGCCGGATCATTCTGGTTTTGGTTCGATCGCTGGAGAGGTGACTTTCCTTGATGAGCTGACTGTACTGCAGAGAAGCGGCCTGATTGAGTTCAGAGTCGTTGACCAGATTCAGCTGAGATCTCCCGGTGCCGGCCACGGTGGTGCAGGCTGAGACGAAAAAACAGAGCAACAACAGCAAAACGAAGGGTTGCAATTTTTTTAAGCGCGACATAATAACCTCTAAAATCTTGGGCTAGGTCGAATAGTTCAGGTCTGCAGCCGATTCGAGGCCGAAATTTTCGGCGCCGAAGACGGCAGGGGAATAAAAAAAGTCAAAAAGCCGCCAGACGATCCTGAGGCCTTGGTTTCCTCGGCCTTGACGGTTCTGGCCCTTAGGTTTCCAAACCTTGCTGTCCGAGCCTTGATTGTCTTGATCCTCCCGCGCCCCTGGCCATGGATATGGCCGAGGTCAGGAATCTTCGTCCTATGGCGAAGGGCCAAAAAGCGGTCAAGAAACGATCAAGGCCAAAAGCGGCCGTCAAAAGTCTAAACCGTCAAAATTTCTGATTTGACGGAAACAGAGAGGCCGAAAACGGAAACTGTCGGCGCGCCCGGAGCGCTCTGAAGCGGTTCAGCTTAAGAGGAGGACAAGGGCTTTTCAGTAGGTTCGGAAGTTTTTGGAACTGAGGCGGAGGACGGCTGACTAGTCGTCGAAGCTCCGGTCGATTCGCCTACAGGGGCGGCCGGCGGAGTGTCTGACGAAGGCGAAGCGGTCGCTTGAGAAGCGGACGCATCTTGGTTCGCTCCTGTGTCGGGAGCCTTAGCTCCG
>JAIRTO010000239.1 GCA_031254895.1 Deltaproteobacteria bacterium
GCGGGTCGTCGCCAAGGCGGCTTTTCTCGGTTGTCCGTTCACCATTTGAGGGCATAAAATAGCACCGCGAAGAGGCTGTCCAAAACGGAGAGGACGACGATGTTGGTGACCACTCCGGAAGTGGTGGCTTGGCCGACGGCCATAGGTCCCGATTGGGCGGCCAGACCTCTCTGGCAGCCGATGGCGGCCACGGTGAAGCCGAAGACGAAGGCTTTGAACAAGCCTGTGGCCAGATCCGAAACGCTGATGTGAGTCGACAGCTCCGTCCAGAACACTGAAAAAGGATGGCCCAGAGTCATCATGACCACGTTTCCGCCTAGGCAGCCGGCGAAATCGGCCAGGACGGTCAGAAGAGGGGTGGCGAAGGTCAGAGCCAGGACTCTGGGGAGGACCAGATCTCGCACAGGGGACAGACCCATGGTCACGAAGGCGTCGATCTCCTGATTGGCCTTCATGGCCCCCAGCTCGGCCGAAAAGGCCGAGCCGCTTCGGCCGGTGAGAACTATGGCCGTCAGCAAGGTTCCCAGCTCTCGGATTATGGCCAAGCCGACCAGATCGGCCACGAAGATGTCCACGCCGAAGAGGCGCATGAACATGGCCGACTGAAAGGCCAGGATCAAGCCAACCAGGAAGGCGACCAGAGCCGTCACCGGCAGAGCGTTGACGACGGCCGACTCGGTTATGGCCATGGTGGAGGACCAGCGCAATAGCCAGGGTTTGAACGTCAATTTGGTCAGGTGAGACAACAGTTCGCCCAAAAAACAGACCAGCTCCAGAAAGTCCTGCCAAACCGAGGCCTGTATTTGACCCATTATCTCCACCAAAGAAGGCCGGGGCGGCGGAGACGTTCGGGGGCCGAGGGTTTTTTCGGCCAGCTCCCAGATGGGGAGGAAACGGGTCGGCAGATCGGTCAGGCTAAGGTCCGTTCCCTCGGCTTGGCATTTTTCCCGAAGCCACAGAAGTTGGGCCGCTCCGTTCAAGTCCAGATTCGACAGACCGCTGAGCTCGATACTTTTTCCTCCTTCGGAACACCCCCCGGAGCCGACAAGTTCGTCCCAGAGCGATCCAGGCGCCTCGGCCGTCAGAGAGCCGGACAGGCTAAAGCGGCCATCCGGCAATCTTTTTAAGGTAACAGGGTTATTTCCGGCTATGGCAGTCACAAAGTCCAAAATCCTCGGCAGAGAAATAGGGCGGACGAGGCCGCAAAAAAAGACGGCAAAGTTCGAACAGGTTCGACAAGAAAAATATCCAACCTGAAACGCAAGTTTATCTATTATAACCTGATTGAACGGAAAAGAAAAAACGCAGCCGCTCGCAAGGCCTTTTTTCTCCGTCAGTTTTTGAAAAATGGCCTCTGAAGGATTTTTAGTCCAGCCGCTTCCAGTTGACGCCTTATTCAGGCCTGGCTGGCGCGTCCGGCCGTTTTGAAGCGTTCCCGGTCTTTCAATAATAAAAAAACCCTCAGCTTTTGGCTGAGGGGCATATATGGAACAATCCGCCAGTTCCTCAATAAATGTCAACAACATAAGAAAAAATATGAATAAAATCAGCATATTATGAAAATGTCATTTTACTGCCTGTTTGGTTATACTGACTTAGAAAAAGAAAAAATAGGTGGTTGACATTCTGATTTTAACTTGACATTCTTGAGCCTGGATTCCTTAGGGGCATCCGCTTCATCAAGAAAGGATGGCTGATCAAAATGTCTATTCGTCTTACTGGAAACGGTCTCGTGAAAATGGAAGAGGTCACGGATTCTCTTCTTTCGTTCATTGGTAATGATTTAGACGAAGCAGCAATGATGAAACCTTCCGATTCGCTCGGCTGAGAAAACTTTCCTTGAGCATCACGCTTTACCTTATTCTCAGCCTTGTCAAATCAAGTTCTCAGTCGCATCTCGATCGGATGATGGAGTTCTTTGGAGCGCCTGAAAGACACGTTTCTCAACAGGCATTCAGCTAACAATAATTACGTCAGTGGCCGCAATTGAAAGTCGTCATTTCGCCTGTGTTGCTAATGCAATACATAAAATTATTTATTGGTGGGATGCAAATATGCAACTAAAATTCAATATAAATAGTTATTCCATAGGCTGGGAGAGGCAGGCAACTACCATTGACTAAAAGCCGGGGGCAGGCTTTTAATATACGATTTACTGCTATATGTAAAATTCCTTTACATCAGATATTTCAGCATAATTTTGGAAAAAATAAGACTGAGCTTATTCAGGGTTGCGACTTTCTCCTAAGCTTTTCCAAATCTTGATAGTCCTTAGGCTATCGTTTATGGCTATCCCCACAAGAACCGGGTCTTTGAAGCTATCGCCGCATTTCGTGGCCAAAATTTGATCCAGGGCTAAATTGGCTGTAACCTCGTCTTTCTTTCCGGTACAAATTTTAATTTCCATGACCCAGGGCACATCTTTATATTTGAGCGAGATATCGGTTCGGCCAAATTTGCCGTGATGCTCCGCTCTGGGATCCAGACCCGCGCTGTACAGAAAGGCGAACAAACACGAACGATAGAAACCTTCGGCGTTCTTCTTGACCCCTTCATAGTCTTCATAGGGGATATTGGCCAGGAGCAGGTTAAATTCTTCAATGACTCCAGTAGGTTTCCGGAGACGTAAAGCCTCCAGTAAACGTTTAATTGAGTCATTGGTCTTAAGCTGGAGAAAGTTCCTCATCACCAGAAGCGACATAGATTCCCGGACTTCCCGGTTGGGATAATCCAAGGTAAAATCACTATCCAAGCCGGGACGCAAGCTTAAATAGCCAGCCTGGTGGAGGAAATTCGTTGGATCGTTCGAATCCAACCCCACCAAGTTTAAGGCCGCCGACTTGGTAAAAGGAAGCCCCCGAAAATCTTCAGGTGTCAGGCCTTTATCTTTCATGTATTTGGCCAGGAAGTTTGAAGTTCCTGTACTAAACCAGAAATTCAGAAACTCTTTATTTTCAAAGAACTGTAAGGCGGAAAAAGGGTTGTAGAGATAAGTTTGGCCATCAAAACAGAAACCATCGTAATAGTCTTGAAGCTTATCCAATAATTTCCCTTCAGTTACCTTAAGAGAACTGGCCGCCTCTTGTATATGCGGGGCAAAGTTGGCCTTAATCTCCTCATGGGTGAAGCCGGTCAGAGCCCCGTATTTGGGATTAATGGAGATATCCGTGTAGTTGTTGAAGGTGGAATAAAAATCCGTGAGAGCGGATTTGGTGATCCCGGTCACGAAAACAAAAGAGAGGTGTTTCCTTTTGATTTTCAACTGGACATAGTAATTGCGCAGAACCTCTATCACCTCTGCAAGCTCTTCTGGTTTGTGCCGGAAGTCAAGGTAGGGCGAATCATACTCGTCCACGAGCACTGCTGGAAGGACATCGGGTGATTTTTCGGCGCACTGTTTAATTATTTTGCCTAAAATTTCGCTGGGAAACAAGTTGTCGGGTACTGAGACTTTTAATGTTTCGGCGATCTCGGCGGTCATGTTTCTTAAAGAACTCCTAAGCCCAGAAACGCCTGAACTGGTGTCGATATCCCTCATGTCCAGATGGATGACCGGGCGGGGGGCGAATGCTTTTTCCCCGAGTCTTTTTTCCACAGCCAGGCCTTTAAAGAGTTCTTTTTGGCCAGACAATAAGGCTTCCAAAGTGGAAACAATTAAGGTTTTGCCGAAACGCCTCGGTCGGGTAAAAAACAAGGTTTTGGAATCGTTGTCAATCAAACCAGCCAGGTAGGCGGTCTTGTCCACATAAACCCTGTCTTCATTAATGATTTCTGAAAATGGCGGACTGTCTGCGGGTAGTTTTCTAATTTTTTCTTTCATAAAAATCTTCTGTCTGGCTTATGGCGCCTAAAATCGGGCTGAAGGTCAAAAATTTAATCGGCTGCCCGGGTTCATAGGAATGAATTTTAAGGATGGATTATCAATGTCAACAATTAAAGGATATCCCGATAACTGTGCTAAATATTTGACTTTTGGTTATTATGAGAAGCACAACATAACTCCGGCAAGATGAACTTTATCGTCAGGCGCCCTTACGGTCGATACCCGGGTTCCACTTCCGGCCACCATATCAAGCCGTGCTCTTCCGGGGTAGGGGCTACAATTTCCGGCCAGTCAAAAGGCTGATTCGCTTCTTTCACATCCATCTTGATTTCGTTCTTGTTCGTGAACGGCATGCCCTTGGGGTATTCTAGGCGGTACGCCTGCATGTTCTGAATGGAAGTTTTTTTCACGGCAACAGGCGGTTCTATACGAACATTTTCCCATTTGCCGCCCAAAAGCGTCAAACCTTTCCAATACGCGCCCTGTATGGTTACATCTTTCAGGTTCAGGGCTGTGATAGGCGTGGGGTTGTTAAGCTGGCTGAACATGGGGGTGAGGAGAGCGAGGTTGCGCGCCTCCACGTCACCGCCGAAAATGCGTAAGCAATGAACGCCTTCTTTGCCTGTAATGTAGACCTTGTTTTCAGGCTTTAAAGTTTCTATTCCCACGCCAGCCACAATGTTTCCATACTTGGTGTTAACCACTTCGTACTTGTAGGAATTATTCAGCGCATAGGCGGCGCCTTCAATATGGAGCATACCGCCTGTCAGCTCGGAATCCGTTATTACAAGGAGCGTTCCCCCAGGATAGCATTCATCGCTGAAGCGTGAGCTAGAGATAAAGGTTTTTCCAGCATACACGCTAGCATTTGTGAAGACAGAATTTTTGACCATAGCGGAAGCATTGTCTCGTCCGCCAATGATGCCGCTCTGGAACGAGCAGTTATCAATACGGATATGCGCCCCGCCAGAAAGAATGAACGGGCCGTTCTCCTCCACTGACTTCGCTTTGATAATATCCTTAAAGAGCAGAAAACCGGACGAAGCATCGGAAAAGGCGAATTCGACATTACGCAGTTCACAAGCCTGGAACATCACGTTGCGGGCTGTTCCGGCGATTTGGGTCAGGTTGTCCGGGTCGCTTGTTTTGCCGGATTCTTTGAATATGCAGTTCTTGAATAGAACGTTGGTAAAGTTTGTCCCGGCAAAATTGACTTTTTCAAAGGTGCAGTTCTCAAAGGTGACGTTTTCAATGGAAGCCTTAAGAAAGGTGATGTTTTTTAGCTGCAACCCGGTGATCAGAGCATTTTTAATTACCAGGTCACCTATTTGGCCATCCTTGATATGCTGCCCGGAAAGGGACTGGGGATTGCGGGCTATTTCCTGGGGATTTAGCCGTGAGAAAGACGTGTTTGGCAGGGATAGAGCTGCAATTTGTAAAGCGATCAGAAAAAAAAAGGTTTTCCAAGAAATAAAATGTGGACGCCTCATTGAAATTTCTCGAATTGCTTGTAGAAAGAAAATTGTTGAACCTCATCCACTTTCATGTTTATTTCTGTATGCTCACACATCAGAGTTTCAATCAAATCATCATGAACAATATAGGGATGATTCATATGATAGCTGGCAAGATATTTTGTTTTTTGGCCATCCCCGCCAAAATGCATGCTCAAAGGGACTTAGTAAAAAGTTGTGTACGGGGCGCTGGCCCCTTCACGCAATTTTTTGCTAAGTCAAATTTTCTGTTGGTGTAGGGACAGAACTGTCGCTGAAGAATCATGCCCCAATCGACGTCATCTCGCGTGGCATACTTCCCGAAGAACTCTTTGACCTTGTTCATCGCAGCCGATCCTTTCTCCGGAATACTGAATATATGATTCTACAATGTCAATACCGACAGATTTACGCTCGTTTTCATAAGCGACAGCCATCGTTGTTCCGGTTCCGCAAAACGGAACCAGCACAATTCCATTTGGCGGGCAGGCAGCAAGAATTGGCGTTCTGCACAAATCGGCGGGATATGGAGCGAAATGCGCTGTTCGCCCCTGAGCGTCTTCGGGAATAATATCCCATACATCGCCCATTTTTGCTCCATCTGGATGATATTTCAAAAAGTAAAATCCTTTTGTTTCAAGCTCTTTTGCTCTGCCGGACACTCTTGTCGAATCAGAGTGCGTTGTTCGTTGTTGTCCCTTAATTATCATACGAAAATCTGCAATCTCGCCATTTTTAACTTGTTTGAGGATGCCGTTTAGCTCCAAGAACGCGCAGCTCTTTTGTTCGTCAGACAATATGGCCGATAATTCGATTTGCCGTTTATATCGAACTCCGGTCACGCCTGTCGCCGAAACGACAGCGCCGTTTTGCACCCTTGCTTTAAGAGGTTCTTTTCGAGCCATTGAAACGTCGTAATAGCATTTTCTGCTTATGGTGAAGTGGAATAAGTCTTCATGGACATTACGGAGTTTATCTTTTGAATTGTCTGGGCCTCCCTTGACTTTATTCCATACGACGCTATTTCGCAGCATCCAACCTTGTTCGTCGCACATGCGCAACGCGACGCGCCAAGGAATGCCCAACAGGCATTTGTTCGCATAAGCGTCTCCAATATTTAACCAGAAACTCCCCGTAGGTTTAAGGATCCTATGAAGTTGAGAAAAAATAGGTTCAATAGGTTATCTATATACTCTGCATGAGCGTCTTCCAAGCCAATGCAATTTGGATTGTCGTACTCGCGTTTTCCCCAGTAAGGGGGACTTGTCATTACCATATCAATCTAATTGCTCGGAAAAGATTTAATGAGTTTAAGAGAATAACCGCAAAGAAGGAGCGGCTTTATTGTTGAAGATTGAATATAGCCATCAAACAAGATGTTAGGCATGCTTCGCCTCTCATATCGCTTCATTATTGTTTAGCGGCTTTTGTTCCGCCGTCCATGGGCTTTGGCGCAGCCTTTTTATCCGGATGAAGGCGTTAAATCCGCTTGAAATTTAGGCGGCCGGTGATCCGTTCTTCTACAGCTCAAGCCAAACGGCCGTCCTTCGGGAAAAGGCTCTTCTTCCGCCAGAACAGAGAAACAAAAAGAACAGAGAAACATGCGGAACAGGGAAACTTGCGGAACAGGGAAACTTGCCGAACAGAGAAACTTGCGGAACGGAGAAACTTGCGGAACGGAGAAACATGCGGAACAGAGAAACATGCGGAACAGGGAAACAAAGGAGGCCTTGGCGGATTTTCTGAGGTCTCGGCAGATTCTCTTTCGTCCGAAGCGAGCCTTTGGCGGACTTTGGCGCGGACATCCGTTTTTCGCCAAAAAAATCGCCCGGACGACGGTTTTCTTCGCCTCAGAGGAACTCAGCCGCCCAGATAGGCCTGTTTGACGCTTTCGTCGTTCAAAAGCTCAGAGGCCGTGCCGGACAGGGTGATGACTCCGGTGGTCATGATATACGCCCTATGGGCCAGCTGTAGGGCCAGATGAGCGTTCTGCTCCACCAAAAGGATGGTGACGCCGCTTTCCTTATTGATGGCTTCGATTGTTTCGAAAATGTTCTTGATGATGATGGGGGCCAGGCCCAGACTTGGTTCGTCCAGCAAAAGCATGCGCGGCCGTCCCATGAGGCTTCTGGAAATGGCCAGCATCTGCTGTTCTCCGCCGGACAGAGTTCCGCCGCTCTGTTTGGAGCGGGTGGCCAGAATAGGAAAAAGATTGAAGATATGCTCCAGATCGTCCTTGACGGATTTCTGGTCGTCGCTGATGTAAGCCCCCATTTTGAGGTTTTCCAGAACGGTGAGACCCGGGAAGATTCTCCGTCCCTCCGGCACCATGATCAGACCTTTTTTGACCAGACTCTCCGTCCTCGCTCCTCTGATGTCCTCGCCTTCGAAAATGACGCGGCCGGCTTTGGGCGGAGTCAAGCCGGTTATGGAACAGAGAGTCGTGGTCTTGCCGGCGCCGTTGGCGCCGAGCAAGGCTATGATCTCGCCCTGATTGATGTGGAGATCCACTCCTTTTAAGGCCTCTATGCTGCCGTAGGCCGTATGAACCCCTTGAAGCTCCAGCATGGGCCTGGTGTTCGCCAAAGAGATCGCGTCGGCGCTTCCAGGTCTGACTTCGGTCGTGTTTTTCGCCAAAGAGATCGCGCCGACGGTTCCAGGTCTGATGTCGGTCGTGTTTTTCGCTGCGTCGCTCATTACTCTTCACCCAGATAAGCTTTGATGACTTTGGGATCGCTTTTGATCTCCTCAGGCGGTCCCTGAGCGATCAAAATGCCGTAGTCAATGACGAAAATTTTCTGGGAAACGTTCATCACCAAGCTCATGTCGTGCTCGATCAGAAGAATGGATATTTTTTCCGCTTCTTTCACGCGTATGATCAAATCCTTCAGAGCGGCCGTTTCGCCTATGTTTAGACCGGCCGCCGGCTCGTCCAGAAGCAGAACTTTAGGCTCCGTAGCCAAAGCTCTGACTATCTCCAGACGTCTTTGATCGCCGTAGGGCAGGTTTTTGGCCAGCTCGTTGGCCACATGGTCGAGCCCGTAGCTGACCAGAAGCTCGAAACTGTAATCGATGGCGTCCAGCTCTTCCTGGCGCGTCCTTTTGTTGCGCAGAAGAGCGCCCAGAAGGCCCGCCTTCATGCGGGAATGACGGCCGATCAGGACGTTCTCCAGCACGGTCAGATTGTTGAAGAGCCTGATGTTCTGAAAGGTTCTGGCCAGGCCCATATAGGTCACCTTGTCGGCCGGCAGACCGCGCAGGCTTATCTTTGGGCCGTCGGCGGGGTACAGGCTCACTTGTCCCCTGGTCGGCTTGTAGATGCCGGTGATGCAGTTGAAGAAGGTGGTTTTGCCCGAGCCGTTGGGGCCGATGAGAGCGGTTATGGTGTCCCTCTCCACAGAGAGATCCACCCGGTTCAAGGCGATCAGACCGCCAAAGACCATGCTCAGATCGCGCGTCTCCAGAATGTTCGGATTCGGGGCGGATTGAGGCCCCGCCAAGTTCGAGGCCGCTGGAGCCTGTTGGCCGCTCATGATCGACCTCCCCGGTTCGGAGCCGCTTCGGGGACGGGCGCGTTTTTCCGGGAGCCGCCTCGGTGGATGTAAACTTCTCTGGTGCTCTGGATGAGTCCTCCCGGACGGAAGACCATCATCAGAACCATCAAGGCCCCGAACAGGAGCATCCGGTATTGAGAGAAGAAGCGCAGCTGCTCAGGCAGGATGATGAGAACCACCGCTCCGAGAATGACGCCGGGGATGCTGCCCATGCCCCCCAAAACGACGATGGAGAGGATCATTATCGATTCCAGAAAGGAAAAACTGGCCGGATTGATGAAGGTTATGTGCGAGGCGAAGACCACCCCGGCCAGACCGGCCCAGGTGGAGCCCAAAGCGAAGGCGGTCAGCTTGGCTCTGGTGCGGTTGATGCCCATGGCTTGGCAGGCGATCTCGTCTTCTCGCATGGCCAGCCAGGCCCGTCCCAACCG
This sequence comes from Deltaproteobacteria bacterium, assembly GCA_031254895.1. GTDB lineage: Bacteria > Desulfobacterota > Desulfarculia > Adiutricales > Adiutricaceae > JAIRNQ01. Next base: position 9,302 of record JAIRTO010000239.1, read on the forward strand.
GGAGTTTTCCAGCCGGAAGACGCAGATGATGGTCAGAACGACTATGGCCAGGATGATGAAATAAATGTAAATCTTGTTGACGTTCATGTCCGGATGGACGTTCAGGCGCTGAACCAGGAACGTTTTGACCGAGCCGTTCAAATCGATCCCGAAAAAGCCGGGAGGATCTATGTTTCCTATGCCTCTGGGTCCGTGGGTGATGTTCAGGTTCGTCAAGACCAGTCTGGTTATTTCGCCGAAAGAGAGGGTGACGATGGCCAGGTAGTCGCCGCTCAAGCGGATGACCGGCAGCCCGAGCAAAAGACCCATGAGCGTGGCCGTCAGAGCTCCCAAAGGCAGGCAGACCCAGAAACCCCAACCCAGGTATTGATTCAGAAGAGCGTATGTGTAGGCGCCCATGGCGTAAAAAGCCACGTAGCCCAGATTCAGAAGCCCCGACACGCCCACGACCACGTTCAGACCCAGGCCTAAGGCCACGTAGATGAGGGCCACGACCATGACGTTGACGACGTAAGGCGAAGAGACGAAGGGGATGACGGACACGGCGAGCAGAAGAAAGGCCACCATGTGAGATCTGTACTTCGAGCTCATGAAGACCGAAACCCAAGACGGCTTCGGTCCGGGCCGCAGATCTTCGGGCAGACCTTCCGATTCCAAAACGGCCTTGGAGACGTTCTTGAAGCTGCGCCGACGCAGAAAAAAGCGCCATAAAACGGTCAGCAGGAAGACGGCCGCGAAAAGATAGGGGATCCTGGCGATGGAAAAGGCCACGGCGTTGCCGGGCCTGATGCTCAGGGTCATCAGGGGAAAGGCCAGAAAGCAGAACCATAGCGCCGCCGCCAGAGAGGCTCTGACTTCAGCGTGAATTCTGGATTTGGCGCTCATTTTCGGAGTATTGGAGGACATAAGCAAACGCTGGCTATAACTTGGTTGTTAAAAAAACCGAAAATCGGAGAGACTCCTTCGGGCGGCTCGGACAGAGCGTCGACAAGGGAGCGGCCGATGCGGCCGAAGCGGCCAAAAAAAAGGTCAAAAACGGCTGAGGCGGGCTCGATCAGACTTTTTGGGTCTGGGCCTGGCCCATGATGCCTTCCGGGCGGAAGATGAGAATGACGACCAGAATGATGAAAGCCACCACGTCCTTGTAGGAGCTGGAGATGTAGCCGGCCGCGAAGCTTTCGGCGAAGCCCAGAATGAGGGCGCCGATGACCGCTCCGGGAATGCTGCCTATTCCGCCGAGAACGGCGGCCGTGAAGGCTTTCATGCCGGCCAGAAATCCAATGTAAAAATCTATCTGACGCATGCTGCAGCCGATCAGAACCCCGCCCAAAGCCGCCAACACCGAACCGATGACGAAGGTCGAGGAGATGACGCGGTCAATGTTGACTCCCGTCAATTTGGCCATGGTCTGATCTTGAGCCACCGCCCTCATGGCCATGCCCATCTTGGTGAATTTGATGAAGATGGTCAGAGACGTCATGGCGACGAGCGTGAACAGGAGAATCACCAGCTGGGTGCGGGTGATGTAGCCGGCGATGGGCTTCAGGAAAGCCATCTGGGGCACGAGATCGGGAAATTGAAGAAAGTTCGGGGTCTGAACCAATTGAACGTAGTTTTGCAGAAAAATCGACATGCCGATGGCGCTGATCAGCGGGGCCAGTCTGGAGGAGCCGCGCAGCGGCTTGTAGGCCGCCTTTTCCATGGTCCAGCCGTACATGCCGGCGTAGATGGCCGCTATGGCCGCGACGGACAGCAATAGCCCCCAACCGGTCAGACCGACGCCGTGACTGCCAAGAACCAGGGAAGCCAAAAGGGCCGTGAAGGCCCCGATCATGTAAATTTCCCCATGGGCGAAGTTGATTAGAGCGATGATTCCATAAACCATCGTGTAGCCAAGGGCGATTAAGGCGTAAATGCTGCCCTTGGTCAGACCGCTCATAAAGAGATCCAGAAAAAAACGCATGATAAAGGATCCAACTGGTTGCCGGAAAACTGTTGTTAAGGAATAATCGACGATCGACGAAAAAAGAAAGCATCCCGAAGGAGCGGAAA
>JAIRTO010000336.1 GCA_031254895.1 Deltaproteobacteria bacterium
TCTTGAAATCGGGGAGCGGCTGGCCAAAAAGAAACGGCCCGCAAGACTTCCGAAGGAGCCCGGCGGCGCGGGCAAACGGCATCGCGGAGGCGCCGGCCAGCCTGGCTTCCAGCTGGTCCATTCTCTAAAATCAGTCGCCAACCCGCCTGATGGTCGGTCTAGGCGGAAGCCGCGTTTTAACGCGGCTCTTCGCCATATTCGCCGGCCCATCGCGCGGCGCGTCGCGAAAAGCCTTCCGCGCCGCTGGCCAAGAGGCTCTAGAACCGCGTCGCCGCTTCGCCGCTTCGCCGCCGCTCCGGCCATTTTGGGGACTACGACGATTATTCGTATAAGGCGCGCTCTTGTTGAAGATCCTTCAACAACTTGCTCGGCGAAACGTTGGCCGCGACCAGACCACCAGCGGGAACCAAAAATACGGAAACCAATAGTCCTTCTTCAGCAAGCGACGGCAACACGTCTTCCAGGAAATCATCTAAAGAAATGCTTTTCGGCTTAGCTTTTTCCCATTCTTGCGCAACGCAGGCGGAAGCATACGCCGCAGCTGGCCAGACGGGGAAGGCTCTGTCGCTTTCGTCATCGCCGGACATCAGCCACCCGTCATCGCACAATCCCCATACTTCTTCCCAGTCGGCGACTTTTTTTATAAAATAGGCGCACCTTTTTGAACCGTCCAACAAAGAAACCGCTTCAATCTCTTTTGCGCCAGGTTTCATCATATCCCCCGATTTATTGACTATGGCCGCCTCAGGAAGGAGGCCGCCCTTGATTATGAATCCGTCGCGACAAGTCGAGACGGCCATCCAGCTCGCAATCAACAGAAACAAACTTCTCGCCAAGTAGGCGGTCATAATGTCAAGAAAAGCTAAAGCGGAAAGCCGTCTTCAACCTCAGACCAAGAAAAACGAGGGCCAGGCGACTGGCGGCGACGCGACGGCCAAGAAGCGGACGATCGATTTTGGCGACGCTTGATTTTTGGATCACGTTCTCGAAACCTCTGGCCTGAAAAAGGTTTTGTCCAACGCGCTCCCTTCGGAAAGCGACACTCTGCTGGCCTTGATCGCTTTCAAACTGCTCGACGGCCATGAGAACTTTTATGCGGAAAGGTGGTTTATTGGCTCATATGCCCAGCATTTGTATCCGACAGCTGTTCTGGCGCCTCCCCGCCTCAGCGAGTTCATGCGAAGGCTGGGCCAAGAAACGACGCATCGGATCTTTTTCGACGCCTACGTTCCCTACCTGAAAGCCATTCCCAAGGCCTCGGAAAACGTCATAATCGACGGCGCCGATCTTCAAAACGACCTTCTCTTGGAAGATGCCGGCGCTCGCCAGGAGGCGACAAGCGACGAAAGCCGGGTGACACGCGTCGTGGAGAGAAACACGGGGCTGCCTGTCTATTTTCGTTATGTCGCCGACTACTATTTGGATGTCAGGATCTTGCGGGTAACGACCGCCCATCTGAAGGCGCGAGACGCCAAAGTCAAGCATGGTCTCCTTGACGCGGGCTATTGTTCGAAGCAGAACGTCAAGGATCTTTACGACAACGATATCCCGTTTCTCATTCGCCTGCCGAACAACGCGTTGGCCAAAAGATTGATCGGCGCCTACGGCGACGATGTTCTAAGCGAAGAAAACGCCTTTGAGCATGGCGATCGGCTCATATTTCTGAAGCGAGTCGCCATAGACTTGTTTGGGCATGACGCCTTCGCCTTCATAGGCGTCGACTTTGAACGTCAAAACGAAGGAGAGGAACGCCGTTTCCGCGAAGTTGTCGCCAATAGAGACAAGGAGCAAAAAGAGAACCAAAAGAAAGAGGTCGAAAAACATGACCTGGGCTTTTTTGCGCTGGTTTCGTCGGAAAAGCTGCGAACCTCGGAAGTGTCGCCTCTCTGGCGCCTGCGAGGAACCCTTGAACGAACCTTCGACTTGGCGAAAAACGAAGCGGCGCCAGCGCCTGGGAAACCTCGCGACGAGGAGGCGGTTCGAGGTCATTTGCTGCTGTCGTTCATGGCGGCCGCTCTCAGCGTCACGGTGGAGCGCAAGTTGAAAACTAGAAAAAAGACGGCCGCATTGCCGACCGTTCAGGCTCTTCAAGCTATGCGTCACATCAAAGGCGACATATTTCCAAACTTTCTCGTCACCAGCAAACCAAGCCAATATGCCGACCTGATTGTCAACGAACTGAAGCTGACCGTCCCCGGGATCATAGACATATAGCGAGAAAAATCGCCAAGAGGCGCGGATAAGCGTAGCCGACCAGGTCGGTCTCGTCAACCCGCGATCTTTTTGGCGGCGAAAGGGATGGCGAAAGAGGCGGCGAAAGGGTTGACGAAAGGGTTGGCGAAAGAGAGAGTTTGGATGGAAGAGAAATGAACGCCAAAGTTTCTTTCGCTTTTCTGGAAAAAGCGGCCGGACGACGCTCGGAGAAGATGTTCTTCAGCCTCTCCGGGGCCCCGGTCGGCTGCAAAAGACTCTTCCGGACAAGCCGACCAGCGAAAGGCGAAAGGCCCGCGCCGCAACCGAAGGCGGAAAACCGCTTCCGTGACGGGCCTCGGCCTCGCGGGCGACTTATGGCCGAAGTTCCGCCCGGAAAGCCTTGTTCGCCAAGGCCGACGCGCCCTACAGTCTGGGATCGACCGGTTCGGTTTCCAGAGCCAAAACGGAGAAAACGCATTCGTGAACTCTGTCAAGAGACGCGCGATTGACGAACCTATCCAAAGCTTCCAAGCCCAAAGCGTATTCCCTCAAGGCCAGACTGCGCTTGTACTTGAGATTTCGCTTCTTCAAGCGCAAAAAGTTGTCGGGCAGCAAGTATTCAGGGCCGTAGATAATGCGGAGGTATTCCCGTCCCCGGCATTTTACGGCCGGCTGACAGACTTTGCCTTTGATTGCGCTCAAATCTTCCGGCAAGCCTAGCCAAGGCTTGACCACCATCCCTTCTCCTCCGGCCTCCGTCAATTTTAGCCAAAAATCTTCGGCGCGGGAATGGTCTTCCGAGCCCGACGACGCGTCGACGACCAGATAAGGAGTGGTTCCGAAAAGAGGATCAGGGCCAAGATGCCGGTTCAAGAGCTTGAGGTGATCCTCATGGCCCATAAAGGCCAGGTTGCGGCCTTCGACGGCTAAAATCTGAAAAGGGGCCAATTTGAGGCCTTCGACGCCTCTGACCGGCCAACAGTACCGACGCCAAGCCTCCATGTAAGGGGGTATCTGCTCCAGCCGCCGCGCCTGTTTCGCGGCGAGGTCGGCGAGGGCCGCCGAGGCCTCCGGAGGCAAGTCTCGCCGATCGGCGGCGGCCCGAAGGGCGCCGACGGCGGCGTTCAGGCCGTTTAGGCCCGCCAGCCCGACTGGGGCGTATTGCTTGACCAGCAAGGATTCCGCCTTGGCCGACCAGGGCATGAGCTCGCAGTCCAAAGCGACCCAATCGGTTTCCATCCGGGACCAAAATTCGGTCTGGTCGAACGCTTTTATGAGCCGCTCCAAAATTTCGGCCTCCACCTTTTCGTCTTTGAAAAAGGGCCGGCCAAGACGGCTGTAGACGACTCCGACGCCTCCTTCGACCCCAAAACGGGCCTTGGCCGCCTCGGGCGATCTGGCGACCACGACCACCGCTCGACTGCCCATATGTTTGGTTTCCAAAATGACCTTGCCCGCCCCCTGTTTTTCGTAATACTTCAAGGCGTCCAAAGGATGTTCCAGATAGTCGTCCCTTTCGCTGGTCTCCGAAGGCGACATGGTCGGCGGCAAGTAAATTAGCCAGCGGGGATCGACGGCGAACCTGGCCATGATGGGCAAAGCGGCGGCTTTGCGCTCCTTGGCGACGCGAATCCGGCCCAAAAGAGAAGTCTCCACGCCGTCCTCGCCAATGACCGTCTGGAGACGGACTGTCTGATTCGACGTCGGAGTCGGTTCGACCAGAGGCTTGAGGCTCTGGTAGTGCTCCCGCCGAGCCTCGACCGAAACGATCTCCTTTTCGGGATAGCGAAGAGCGGTGAGGCGGCCGCCGAAGACGCAGCCGGTGTCCAGACACATCGTGTTGGGAGTCTTTTTGACTTCCAGAGCCGGGACATGCCCGTACAAAACCAAAGCGGCTCCCTTATAATCGCCGGTCCAGTCGAGCCTGACCGGCAAGCCGTAGCCGTCCAGTTCGCCGGTGGTTTCGCCGTAGAGACAAAACTGCCTTACCCGGCCGGAACTGCGACCGTGCCATTTTTCGGGCAGACCGGCGTGAGCGACCACCAGACGTCCTTCGTCCAACACGTAATGACTGGTCAGCCGTTCGAGAAAATTTTTCGTTTCCTTGACGAACTCGGGAGTTTTGCTCTCCATGGAGGCCAGGGTCTCGTTCAAGCCGTGGGTTCTTTGGACATTGTGCCCGGAAAGATGCCGCATAAATTTGTTTTCATGGTTCCCGAGCACGCACAAAGCGTCGCCTTTTTGCACCATGTTCATGACCAGACGAAGAACCCGGGCGCTGTCCGGGCCGCGATCCAAAAGATCTCCCAAAAAGACGGCCTTGCGCCCCGGAGGCGGAGCGGCGCAATGATTTTCCGGCTCCGCGGCGTAGCCGAGAAGGGTCAGAAGATCGATCAGTTCCGCATAGCAGCCATGGACGTCGCCGATGACGTCGAAGGGACCTTTTTCGGCTCTCTTGTCCACGCGTAAAGGCTCTCTGACTATCTCCGCCGCCTCTATCTCTTCCGGCCCGTCCAAGAAGAAGACTCTTTTGAAGCCCTCCTTGCCGAGATGACGTTTCGAGATTCTCAGAAGCTCATGGTGCGAGCGCAAGACCCTCGGACTTAAGGAGGCCCTCTCCGGACGAAGCGCGTTTCTCTTTTGGCAAACGGCGAAGCCGGGATCCAAAACGATCGCCAAGGCGAAGAGATCGTTTTCCCGAGCTATGGCCAAATAATGAGCCCGGTCTTCTTTCCTGAGGTTGGTGGCGTCGACGACGGTCAGTCGGCCCAGACGCAATCTGGCTCTGGTCACATGATGCAGGCAGCTGAAGGCCTCGACCGTGGCGGACTGATCCGTCTCGTCGTCCGAGACCATGCCTCGGAAGGCGTCGGAGGACAACACTTCCGTGTCCTTGAAATGTTTGCGGCCGAAGGTCGTTTTGCCGCTGCCGGAAGAGCCGATTAGACAGACCAGACATTTGTCGAAAAGGGAGATCAGCATTTTTCGAAAACCCCCATCTGGGTGGGATAGCCGGTTTCCGTCTTCTCTTCTCCAATCCCTTTGATCGTAAGCCGATAGCCGAATCTTTCGGCTATTTCTTCAGCCCAGGCTTTGAAGGCGGCCCTGTCCAGTTCGAAACAGTGATCCGCATGACGAAAGGCATTTTCCCGAAGCGTTTGATAATTGACGTTGTACTCGAAATTGGGCGTGGTGACGAGGATTATTCTCGGCTTCATCTGGCCGAAGACGACGTCGGCGAACAAAGGCAGCCTCCAGAGATCCAAGTGTTCTATCACCTCCTGGCAGACCACGGCCTCATAGCCGAGGAGGCGATCGTCCAAGTACGTCAAGGCCCCGTGATAGAATTCCGCGGCGGCTGGCCGACAATGGAAGATCCTTTCGACCCTTTGTTCCGCCCGGCTCAAAGCCTCGAGATCGACGTCCAGTCCGCCGATCTTCTCGAACTGGCCCAGACGAAGAAGTCTAGGCAAAAGCCGCCCTTCGCCGCAGCCGTAATCCAGAACGCTTTTGACCTTGGCCTCCTGCAGTTCCGAAATTATGGCCGTTTGACGCAGCTTATAGAGTTTTTCGGGCGGCTCTTCAGGCGCCTTGTCGTCAGCCTCTTTCGCCTCGGCGAGAAGACTTTCGTCCAATTGAGCCGCTCCGTCGCCCGTCTCCATCTCGTTCATGGCCATTTTGGCCATGGCCCGGAATTGTCCCAAAAACAAGTGCGTGATGAGGTTTCGAGCCGGGTGAGTCGGCAGCCAGCCCTGGCCGATGCGCAAAAGCTTGTCCACTTCGGCTTGACCGATGTAGTAATGCTTCTTCCCGCCCATGGCCGAGAGGAGAACGTACAGATGTTTAAGCAAATCGGAAAGAGTCTGCTCGCCGGAAATGGTCAAATCAGTCAAAGGAGACGGCCCCCATTCGGGGAAGTCCGGCGCGAGCAAAACCGAGGACGATTTGACCTCGTAACCCAGAGGAGCGAAAAAACGCTCGGGCATGTCCGGTCGGGCGCAGGGAACGGCCGCGATGAAGGCGGAAAGCGGCAATTTGGCGTTGACCAGCTCAGGCTTATCGGCGCAATTGCCGGCCATGGCCGTCCCGAAGACCCGCGAAATGGCCACGCTCATAAACGACGAGGACGCGTAAGGTCTGACGGAGACGTAATCGAACAGACCGTAATAGGAGCCCTTTTTCCTGTGGGAAGGGATGGGATCGATCTCCAGAACCATGGAGCAGCTGACCCGGCTTTGTTCGTATTCCGGGTAAAAGACGTGGGCCAGACCGAAATTCATGGGAAAGGAATTGAGTCTCAAAGGGTGTTTGAACAGCAGATAACTGAAATCCTGAGCTTGTTCCCCGGCGCATGTCAACGTCAATATCATCATGACTCCAATGACGAAAGCTTTTTGGCTTGAATTTCAAGCCTTCCTGGACGGCCGTCTCGTCTCCGAAACGGCCGGCAATTGAAGATAAGCCAAAAAGGCGAACGGTTTTGGGCGAATTTTTTCGACGCCCCCTGAAACGCCCCCCTTGAAACGCGTTCCCCTAAGACGTGTTCTCCTTGAGACGCGTCTCACCTGAAACGCGTCTCCCCTTAAAACTCGTCTCCCCTGAAACGCGTCTCCCCTGAAACGCGCTCTTTTGAGGGCGGTAAAGGCCGAAAAAAGCCGCGCCTCCGAAAGAAAGATCCTGGCCCCGTCGTCAAAGGGCCAGCGGCGTTTCTCGAACTTACCGCGCTCTCCGACGATGATCCCAAGGGGGAACCGGATTGGGTTCGGCCCATAGGCCTCTGCCTTCGTCCTTAGCTATACTCTCGGCCTGCGTCATTTCACGACAGATCTCTTTGGAGCGGCAGTGACGCTTGTACACCCAGGCGTGACCGTCGGCCACCAGGGCTAAATTGACGGATTGTCCGTTCAGATAAATGAGGCCGACCAAGCGATTGTAGCGATCCACGTCCAGGACTCGCACCTCCGCCGATTTCCCTTCGATCAAAGCTTTGAGCGCTTGAGAAGATTCCGGGCCGCCAGATTGATTTTTTTCCGGGGCGTCGATGCCGTACAGCCTCACCCGAACCCGCTCGAAGTCTTGGGTCAGGAAGGCGATTGTGTCGCCGTCGACCACTCGCTCGACCGTGCCGAAATAAATCTCTTCTGCGGCGAAAAGATGGCCGGGAAGCGAAAGGCCGAAAACGGCAAGAACAAGAATTAGGCGCCCGAGAAAACCAGGAGCGGCTTGACTAAACGATGTTTCCTTCATTTCCGGCCTTCTTTCGTCTTTCGACTGACATGATTGCGCAACATCCTAAAAAACGCCGTAAGGCGCCGTTCGGCCAAAGGGAGGCCGAGTCGCCGACCCCTTTGGCCTTCGTTGAACGACGGCGGGTTGAGAGGCAGTTGTTCGACGCGAACATTTTGGCCATATGGCTCTCCTCGGCGCGTTCGTTCCAAGCCGCTCCTCTCGAACCGGCGTCAAAGCCGACGATGAGGCCGACAAAGCAGGTCATTGAGGGCCAGTGATGGCGGGCCGATCATTGAGAGCCGGTCATGGCGGGACGGCTGCCAGCGGCCAGGTCGCATTATGGCCAGAGCGTTTCTGGCCGAACGCTTAGGTCTGACCTTTCTGGGCCGACAGTTTCAGGTCGAGCGTTAAGTCTCGTTCGGTGAAGCTCGCTCGGTTAGGCCAATTGAGTCCCGATGAGGCCTGTTTAGACCATTTGAGGTCAGTTGAGGGCCGAGCGTTGAAGCCCGACTGTTGAGGTCCGCTCGTTGAGGCCCGAACGTTGAGGCCCGATGCTCGTTGAGGCTCGAACGTCGAGGCTCGAGCGTCGAGCCCCGAGGCTCGCGAACGGGTCGTGGCCGTTGACGCTGCTCCGAGCCGAATGACGGACAATATGACCCGAGCCGAAGAACCAGTCTTTGGAACTCCCCAAATATGGCGGCCCAGCCCTGATGTCCGGATTGAGGCGAAAGCGGGAAAAGAGGATATTCAGGAGACATCCGTTGACGACGATTTGAAAAACGCCTTTTTGGAAAATCGTCGGCCGGTTCGTTTGTCGCCGCCCTTTTTCGCGGCTTGGCAGTTGAAATATTCGCTGATTCAGTGCATACTATCGGCGAGAAAGCGGCTCCGCGAAAAAAGACGACATCATTTGGACTTGCTCCATCGAACGTCGAGGCGCCCGAGAACGCGGCGGACGAAAAGCAGGTCGGAAAGGCGGCGAAAAAAAACGACTGCTCGCGTTTTCCGACTCGAAAAACGCCGAATCCGTTTTTGGAAAACGAAGTCGCCGCCTAGCATTCGACTTCAATCCTGGACTGAAGGGAACCTGATTCCAGAAGCCTTTATCTATGGTTGTTTCGAAAACCCCGTCGGCCGCCGTCGGTCGCCGTCGGGATTCTTTTTTTTCGAGGGTGAAAATGATCAAGTCAAAAGCAATAGTTTTTCTTCTCTGTCTGGTCTTGTTTGGCGCCATCGCCTCCAACGGCCTCCTGGCCCAGGAGACTCGTCGGCTGAACATCTTCATCTGGTCTGAATACATCGACCCTGATGTTATAACCGATTTTGAAAAAACTCACAACGTTCGAGTTCGGCTGGATTTTTACGAGTCCAATGAAGAGATGATCTCCATGCTCCAAACCGGTCGCCAGGGCGCCTACGACATAATTGTGCCCACGACCTATTTTTTGCCCGCGTTAATCAACCTGAATCTGATTCAGCCGATTCAAAAAGAGCTGTTGCCCAATTTCAAAAATCTGGATCCCAATTTTCTCAATGTTGACGAAGACCCGGGCAACCGTTTCACGGTGCCGTACCAATGGGGCACTTCCGGCTTGGCCGTAAGAAGCGCCGACCCCGCCGAGTTCGAGCCTACCTGGGAGCTTCTCTTCAAGCCGGCTCTGGACAAAGGCAACTTCATCATGTTCGACACCGCCAGAGACGCCATCGGCGGGGCTTTGAAGTTTTTGGGCTATTCGGCCAACACCATAGATCCGGCCCAAATCAAGGAAGCCGGCGAGCTCCTGATCAAGACCAAGAACCAGCCGACGTTTCTGAGCTTCAATAACGGCGTGGACGGTCTGGCCAACGTCGTCGGCCGAGTGGCTTCCATCGCGCAGGTCTACAACGGCGAGGCGGTCAAAGCCGCCATGGAGGATCCGGAAATCCGCTACCTGACTCCCAGGGAAGGCTGCGAAATATGGCTGGACGTCTTCACTATTCCGAAAGGAGCGGCCAACGTGGAGACGGCCCATGAATTTTTGAACTATCTCTTGGAGCCGGAACCCGCCGCCAAAATGGCGTATTACTCGAAATACGCCACTCCCAACCTGAAAGCCATGGAGTTCATTCCCCCGGAAGAGAGGGACGACCCAGGCATCTACCCGCCGATGGAAATGCGACAAAAAATGGAATACTACAAGGATCTGGGCCTTAACGGCCGCCTGTACGAGGAGACTTGGACCTTTGTCAAGTCCAGATGAACGCCGAACCGAGGCCTCCTCGCCTCCTTCGCCTGAAACGGCTCTTTCGGGGCGCGGCCCTCAGAACCGCGCCGCCGAAAAAGTTCTCGGCGAAGGCGACTCGCCCGAAAGCCGCCAGGACAGTTGCGGGTTTGACGGGCGTTCCGAAGGAATCGTCTCCGCTATCTCAGAGCTTATGTCCTCCGCCGAAAAACCCCGTCACTGGGAACATCGCCCTAAAACCAGGTCTCGATCCCATATCGACGTGATCCTCCATGAGCCCCAAAAACCGGAAAATATCGGAGCGGCGGCCAGAGCCATGGCCAACATGGGCCTGGGCCGTCTAATCGCGGTCAGACCAAGAACCATCAACAAAGAGCTCATGGAGGCCACCGCCACCATCCACGCCAAGGACGTCCTGGACAATCTCGTCATCACGCAAGATCTGCGGGAAGCCCTGGCCCCATATCGATTGGTCGTCGGAACCACGGCCAGACCGGGCTCCAGAAGAGGAAGTCTCCAAAGTCCCCGCCAACTGGCCGCCGAACTCATGAGCGTCGACAATCAGGAGCCTGTGGTTCTGGTCTTCGGCGCCGAGAGAATGGGGCTTTCGACCGCCGATTTGCGTCTATGTCAAAAAGTCGTCAGCATCCCCACCGCGTCCAAAGGGACCAGCTCTCTGAACCTGGCCCAAGCCGTGCTCATCGTCGGTTACGAGCTGCTGCTGGCGGCGGGAGGCGAACCTAAAAGCCGCCTGAATATCCTGCCCGCCCAGCAAAGTTCCCTAAACCTCATGTACGACGAACTGGAAGACGTCTTGACGGGAATAGGCTTTCTGCCCGCCGACAATTCCGGCCACTGGCTCATGAACATCAAGAAGATCTTCAACCGCAGTTTTTTGACTAAGGGCGAATGCGATCTTCTGATGGGCGTTTGCCGGCAAATCCGCTGGGCCGTGAACAACATGGACTGTCTGGAAAGAGGCCAAAAGGGTCCCAAGCGAGAACAGGGACGAAAGCCCTAGCGAGACGACCGAGTCTGACGACAAGCCCGGAGCCTCCCCTCAAACAAAAACCGTCGTCGACGCCTTCGTCGGTTATTTTGACGGTTTAACCGAAAAGCTCCGGCAAATCCGAGAAGCCCTGACAAACTTGACTTCCGACGAGTTCCTCGGTCAGCCAGCTGGAACGAGCGAGCGCGCGAGCGCGAGTCGCGGCCAATAAGCGTCGGCCGGATAGGCTGACATTAAAAGGCTTTATGGCCGTAGCCAGAGCTACGGCCATAAAGCCTTTCTTTTTTCAATACGTTTTGGAGCGAGCAATGGCGACGGCAATCGAGCCCTTTTCCCTATCCTTTGCTGTGTGTTTGGGTTGCGGGTGTTGCGTTTTGCCGCATTGCCGCCTGAATCCTGATGGCGGGTTTTATTTCCGACGTTTACAGGTATAATCAATACAAGGAACAGATTGGAGGCACGTCATGAATCAGGCTAGAGCATTGGACGGCGGCAAACTGACGTTGCCGCTTGAAATCCAGGAAAAACTCGGAGTCAAGGATGGCGACCGGGTAACCTTTATACAGGACGCTGATGGAGTGCGGATAGTGAATGCCGCGCTCTTGGCCATTGAGACGATTCAGCAGGAAATGGCCGGGGAAGCGGAGCGCTCCGGTTTGGACACCGACGAAAAAATCGTCGC
>JAIRTO010000096.1 GCA_031254895.1 Deltaproteobacteria bacterium
CGCTCAAACTCATTCCTGTTTAGGTCAAATGGGAGCATTTCCGTTTAGGTCAAAAGGGAATGGAGTAATGGCCCAAAAGCGAAAAATAGGGAAAAGAGAAATAATAGTTAAAAATTAGACAAGGATATGAAACCATTGGCAGGCGGCGAGGACGATTGGCCAGGTTTGGAGAGCGGAGGTCATTATCGCCGCCGGGGCGTCGACGGGTTTCTCCCGCGAAACGGAACCGGGGGAATTATATTGTTTGAGGATAAATCGCTAATCTCGCTTTTGAGGAAAAGGCTAGGTCAGGGCGGATGATTTTTCTTCGTCTAAGAGGCGTTTCTCCGCTTATTTAGGCCAAAATACAGAGAAATAAGCGTTTCCGACAAACCGAAAATACGTTGCCGCACATTTTTTTTTAGAATATTTTTCGCAAAATCATTAAATTTTTATTGGCAATCTCGTTTTTTTTTATTATAATGCAATTACAATCGGCACGGAAAGCGACCTTTGCATTTGCGGCCTGATTTGTCTGACGAACGACTTGACCAAGATTTTATAGGCTTTGGCAAAGCGGCATTGAACACTCAAAAAGCTTGAAAAGCGCTTTTCTTCGCCCCATGGTCGGCTTTAAACCCAGTATTTCGGTTTTGCAAGCTCTTTGTCCGGAAAAAGGATTTTTAATCTATTTTTCCATCACTGTTAGTTTTGCTTCTTTTTTTGGGTTTTTTGTCAACTACGCTCGCGTGCTCCTTACGGAGGCGCCGAATGGCGGGCGACTGTCGCCTTTTGCCGACTATTCCGGCTTCAATGGGAAAAAGAGCGAAGTTTTTTGCGTTTAAGGCCATTGCGGGCGCGAGACGATTCGGACGCGAAGCTGTTCGGACTCGAAGATGTTCGGATTCGCCGTTTTGCGCTTCTGACGAAGCGGCGAAAGTTCTGGTCGCGAAGGGTCAAAAAGCCACATTTAAAGAAGGCCGCTTCAAAGTCGGTTCGAAATTCATCCCCAAAGACTTATTGGGGATTTCCTTGGTGTTTTTTTATGGCAGACGAACATATTGACCGCCAAGCCAGCGACTTGTTGCCGGCCGGCTTCGATCCCATCGAATCGATGAAAATTCTGACTGATTATCTGGGCAAGCTTGAGGTGGAATACAACGAATTAGTCAAGAAGTCAGTCCTTACTCAGCGACAAATAGAAGCGCAGTTGCGCGCCGCCACCAAGTCCAACGACGATCTGAATCAGGAAAGGGATCGGCTGACGAAAGATTTAATTTTAATATCCAGTCAAGTCGAGGAATTGGAAAATCTTTTGTCGACGGCCAATCAGAAGATGGCCAATTACGAAAAACAATCGAAGAAATTGCACCGCGACAACGAAGATCTGGAAAACAGGCTGTTGAAAAAGGAAAACGACTGCAATTTTTATCTGTCCGAAAACGATCGGCTGACCAAAGATTACGAGTCCATCAGCGGCAACCTGACCAGCGCCAACAACAGAGTGGACGATCTGGAACGCAAGCTTGTGGCCGAAAAGAATCAGACTTTGACTCAAGAGAAGGAAGTTAGGCGTTTGTCTTCTCTCTTGTCGGAAGCCTTCAGCAAAAACGCCATCTTGGATCAGAAATTGACGGAATCGGCCGCCCAATATCAGGAAGAAGTGAAGAAAGTCAGCGAGAAAATGGCCGGCGACACCATGCACGAGCTGGCTGTCTTGCGCAAGAGGGTCAAGATGGCCATCGCTCCGGAGATGGACGATTTGGAAAAAATGTCGCAGGAAAAGTTGTCCGTCGAATTGGCCAGCAACCTTAAGGCCCTAATGGCTCGCTTCATTTCCAAGCTGCAGCAGGTTGGGCTATGACAAAAAAGCCCTTTCCGAAGACCCGACGGGGTCGGAAAGGGCTTGAAAAACGGCGTCGACGCGTTTTGTCGACTACGAGCGGGTCAATAAGCTCATTGGGGAACTTCAGCTGCGGCCCTGGCTGCGGCCGCGTTGGCCGCCGCAATGTTGGCGGCTTCAGCTCTAAGCTTGTCGGCCCATTCTTTGGTTTCTTTTTCGAGAGCGGCTATCTGGGCGGCGGTAAAGCTCGCCTTCAAGCCGTCGACGGTCGTTTGGATTTCCTGAGCGGTCGCTCCGAATTCCTGAGCCAGAAGATACCATTTCAGGCCTTCGTTTTTATTGGCCTCCATGCCTTCGCCGGCGATGGCCATGGCGGCCAGCCTCAGCATGGCGGCTGGATTTCCTTGATTGGCGGCTTTGAGAAAAGAATCTTTGGCTTTGGTCAAGTCTCTTGGCTGTTCAAAAAGGCCGCTGTACAGTATGGCCCCTTCGAGCATGATGGCGTTGTTGAAGTTGCCCGCCACCGCCTTGTTGAGATACTCCATGCCTTTGGGAATGTCTCTGGTCAAATCGAGGCCGTTCAAATACAAAGTGGCCAGTTTGAAGTCCGCCTGAGCTTGGCCCATGTCGGCGGCCTTCTGGTAGTTGTCGACGGCTTTTTTGATGTCCGGGGCCGTGCCCAGCCCAACTTCGTAGGCGTTGCCCAGATTCACGAACGCCTCGGCCACTCCGGCGTCGGCGGCTTTTTGAAACCACTGGAGGGCGGTTCCGAAATTTTGTTTGACGGCGTTGGTGTTTGACGAATACAAAGTGGCCAGAACCATCATGGCCCAAGTGTCGTTGGCCTCCGCCCGGGCGATCAGATCTTGAATGGAGATTGTGGTCTCCTGTTGGGCAGGCGCCGCAGACTGGCCGCCGGAATCTTGGGCGGCCAGAGAGCCTGACAATCTGGGAACCGCATTTGGTTTGTCGTCGCCTCCGGTTTGCGACTGCACATCAGCGCTGAACCAAAAAAATAGGCCGACAATTAACGTCAAAGGAATCAAGAAAGTGCGTTTGTCGAACGCTAACGTTTTTTTCATTGACTGTTACCAATAAATAACCCGGCGGAGACCGGGAAGGAGCTAGCGAAGCGGCTAGCTTTAATGGACTGGAGCATGGTCCAGCGGGTTTTGTCGCCGACGGCATTTTTGGCTGAAGGAGCGACGATCAAACGGCGGAAGTCGATGCAAGCGCCGCAAGTCGATGTCGAAATCAGCTCTGGTCGTGCCGTCTCGGCGGATTTGGTTTTGACTGTTCTGACGCGTTCCCCGGCTTCGCGCGGCGGATGGCGACGGAGCTTTTCGAAGTGGAACGACGACTATTTGACGTCTTTTCGACGCTCGTCGTCAAGGTTCGCGGATGACGAAACAGGGGGGAGAGATGAAACAGGGTGAAACAAGCGCGGATTCGCCCGTCGTCGAACAGGCCGTCATCATCGCGACGACTCTCGACGACAGTCTGTCGTTCCCGTCGAGGGCTCCTTTTTCGGCGAAGGGAAAGCCCGCGAACGGTAGGGGCCAATTGTCGACCGACCAAAAGTCCGACCCAAAGGGGCCTACCAGCCTGAACGCTCCGGCAGGTCTGCCCCCAAAAGCCGATATGACGATTAGTCGTTGAGGGTGATGTTGAGGTCCTCAAACTGGATGCCAAGAGCCAAAACGATTTTCCGAAGGGTGTCCATGCGGCAAGGCCCGCCGTTTTCGACTCTTTCGATGGTGTGAGGAGAAAGGCCAGCTTTGCGAGCCAATTCCGACTTGCTGATGAGGTGGTCTTCCCGGTACTTTTTTAGCGCCTGAATAGAATTGATCGAACTCATGTCATTTCCTTCTTTCTGTCTCCTGCAACGTCGACGCCGGAGGAGGCAATGATGTAAGCCGTCGTGACGGCCGGGTAGTCCAGAAAGGGCTGGACCAATGAGCGACGAAAGGCATATGACCAATGGCTAGCGACATGGACCAAAGGTCGTTTGGACATCTTCCCCGGACGCCGCAGTCGGAGGATTCTTCGTAATCGCTGGAGGCTATTGAAGCATAACGACTTCTCGGCTATTCGGCGGTCTTTGAATGTCCGGAAGAGACCGTCGCGCAGAGATAAAAAACAATTATTCTAGTGAAGCGTTTATGAAAAACGCCAACCAGAAAGGAGAAAGCTATTATTTGACAGTTTAGACAATTACAACCGAAGACGCCAGGGTTAAAAAGCTTCTTTTTCGTTCTTTAGGTGGGTTAGGCTTGGTTAATATGCGCATTATCTTAGACAAATGCTCTGATTTTAGCCTAATGTAATGAAATATTAGCCCGCCCAGCTGGTAGTAGAAAAATTTGCCAAAAAGAAGAACTGTCTTTGCCTAGCTGGTTTTTTTCCATTATGAGTTCCTAGAAGCGAAGCTCCTTAGTGAGTTGTAGTTATTTTGAACTATTTTTTTTTTTAAGTCAAGTAAAATTTTCTTTTTGTGGTTTACAAGGAATTTTTTAGGTTTTCATTATAGCAACCGTATGAAAAAACTTTCTGGCGGTTTCCCTAGCTTCACAACCTTGTTGTTATCTCATCTTTTTGATACAGCTTTGTACTTTATTTTACTGACGTTGTTATCATAATGAAAATAAGGTGGCTAGAAAATGGACGTATGCTGTCTGGCTTTAAAATAATAGAATAAAAGATTATATAGTTGAACTTATTCTCTGACCCTTTTATTTCTTTGCTATTTTTACTTCAACAGCCTTTAATGCAGTCATAAAATTTATTTTGTTGTTTTAATGTGGTTTTGTGGTATACTGAATCCGTCTTGCGGATGTCAGCCGCTCCTTAATCTTTGAAAAGGCTTCTTAATAAACATTTAGAGTAGACCGCCAATTCTCATTTTGCACTGACGTCTACGCATATATTAGGTTTTTGCTCCGGGCTTGATTAGCGGGCCTTGGAGAGCCAACGGCCAAATTTTGTGGCCGGACCACCTTATTAAAGGTGATTAAACGACAAGAAAAGAGAGTAGAAACTATGGCCAAAACCGCTGCCGCCTCTTCTCCCAGGGCCCCCAAGCCCAAATCTCCCCGTGGCGCCAAACCAGGACCGAAAAGGGCAAACGCTCCCGAAAGCGCTCAGCTGGTTCGGGTTAATTTTGACATCACCAGAGCTGAACACACTAAACTGAAAATCTTCGCCGCCAAAAACGGGATCAGCATGGCTGACCTTCTCCGCGGTTTCGTGACGAAGATCAAGCTGTCCAGCGTCAAGTAAACTGACTAACGGCGGATGGCCAGTTCAAGAGCTTTTGGCCCTTAAACCGACCATCCGTCATGTTTTGTCGCGCGTCTTTTCACGTTCTCGGGCTTAAATCGTCCGCGCGCGGAAGATTTGCCCTCGTCGAAACAATATCTTCATCAGTTTTTTTAGCCGCCTCGCTCGTCTCTCCAGTTTAGCTCGCTTGACCTTTGGCCAGGCTGATGCCCGGGCTAATTTTGGCAAAATATCTGGATCTTCTCACTCCAAACTATCCCGCCACCTTTTCTTTGTTCCGGATCCGTGTCTTCTTTCTGCATGTTTGTCTCTAATATGAAATATTACCGAAAAATAGAGCCAATACGCCAAATTTTGCTTTAAATCCAAAAATTAGGCGATTTTGTTCCTTTTTTTGCATGCGCTGTTTTTGAACTGCGTTTTTTGAGGGGCGGGGACATCGCTGGCGGCGAGGGATTCCGGCTATTGGGAACGGAGGCTGGCAGCTTATCGGGCGTCTATGGAGGCGGTTTTCCAGCTGTTTGGCCGTTTGTGGAGAAAATCCTGCGGATGACGAAGACGAGTGGAAGGCAGGCGGCAGAGGCGAGAAGGCAATGGCCCAGCAAGTGGAGATGGCGTCGAGAATGAGTTCGTCCTGAACGACATTTTTGGATAGTGGACGACCAGACTGAAAACTTGGATTGGCGGATCCGTCAACTCGGATTTGAATGCGTTCTGTTTAAAATTTTCGCGCGACGACAAATCATAAGGAATCAGGGCTCAGAATATTATTTAAAATTAGAACGTCAAACATCTAAATTTTCTAATTATTTAATATTTCAATTATAAAGACTGTCAAAAAATACTTTTAATAGTTGCATATTTTATTTATAAACTATTAATTTGTTGGCTTTACCTCGTAAATGCTTGACTGTGCCAGGTTAAGACTGCTTTGTCGTCGAATCCAAGACCACATTATCAAGCGGCAGGCATATGAAGCCCCATCAGAAAAGGGATAGCGAGGCCAGGGGTATTTCAGCTCCAACTCCAGAGCAGAGCAGAGCAGAGCAGAGCAGAGCAGAGCAGATCAAGACAGATCTGTCAACTCCGGCAGGCTCCTGACGATCTTCATCGTCTCCAAGCTGACCGTGATCACCCGCAGAATGAGCTCCAAGATGTAGCTGGGCTGGTTGTGCTCTTTGGCCCATTCATTCGGGTCATTCTTGAGGCCGCTGTCTTTGTCGATTTTGACCTGGTAACGATCGAGTATCCACTCAATGGCCGAGCGACCGTTTACGACGTACTCGTAAGCCTCCAAAGGGATACCGCTTATGGTTATGTGCGCATTGTACTGGATAACTGACTTGTCATCCTTGCCGGCAAAGCGTATTTTGTCGACGATGAAGTTGCCCTTGTCCTCGCCAGTGATTTTGACTTTAGGGTATGGCTTCACGGTTTCATAGTTGAGGTGCAGGTTCGCAAGGTCTCTTCCAGCTTTCGAGAAAGACCGGAAGTCCTCCGGTTGGTCTACCAGCGGCAACCTGGGAAGCATCTTTTTAAGATCAGCTGAAAAGGCCCTCCGGTAGTCCTCGGAATGGAGAAGTCCATAGACATAGTAAAAGATATCGTCTTTGG
>JAIRTO010000172.1 GCA_031254895.1 Deltaproteobacteria bacterium
AATTGAATAACGCTGTTCGCCAACTTCCCCTCAAAATCGGCGAGGTGGCCGAAAATGGCCGAAAAAAAAAACTTCAAAGGGGGATTCGCTCCCTATCGACGCCCCTTAGGCGGTCAAGCCCGGCTCGAAAATGAGCCGTTTCTTGAGACTCTCGCCTTACGCCTTCGACAGGACGAGGCCCTAACCGTCTCGGTTCTCTTCAGACGGAAAACCGCGTTTGGCGAGACGAGCGTCTAAGACTCCTACCTGTCTTCGAGAGGCGCCTTGTCTTTTTTCCCAAAGGCGGCCGGAGGCGAAGGGTCGTCTCTTTCAACCGGCCATCGGCCGACCATCAGCCGACCATCAGCCGACCATCGTTCGAGCATCAGTCGACCATCAGCCGACCATCGGCCGAGTCGTCGTCAGGCGTCTTTTTCCTGGAAGAAGAGAGCGCCGAAGCTGCGGCGGCGACGAATACGCGCCTAAAAAAGAGCGGCGAGCGTTTTCCGGACAGAACCTCGCGGCATTTTCGCCAAAAAGGGCTAGGAACGACGTCGACGCCAGATCGGTCAACGGGGAAGCGGCGAAGAAGCAAAAAAAACGCCTTCTAAAAGCCACGCGGAGAAAACGTCCCCAGAAGGCCCTCCCCCCCAGAAGAAACTTCGCCTACGCAAAGGAAGGCAGGAAAAGAAACTGCCGGTTGACCTCTCCAAAGGACAAAAAAAGCGTCCATCTGAAACGGAGATGCGCTTCGTCTCTTGACGGCGCAGGAGGCATAAGACCATTCAAAAAAATTTGGGCTTGACAGTCTTTAAAAACATTCTTCGATAATGGCTCTTCGATAATGACTCTTCGATAATAACTCTTCGAAAATAACTCTTCGAGAATCATTCTTCACGAAACATTCTTCGCCAAATATATTTTCAGGAATAAGTCTCCACGAAACAATCTTCGCAAAACATGCTTCGTAAAACATGTTTCACTAAACATGCTTCGCCACGTTCGCGTCATTTGCCTCTGGACGCCTTCGGCGGCGCCACCGTAACCGCCACGTCGCCGCGATAATGGATGGCCAAGCCTATTTTGACCAGGTCTTTTACGGCCTTGCGGCTCTGGTCGCCAAAATCATCGTCGTCTATTCGCTTCACGGATGCGTCGGCCAGATCGCCCATAAGCTTCTTCTTTTCCTCTTTCGAAACGTTAGCCGACATTTCGGCGACATATTCGACTTCGATTATGGCCTGGACGTCGCGCGACAGCGATATTCTCAGCTTCGAACGAGCTCTCGCGGAAGAAAAGACTCTCTTGGATGAAAATCCAAGTCCGTAAATGAACATATGAAGACCAGACAGGCAATATTTTCCGAGTGGAACGCTTTCATGGCCGGAAAGTCGCTCCAAGGCGTCGGAAAAAATTCTCGCCAGCGTTTGAGCGTCTCTAGAAACGACGGCTCGGCGCAATGTTTCGGCTATGGTCGAAACATGTTGCGCTTTTATTCCAAAAATAGACAAGAGGAGGGATTTGCGCAGAGCTTCTCTAGCTTCTTTGTTCGCCTCTCGCAGGACTAACGTTCTGACCAGGCCGACGCGGCCTCGGCCAGGCGTCATCTTGACGCGGTCCAAAGTCAGATAGCCGGTCTGAAATAGGAGGGCAATATTGTTCAATTCCGCAAAATCAAGAGAAGAGAGAGTCGTCGAATCGACGTTCTTAAGGTCAAGCTCTAAATAGCTCTTTGGCTGGCGGCTGATCATCCGCGACAAAAACATGGAATTGCCGGCATTGACCCAATAATTCTCGAAACGGGCTTTGGCGAAAAAATTCAGGATGGAAAAAGGGTTCAGAACCCTTTGAATGGCTTGACTGTAAGGAGCAAATTCGTCGAAACTGTAGCCGCCGTACCAAGCCAAGATCCGATTGAGCAAATCTTCCACGTCGTCTTTGGGGTTCATTCGGCGGCGTTTGATCATCGTCTCCAAGGTGTCTAGGTAATAAATCCCAAAATAACGATCCAGCTCTTCGTGCGTAAAGCCGCAAACATCCGCAAATTCCGGGTCCAAAGAAATGTCGACCAAGTTGGCGGAGCTTTGGCCCAGGCCGACTCTGGCCAACTGAGTAACGCCGGTGACGAAGACGAAGCCAATATGCTTTGAAAGTTGATTGATCAAACGGTAAAAGCCGGCGAGGGTTTCCAGATTGCTCCGCGCCAGTCCCGGTTCTTCGATATGATCCATTACGGGAGCGTCGTATTCGTCGACGAGAATGGCCACTTTGCTTTGCCGCTCGGCGCTCAAGTTTCGAACCAGACTTGAAAACAAGACGTCTAAACTTTCGTTTCGGACTTCGATTTGGAAATTTTTGGCTATTTCTTCCAGCGCTTCCATGATCCGTTTATTAAGCTCGCCTCCAGGCGACGTTTGGGCGAAGTCCATGCTCAAACGGATCACGGGGGTTTTTTTGAACTCCCAGTCCGACGAATCAAGCCACAATCCTTCAAAAAGCTCGCGTTCGCCGGAAAGGGCTTTATCAATCGCATCTAGAAACAATGATTTGCCGAAGCCCCTGGGACGGCACAAGAAATAGGCTTGAGGATTACTCAGCAGTTTATGGATGTGCCGAGTCTTGTCGACATAGATCATGTCCGACCGTATGATTTCGTCAAAGTTTTGCGTGTTGCCGAAAAAGATTTTTTTCATGAAGAATGCCTCAAGACAATATGGTTGACAGACGCAAAATCAAGATTTAACGCCAATGATCGAAGCGGAAATTCAATAATACCAAAAAACAACCGAAAGTTCGAACCGTTACATTTCGACCTCGCAACGTCGATAGATGACGTCGACAGGCGACGCAGCCGCATCCCAGCTGTTTTTGATCCCCATGCGAACAACTCGTCCGACAGAGGCGAAGCTGTCCTGAAGACCAACTGTCGACTGGCGACGCCGCAACCCGCCCAGTTATTTTGCTCACCAAGCGAACAACTCGTCCGACGGAGGCGAAGCTGTCCTGAAAACCAACTGTCGACAGGCAACGCCGCCGTAACCGCCCCAGTTATTTTTGGTTCCCAAGCGAACAACTCGTCCGACGGAGGGGAAGCTGTCCTACAGACTGACTGTCGACAGGCGACGCAACCGCCCCCAGCTATTTTTGAGCCTCTAGCGAACAACTCAACCGACGGAGGCGAAGCTGTCCTATGGATCAACTGAAGCGAAGCTGTTCTGAAGACGAATTGAATTCGTCGACGACAGTTTACGGTCAGGCCGAAGAGAAGGCTGCTGTAAGGCTCTGCAGACTTTTTCCATCGGCGGTCGGGACAGCATATTAATTTTGGATATTCCAAAAAACCAGGTTAGAATATGCCCTTGTGGCCATACCCGGCCGTCGCCGGCGACGGAGCCAAACAGAAGCCTAACAAAACCAAACAGAAGCCGAACCAGAGGACGAAGCGCCATTCGATCGAAGGAAGGTGTTCTCTCTGTCGACGGGGTGGGAGCACAAACAGAATCGACCAACGAACAGAATCGACCGACGAATAGAATCGACCTACGAAATCTGCGGATTCGCCCAGACCGCAAATGGAATGAACTCCAGAGTTTTTGGGCAACAAAAAAGCCGTCTGCCCAAAACCAGGGCAAACGGCTCAGACGGTCGTCGCCGACAGAAACGCCAAACAACGCGAAACAAGGCCAGATAAAGCCTAGCAAGGCAACGCGCCTAACAAGACCTAACAAAGCTTAACGACGGCTTAGCAAGGCCTGACGACGTCAAGCGAGGGCAAGACGGGCTAAAAGGCCGGCGACAAAATCCTTCGTGAAAACGGCGAATCCGAATATCTTTGACGAAGAGCGAAAACTTACGCTTGAGCGACGGCAGCCTTATGGAGCTGCTTGGCCAGTCTGGATATGCGTCTGGCGGCGTTCCGACGGTGTATTATTCCTTTGGAAGAGGCCTTGTGCAAGGCGCTCATGGCTTTACGCATCGTCTCCTGGGAAACCTCAGGAGGTTGAGCGATATTGGCCCTAGCGGCTTTCAAGGCATGTTTAATTTTGGTTTTGCCGATGCGGTTGCGGCTCTGGCGGGTCACGCTCTGACGGGCCCTCTTCAATGCTGATTTATGGTTGGCCAAGACGCGCTCCTTTGTGGTATTAAATCTGTGCAGGCCAGGACGTGTTAAAGTCGTCGCCGGAAATTTCGCGGGCCAAAAAAATGAGGCCCATGTCGATCGAAAAAATATACTAAAGCGAGACTATTTTGTCAACACATGACGCGAAAAAAAACAGCGAAACAAAGGGCAGCCTGGTCAAAAACGCCTCGGTCGTCGCCTTTTTCACCCTCCTCTCGCGCATCGCCGGTCTGGCCAGAGATCAGGTCACGGCCTTTTATTTCGGGGCCGGTCCCGTCGCCGACGCTTTTTTCGTGGCCTTCCGGATCCCGAATTTTCTCAGAAGACTGTTGGCCGAAGGAGCTCTCACGCCGGCCTTCGTCCCCATCTTCACCAAGAGACTGAACTCCGAGGGTCTCAGCGGAGCCGCCGCTCTGTTTCGGGGCTCCTGGACGCTTTTGGCCATTTTTCTGACCTGTCTGACCGCTGTGGGCGTTTTGGCGGCCCCGCAGATCGTTTTGGCTCTCGCCCCGGGCTTCGCCGACAACCCGGACCAGATGGCCCTGACCGTCCTTTTGACCAGGATCTTGTTTCCCTACATCTTGTTGATGTCTCTCACCGCCCTGGCCGTAGGCGCCTTAAATTCCCTCGGCGAGTTCACCATCCCTTCTCTGGCTCCGGTCACTCTAAATCTGGCCATGATTTTGGGCGCCGCCGCGATCAGCCCGAGACTGGAAACCCCCATCATAGGTCTGGCCATCGGCGCCTTGTTGGGCGGAACGCTGCAGTTGGCCATCCAACTGCCTGGCCTGCGGAAAGCCGGACCTTTTTTGCGGCCTAAATTCGATTTCAGAGACAGCGACATTTGGAAGATCGTCAAGCTCATGGGCCCGGCCGCTTTAGGCGGAGCCGCCTACCAGGTGTCCGTTTTGATAAACACCCAGCTGGTCTCCTTTCTGCCGGAAGGCAGCGTCTCCTGGCTCTACTACGCCGACCGGCTCGTTCAATTCCCCGTCGGCATCTATTCGCTGGCCCTGGCCACCGCCGTCTTGCCCGCCTTGTCCGAGCTGGCCGCCAAGAAAGACGCCGAAGGCTTCAAAACGACCTTACAGTCGACCTTGGGCCTGCAGCTGTTCATCACCATACCGGCCACCATCGGCCTAATGGTCATGTCGCACAGCCTCGTCGAGCTCCTCTTCCAAAGAGGCAGCTTCGAGGCCATCAGCTCCAGAGAAACGGCGGCCGCTCTCTGGGGCTACCTGCCGGGTCTGCCTTTCATGTCGGCCGTGACCATTCTGGCTCGAGCCTTCTACAGCCGCTCCAACACCAAAACGCCGGCCTTGGTCGCCGCCGTCTCTTTAGGCGTCGGCTTGATCTCCGGGATCATCCTCATGTTTCCCCTCAGACACGTCGGCTTGGCTCTGGGCAGCTCCATCACGAGTCTGGTCAATTTCGTCTGGCTGGCCCTCCTCCTGAAGCGTGAGGGACACGTCAAGCTTCGCCCCCTGTTTCTGGAGTTTGGACGATATCTTCTCTGGTCCCTCTTGATGGGCCTGGCCATCTGGCCCTTATTCCTCGATCTGGAAGGAGGCTTCCGTAGCCAGCTCTGGCGGATCGCTCTGGGCCTGCCGCTGGGAGCGCTCCTATATTTCGCCCTGGCTCTGTTTTTTCGCTGCCCTCACCTCTCCCCTCTGGGACGAAGATTTAGGGCCATATTCTCCCGCTGGAAAAACTGGCGCCTGAAAAAATGAAAGCATGACAACAGAACAACATAACGACATAACAACATAACGATATAACGACATAACGACATAAAAAATCGAAAAGCCGATCTGACCGGCTCAGGACGACCAGGCTCATAATGACCAGATCGTGATGACCATTTCAGATCGGCTTTTCGGGATAATCTCTAGAAGTCGCAGGAAACCATAGAGGAAACGAACCACAGACGAAGGCGGCTCGTTTCATATTTTCCGGACGGTCAAAAACGCCCTCCGAACGAAAACTCCCTCCAAACGAAAACACCCTCCAAACAAAAGTGCACTCAAAACAAAAACGCCTTCTAAACGAAAACGTCGCGCTCCGCCGGAGCGTCGGCTCGCCGGTTCGCCAACTCGCGGGTTCGTCGACTCGCCATTTCGTCGACTCGCCGGGTTCGCCGGGACGAACGGCTCGCCGCCTAGAACGGCAATCGCCAAAACGCAAAAACCGTCGTCTACGAAAGCTTCTTGATGAGCTGTTCGGCTTGAATCTCGGGTATGCCTATGGCGTCGACGACTTTCGTCGTCTCCGTCTTTTTGATCGATTTTTTGACCAGCCAGACGGTCAGATAGGCGTCGTG
>JAIRTO010000052.1 GCA_031254895.1 Deltaproteobacteria bacterium
GACCAGCTCATTTAAGTAAGGAAAGGGGCGTCGTCGCCAGGATTTCGAGTTTGACAGTCTTTTGGTTTTTGGCGTATTGGTCAAGAACCCTCTCTTGTTGGCCAGGGATAGGGAGCGTCCAAAAACAAACAAGAGGATGTCGCGATCGCCATCATGGTCAAGAGAAATAAAACGCGCCAAAAAAAAGGAATTAAACTTTCTTTTATACGCTTGTTTTAACTAAATAGTTGATAAACATGATGTAATAACGACTAAGATTTATCTTTACCACTTTTATGAACAAAAAAAATAAAATACATTCTTGTCTGACATGTAATTTAGTGTCTAATTTGGCTATTTTACAGATTTTATCGCAGTTTGACGACGTTTTTCGTTTTTCTGGCGCAGATAGCGTCATAAGAGTCCGTCGTTTTTCGACGCCGAAGATGAAAGACTCCCTCGGCCGCAGAAGAAATCGAGGCTTCGAAGCTAACATGTCGAAACGAACATGTCGAAACGAGCATGTCGAAACGAACATGTCGAAGCGAACAAGTTCCATTGAATGCTAAAGTGAAAAATTTGCCTACGTTCGCCCCCATCCGCCGAGACGACTCCTTCTCTCGCCGCGACCTTTTTTCGTCAAAAAAAAATTGTCGTCAAGACATTTCCTCGCCACACAACGACCAATCTCGTCACAACGGCCAATCTCGTCATGATTTCGAGTTTACAGCCAACAAGTTGCGCCTTACGGCTCGGCTCGCCGTAGACGCCAAGCTGGCGACGTGGTGGACGTCGAAGACTTCGCCCCCTTCGCGGAGCGTCGAAATCGACGCTCCGTAGCCGCAGGCGACTTTTTTTTCGACTGACGGAAAAACAAAAAAACAAAATCCTTGAAACTGAACAGGCAACTTGCTAAATTAAGCAGTTACCGTCAGGGCGGCCAAGCCGCCCAAGTTTTTTTTGAAAGGTGGAGTCATCATGTCCAAAGTTCCGGCCTCCAAGGCCAAAAAGATTGTCCTGGCCTATTCCGGCGGCCTGGACACTTCCATCATTCTGACCTGGCTGCGCCAGGACTACGGCGCCGAGGAAGTCATAGCCTTCTGCGCGGACGTAGGTCAGGCGGAGGAACTTGACGGACTAGAGGCCAAGGCTCTGCGAACCGGCGCCTCCAAATGTCACATCAGAGACGTCAGGGAAGAGTTCGTCCGCGATTTCGTCTTCCCGGCCATGCGGGCCAACGCCATTTACGAGGGGCAGTATTTGCTGGGCACTTCTCTGGCCAGACCCGTCATCGCCAAACATCTGACGGAGATCGCCGTCGCCGAAGGCGCCGACGCCATCGCTCACGGAGCGACCGGAAAGGGCAACGACCAGGTTCGTTTCGAGCTCACGGCCATGGCTCTTCATCCCGAGATCAAGACGGTGGCCCCTTGGCGCGAATGGGACTTCACTTCCCGCTCCTCTCTGATCGAATACGCCCGGGCCCATGACATTCCGGTTCCGGTGACCGTCGAGAAGCCGTACTCCATGGATCGCAATCTTCTGCACATCAGCTACGAGGGCGGCATTCTGGAAGATCCTTGGCGCGAGCCGGACGAGAGCATGTTCCTTTTGACCGTGTCCCCGGAAAAGGCGCCTGACTCTCCGAGATACGTGGAGATCGAATTCGCCGGCGGCAACCCTGTGGCCGTGGACGGCCAAAAAATGAGCCCGGCCGAGCTGCTGGCCCATTTGAACAAGTTGGCCGGCGAAAACGGGGTCGGCCGAGTCGACCTCGTCGAAAGCCGCTACGTCGGCATGAAAAGTCGGGGCGTCTATGAGACTCCCGGCGGTACCATCCTTTGGCTGGCTCACCGCAACATGGAATCCATCACTTTGGATCGGGAAGTCATAAATCTGAAGGACGGCTTGTTGCCTAAATACTCCACGGCGGTCTATAACGGCTTTTGGTTTTCTCCCGAAAGGATCGCCCTTCAGGAGATGATCGATCACACTCAGGAGAAGGTCAACGGCGTCGTCCGCCTAAAGCTGTACAAAGGCGGAGATTCGGTCGTCGGCCGCAAGTCCGACGATTCTCTCTACAGCGACGCCTTCGCCACCTTCGAAACCGACCAGGTCTACGACCAGAGCGACGCCGGCGGCTTCATCAGGTGCAGCGGACTGAGGCTGCGGATCAATAAGCTTTTGCGCAAATAAAATACTTTTCCGTAAGCGATAAACGTTTAAGGAAGTGAAAGGCTTTTGCTAAAGCTAAAAGCTTTTGCGCAAATTAAAACTTTTGCGGAAGCGATAAGCTTTTGTGAAAGCTAAAATCTTTTGCGGAAGTGAAAGGCTTTTGCGGAAGCGATAAGTTTTTTGCGAAAGCTAAACGCTTTTGCGCAAATCAAAAACTTTTGCGGAAGCGATAAACGTTTACGGAAGCAAAAAGCTTTTGCGCAAGCGTTTCTCCAGGCGAGACTTGCGTAGTGTCTGCCTATCTGGGCGAAAGGCGACTGGCATGGCCTCTGAGCCAAAAAAAAGCAAAACTGGAAAATCCGTCGGTCGGGGCGCCGAGAAGATGGACGGTCGGGCTGTTTCGACTAAAGGAAAGCCGGGCGAGAAAAAATCCTCTTCAGCCCGGTCTCCTAAGGCCGGTCTAACCGAGGCCAAAGGCGAGGGGATTTTAAAAGGGCGTCTCAAGTCGCCTCAGGCTTCTTCTCTGGCCAAGGCTTCAGTCTCCGTCGGCTTCGATCGCAAGCTGGCTCGTTACGACATAAAAGGCAGTCTCGCTCACGCCAAAATGCTTTTCGCGCAGGGTCTTTTGACCAAAGCCGACTTCGACAAAGTTGAAAGCGGCCTCAAGACCATTCTGGGCCGAGTGGAAGACGGAACCATGGTCTGGGACGAAAAGCTGGAAGACGTCCACATGAACGTGGAAAAGTCCTTGACCGATCTGATCGGCGACGCCGGAGCCAGGCTCCATACGGCCCGCAGCCGCAACGATCAGGTGGCTCTGGACATGCGTCTGTATCTTATCGACAAGACCAGGGGCTTTTTCGAGGAACTTGGCCGTTTTCTGCGCGTTCTGCTCGACAAGGCCATGGAGGCCGGCGATAGGCCCATGCCCGGGTACACGCATCTGCAACGGGCGCAGCCGATTCTTCTGTCTCACCATTTGATGGCCTATCACGACATGATCCGACGCGATCGAGACCGTCTTCGCTCTCTATATCCCCGTCTCAAGTCCATGCCTCTGGGCAGCGGAGCTCTGGCCGGCACGGGGTTGCCCATCGATCCTATGATCACGGCCCAACATCTCGGCGCGGGCCCCATGTTCTCTTTGAGCACCAACAGTCTGGACGCCGTGGCCAGCAGAGATCACATGATGGAATTTCTGTCCTTTGGGGCCATCCTGATGGTTCATCTGTCCCGACTGGCCGAAGACGTGATTCTCTGGTGCTCTGCCGAGTTCGGTTTCGCTTCGTTGCCCGATTCGTTGACCACGACGAGCTCCATGATGCCTCAGAAGAAGAATCCGGACGGGGCCGAGCTGATGAGGGGCAAAGCCGGCCGAACCATCGGCAATCTAGTGACCCTCTTGACCGTCGTCAAGGGCTTGCCGATGAGCTATAATCGGGATTTGCAGGAAGACAAGGAGCCCGTTTTCGACACCGTCGAAACTTTGGAGCTGGTTTTGCCTCTGGCCGAGGACATCGTCAAAGGTTTGCGGTTCAATTACGCGAATCTGGAGAAGGCGGCCAACGATCCCTACATTGCCGCCACCGACCTGGCCGATCATCTGGTCAGGAAAGGCGTTCCCTTTCGTCTGGCTCACGAGCAGGTTGGAACTCTGGTGGCCAGAGCCATGGAAGCGGGCCTGCCTCTCCGAGCCGTGGGGGCTAAAATGTTGAAAGAAATTTGTCCCCTGGCTGACGAAGAGATCCTCGACAAGCTGTCTTTGAAGACTATCATTGCGGCGAGAGACAAGACTCCGGGGGGAACGGCCTGGAGCGAAGTCAAAAGCAGGATCGACGACTCTCTCCTGGATTTGAAATATTCGAAAGGACTCGATGACGTGACGGAGGCGCCTCAGAGGCTTATCGACATCGTCATCAGTTCTGGGGACTGAAATGGAGCGGAGAGATGAGATGAAGCGGAGAGTTGGGATGACGTGGAGAATTGAGTTGAGGCGGAGAGTTGAGATTAAGCGGAGGAATTGAGTTGAAGCGGAGAGTTGAGATGACGCGGACGAGTTTGGATGACGCGGCGAGAGGAGATGAAGCGGACGAATGGAGTTGAAGCGGAGAGAGGAGATGAGTTGGGATGAAGCGGGGAGATGAGATGAAGCGGGGAGTTGGGATGACGTGGAGAGTTGAGATGAAGCGGATGAGATGGGATGCGGAGAGATGAGATAGCGCGGCGAGTTGAGATGAAGCGGAGAGATGAGATATAGCGGATAGATTAGATATAGCGGATAGATGAGATGCGATGAAGCGGACGAGTTGGGATGACGCGGAAAGTTGAGATGATGCGGAAAGTTGAGATGATGCGGAGAGATGAAATTCGGCGGACGACAAGTTGGAACGTTTTGCCGCTCCCTTAGGATAAAGACCATGAATCCACGGACAGACGCTCGAAGCGGAGAAGCTTTTGGTTACGCCTCCGACGATATTTCAGGTCAAAGGCTTCTCGGCTCGACAAAATTCATGACGCCGCCGGACGCTTGCCGCCAACGCGGAAAAAGCTCCAGCAGCGGCGGATCTGCGACGCTGCTCTGTTTGTTGTCGCTGATCTTGGCCGTTTCGTTTCTAGCTTGCGGAGTCAAAACGCATCCCTATCCGGAGATGGTCACTTTGCCGGTCGGAGTGGAAAACTTGACTCAGACGGTTGACCACAACGGCCATTTATGGCTGACCTGGAAAGCTCCCATGACCAACGTCGCCGGACGGCCTCTTCAAACGCTGGATCATTTCGAGGTCTGGTCGGCCAGATACGAAGCCGATTCTTTCTGTCAAGGCTGTCCGACGTCGCCGTCCAAAGCCGACGAGGTTCACCTCCAGTCGCCGGCTCCAGGTCAGAGCATCTGGCCAGGCGAATACGTTTGGCAGACGGATCTGCAGCCCGGCTACGTCTACGTTTTCCGGGTGGCCGGCTTCTCTTCCCGAGGAGCGGTTCATCCTTCTTCCTGGCGGGAAACCAAGGTCTTCATGGTTCACCCTCCGGGGCGTCTGGCCGGCTTTCGAGCTTCCGCCGACGATCTTTCCGTCCGCCTGAGCTGGCCGACTCCGCCTGAGGATCTTCTGGTCGAGGTTCAGAGACGGCAAGGCCGCGACGGGTCATACGTCAACCTGGTTCCGGCCAGAGACGGTCAGCGCGATCTCTCCGTGGCCTATGAAAACGATTACTACTACAGGGCTCGTTTAGTCCGTCTGCAAGGGGAGTCGTTGCTGCCGGGTCCTTGGACGGATGAAATCGCGGTGCAAGTTCAAGACGCTCTCCCGCCGGCACCGCCGCCTTTTTTGGACGCCGCCTTATCCCCGCAGGGGATCCGACTGTCCTGGCAAGATCGTCGGGAGAGCGGCGACGTCGCCGGCTTTTATCTCTATCGTTCCGTCGTGGGCTCGGACAATTTCGTCCGCTTGGGCGGATTGTTGACCGGCAACACTTATCTGGACGTCGACGCTCCCTCGAATCAGGACGTCCGTTATCGACTGACCGCCGTGGACGACAGTCCCAGGGCCAACGAAAGCCGGCCTTCCCCTGAGGTGGAGGTCTACTTCGCTCCGCCTGAAGTTGACCAGCCGCAGGAGATGCCCGTCTTCGTCGATCCGGGCATCTGAGTTTGGACGATTTTTGGTTGGCTAATTGTCCGTCGCTCTTTCAGGTTTCAGGCGATCTTTTGGCGATGAGCCGGTTGACCTCAAGTGAGTCTTTGGCGATGTTTCAGAGGTCTTCTGGCGCCCTTTTGGCGATGTGTTCAGCCGGCCCTTTGGCGATGTTCTCGGCTGGTTCTCCAGTGAACATTAGTCGGTGTTCCTGCGGCCCTCTAGCGGCCCTTGGCGGCGTTCCCGGCTGGTTCTCTTGCGAACTTTTGGCGGTGTTCCGGCGGCTCTTTAGCGGCCCTTGGCGACGTTCCCGGCTG
Organism: Deltaproteobacteria bacterium; assembly: GCA_031254895.1. Lineage (GTDB taxonomy): Bacteria > Desulfobacterota > Desulfarculia > Adiutricales > Adiutricaceae > JAIRNQ01. Next base: position 6,101 of record JAIRTO010000052.1, read on the forward strand.
GTTCTCTTGCGAACTTTAGGCGGTGTTCCAGCGGCTCTCTAGAGCCCCTTTGGCGATGTTCTCGGCTGGTTCTCTCGTGAACCTAAGGCGGTCTTCCGGCGACCCTTTGGAATTTTTTTAGCCGCCTTAGTTTAGCTAAGTCTGTCTAAAAGAGACCTGCGAACAGTCTTTGGTCTAGTCTGGAGCGGTTTTTTGGGCGATCTTCCGTCGGCTCGAAGAACTCGGCCGGTCATGGAAATCTTCGGTTCATTTCGCTTCGCTGGCCGAAGAACCTTAAAGGGAGCCGCAAGACGCTCCGCTGTTTTTACCATGTCGGCCGTTCTTTCCGAAGGCCGAATCCCCTGAAGCCCGAGCTTGTCGGGCGGCGCTCTTTCGACGAAGATCTCGTTTTCTTCGTCATTCGTTTTTTTTTGATTTTTTTTTCCAAAGACGTCGGCTCGCTCGTCGTTCGAACCAGTCCAGAGGTGTTCGATGAACCACTTTTGCTACAGAGACTCGGAGCTTTACGCTGAGGATGTGGCTCTGTCCAGAATAGCCGAGACGGTCGGCACGCCGGTTTTCGTCTATAGCGCGGCCGCCTTCAAAGATGGACTTTCCTCTTTCGCCAAAGCCTTCGCTCCTGTTCCTCATCAGATTTGCTATTCCGTCAAAGTCGCTTCGAATTTGGCCCTTTTGGCCATGGCGGCCAAGCAGGGCTTAGGCGCGGACATCGTCTCGGGCGGAGAATTGTTTCGGGCCACCCGGGCGGGCATCCCGGCCTCAAAAATAGTTTATTCCGGAGTCGGCAAGACGGCTCACGAAATAGTCCAGGCTTTGGAAGCCGGCATCATGATGTTCAACGTCGAGTCGGAGCCGGAGCTTTCCCTCATCTCCAAAATAGCCGGCGAGCGCCGGCTGGTCGCGCCTGTGGCCCTACGGGTCAACCCCGACGTCGATCCCGGCACTCATCCCTACATCGCCACCGGCCTAAAAGAGAGCAAATTCGGGGTGCCCATGGAGGAAGCTCTGGCGTTGTACGTCAGAGCCGCCGCCGATCCGGCCTTGGAGGTCGTTGGTCTGGACTGCCATATCGGCTCCCAGCTGACCAGCGCGGCCCCCTTCGCGGCGGCCATAGAGCGGCTGAAGGTTCTCGTCGGCCAACTGAAGGAGCGAGGGATAAAGATCAAGTATTTGGATTTGGGCGGAGGACTTGGAAT
>JAIRTO010000192.1 GCA_031254895.1 Deltaproteobacteria bacterium
GGTCGCCGTCCTTTTGTTTCTGTGGGGCTTGATAGTCTTGCGTTCGGCTCGGGAAGACGAGCCTCGCTCTTTCGCCGGAAACAAAAGCCTAGGCCAAACTGTCGGCCAAACTGTCGATCAACCTGCGACCTCGTCGGCTGACGCGAAAAGCCATTCTCCCGAATCTGACCGAAAGCCGGCGTCTTCCTTCGGTTGGCTGGCTTTGGTCGTGCCCTGTCCGGTGTGTTTGTCGGTCATCATCATGTCCTTAAGCTGTCTGGCCCTGTATTTTCCACATCAAGCCGGCGCAGGGGCTTTCCTTTTGTTTTTGGGCTTCGTCGTCGCCGCCGGTCTGGCCGGTTTATTGATGATAATCGGACGGGTTGGGGTCAACGAGGATTTGGAGCGAGTTTTAGGTCTGACCATGCTCCTCATCGGCTCGTATTTTATGATTTCCGCTTTGGTTCTGCCCCAGTTTGGTCAGATAGACAGGATCTATCGCCTGGCCGCCTATTCGAATCAACGGGAGACCGTCTCTTTCGCCGGAGAGGTCTGGGTCGTAGTTGGCCTCGTTTTGCTCTCTCTGGCCGGCTTTTTTTGGGGACGTCGCCGCGCTCACGAAGCCGGCGGCCGGCGTCCCTCCGCTCTGAGCCGAAAACGTTCCCGAGCTGAAGGCTCGCCTCTTTTGGGCGAAAAAAGAGCATAAATAGGAGCGAGCCGGACGGTTCTTCTCTTCCATGGCGAGAACGATTCGTCCGAGAACAACTCGTCCGAGACAGACTCGTTCGAGAGAAACTCTTTCGAGGATCACTCGTCTGAGACAGACTCTTTTGAGGACGACTCCTCCGAGAACAACTCATTCGAGAAAGACTCGTCCGAGAAAGACTCGTTCGAGAAAGACTCGTTCGAGACAGACTCGTCCGAGACAGACTCATTCGCGAGAGATTCATTCAAGACAGACTCGTTCGAGACAAACTCATTCGAGGACGACTCGTCCGAGAAAGACTCATTCGAGGACGACTCGTCCGAGAAAGACTCGTCGTCCAGACGAAAACAAAAGACGCGAAAATTTTTAAAGAATAATAATAAATTATTGCTGATATTTAAAATAATTGAAACTATTTGATTACATGATTAAAATTTAATGATATGTCAATTTCAAAAAATATGAGTTAGGCCAATTTGCTCTGGGTGCTTTATGAATTTTGGGGCTTTGATCCAATCTATTCTGTATCTTATTTCTTCATCGCTTCTCTATCCGGCTATGGTCGTCTTGTTGGCGGCCTTCGTCGGCCTGGTCATATCCTTCGGCTCCTTCATCGCCGAATGGGGGGAGAGGGCCAGACTGCGCAAGCCCGCTTCCGAGGATTGGCCGGCCATCCTCAAAGGGCGCAGGAGACTGGATCACTATCTGGGGGCGACTCTGGACAACCTTGACGCTCTGTTGAACGGCGAGAAGGTCGGCTGGCGCGAGGTCGAACGCCTGTTTCAGGAAGTTAGCGATTATTATCGGAAAAAGCTAAATTTTTTGAGAATTTTGGTTCGCCTCGGTCCTTCCACCGGACTCATCGCCACTCTCATTCCCATGAGCACGGGATTGGCCGGTCTCAGTCAGGGAGACATGAGTAGATTGTCTTCCGATCTGGTCGTGGCCTTCACGGCCACCATCGTCGGTTTGGCCGTCGGCGTCACCGCCTTCGTGCTTCATGCCGTCAGAAGCAGTTGGCTGGAGAGCGATCTGGAGACTCTGGAGTTGGTGGTTCTATCCAGAACCGAAGAAAAATTGGGGCCAAAAAGTTCGTCTTGACGTTTTTCCAAAAAACAGTCAGAACTGAAGTCGCCAGAGCTTGAGCCGCCAGAACTTGAACTGTAAAAGCTTGAGCTGTAAAAACTTGAGCTGCAAAAGCTTGAGCTGTAAAAGCTTAAGCAACAAAATCTATAACTGCAAAAACTAAAACTGTAAAAAAAAAAAGCTGAAACGGCAAAAGCTTTAGAAGTTCAGTCCGAGATGCTCCAAAAGATCATTTTCGTCAATCAGCAAAGGTTTTAAAATGAAATCTCGTTTCGTCAAAGGCTTCGGCAGCCGAATTGCCGTCAAGGAAGCCGACGACCCCATGCTTGCCGTCATCAATTTGATAGACATCTTTTTGGTTTTCATCGTGGCCGTTCTCATCAGTTTTTTGTCGGCCATGGGGCTGGGCGAGATCTTGTCCGGCGAAAGCGAAGTCACCGTGGTCGCCGAATCGTCGGACGGGGAGATGACCATCATCACCAAAAAGGCCAACCGCTTGGAGGCGACCAAAATAACTCGAACCGAAGCTGAAGGCCGGGGCGTTCGTCTGGGCGTGGCTTATAGGCTGGAAGACGGCAGCATGGTCTATCTGCCGGATGACGGCAATTGATTTTTTTCGGCGCCAAAAGCGGTTTTTTTTTTTGGCGATTATCCCTGGTCGAGGGTTGTTATGAAATGGCCGCAGTTGATGTTGACGATTATTCTCTTCGCGGCCGGGATTTCTTCCCCGGCCGCCGCCGACGATTATCTTTCGCTTCTCGTGACGGATTCCGACAGCTACATGGTCTTCAAGGCCGTCGAAGAATTTGAGGCCCCGGACGGCGTTTCGGTCAGAGCCTTCTGCTTGAGGGATTTGGAAAACGATCCCGACAAAGCCGCATTCTTCGATCAAAGCCGGATCGTCATCGTCGACGTGATGGACGACAATCTGGCCGATTTCGCGGAAAGCCGCAATCTGCCGCGCCAAGCGAGAGTCCTGGCCTTGAGGGGCTCCAAGGACGACAAGACCCTTGTCGCCAAAGGTTTCGAGTTCAACCCGGAAGTGTCCAGATACTTCGACTTTCTGAGCGTCAAAAACGTCGTCAACATGATCTGCAGGGCGTTGGCTTTGGAAGTGGATCCCGCCATAGCTTACGCCCCGGTCGAAGAGACGCTGGAAGAGGGGCTGTACCATCCGGCGGCGGCCAAAACTTTCGCCACTTACGACGAGTATATGAGCTGGTACCGTTCCAGCGGCCTCCACGATCCGGCTCGCCCCACGTTGGGGTTGATGTTTTTCTCCACCTACCTCATAGAGGGGCAGATTGAGTCTTTAAATGAGCTCGTGGACGGTCTGGAAAAGGGCGGCTTCAACATGTTGCCGGCTTTCGGCCACGATCAGAGCGTTTTGGAAAACTTCTTCATGGATCCTGAGCAAAAAGCTCGGGTGGACGCCGTTTTGAGCTTTGGCCTGAAATTTTACGTCTCCTACAACGAAGGCGTCAAAAAGGCTCTCCTGGCTTTGGACGTGCCCATCTTCAACGGCCTCAAACTCTACTCCCAGACCTTGGACGAGTGGCGGGCAAGCGATCAGGGCGTCGCCTCCATGGACGTGGTCTGGAATCTCGACAACCCTGAAGTGTCCGGGGCCATCGAGCCTACCGTCCTCATGGCCAAGGTCGAGGAAGTTTTCCCGGACGGGTCGTTGACTTATCGCTACGAGCTGATTGACGAGCAACTGCAGCGTCTGATGCCCCGGATCCGCAATTGGATTGAGCTTAGAAGCAAGCCCAACGCGGAAAAGAAGATCGCCGTCTTGTATTACAACAATTCTCGGGGCAAGCAAAACATAGGGGCCAGCTATCTCAACATCTTCAGAAGTCTGGAGACTCTGACCGCCGCTTTGGCCGACGCCGGCTACGCGCTGGCCGAGGATCTCAAATTGGACGAGGAGACCATTAAAGATCTGGTCTTGAAGGGCGGAATCAACATCGGCTCCTGGGCGCCGGGAGAACTGGACAACCTTATTGATTCGGGTCTGGCCGAGCTTTTGGACGTGGCCGTCTACAAGGAGTGGTTCGCCGAGCTGCCGGCGGATTTCCGGGCCAAAGTGACGGCCCAGTGGGGCGAACCCGAAGACGGCGGGCCCATGATCCGAGACGGTAAAATCGTCATCCCCATGGTCAGGGCCGGGAACGTGGTCATGCTGCCGGAGCCGGCCAGAGGCGAGGTCGACGATCCGCTGAAGCTGTATCATGACTTGACCATGCAGCCTCATCATCAGTACATAGCCGCCTATTTGTGGCTCAAGCGCGGCTTTGACGCGGACGCCGTCATCCATCTGGGCACTCACGGCACCCACGAGTGGTTGCCGGGCAAGCAATCCGGTTTGAGCGCGTCTTGTCCGCCGGAAGTTCTGGGCACGGACATCCCCAGCGTCTATCCCTACATCATGGACAACATCGGCGAAGGCCTGCAAGCGAAACGCCGGGGACGCGCCGTGGTCGTCGATCACCTGATCCCTCTTCTGGTGGAGGCCGGCAATCAGGCCGACTACGACAAACTGAAAGATCTGCTGGTCAATTACGAACAAGCTCAGGCCGTCGAGGCGGTCACGGTCGGTCAATATCTTGAGGCCATCGGCCGACTGACTGCCGATTTGGGCCTGGAAAAAGATCTGAACCTCAGCTTCACCACGCCGGAAGAAATCCAAAAGCTGTCCCAATATCTGGAATACTTGGAGTTGGCGACCATTCCTTACGGCCTGCACACGTTGGGCCTTTCGCCGGCCGGAGAGGAGCTCGACGGCATGGTCGAGGCCATCCGGAAAAAATCGGGCGGAGAAAAGTCCGAAGAAGCTCTGCGCGCGGATCTGCGCGTCAGCGGCCCGGCCGAATTGAAGTCGATCCTGGGGGCTCTCTCCGGCCATTACGTGGAGCCGGGGGAAGGGAACGATCCCGTCAGAAATCCCGACGCCATACCCGTCGGCCGCAATTTCTACGGGCTCTCGCCGGCCTATATGCCCACCCGGGCCGCCTGGAAGCTGGGGCAAGAGGCGGCCGACCAGATAATTCGCGATTACCTGGCCGCGCATTCGGAATACCCCGACAAGGTGGCCGTGGTCTTGTGGGCCGTGGAAAGCTTGCGCAACGAGGGGTTGAACGAATCGACGATCTTGTCTCTGATCGGGGTGGAGCCGATCTGGAGCGAGAACGGCCGCATTTTGGGCTCCAGGCCCATCCCTGCGCATATTCTGGGGCGGCCGAGGGTCGACGTGATGGTGGACATCTCGGGGCTGTATCGGGATCTCTTTCCGGACAAAGTCATTTTCATAGACAAGGCCTTCCGTCAGGCGGCGGCTCAGGACGACTTGGACAATTTCGTGCGCCAAGGCGATCAAAAGAACTATCAGGCCTTATTGGATTTGGGCTTTTCGGAAGAGGAGGCGGGCCGATTCTCCAAAGCCCGCATCTTCTCCGAGGCCCCCGGCGCCTACGGCAATCGGGTCTCCGAGCTCGTCTCCGCCTCCGGGTTATGGGAGGATCGAAAGGCCATCTCGGACGTCTTCAAGACTCATACGGCCTTCGCCTACGGGGCCGACGTCTGGGGGGCTCCGGCCAGAGAGGCTTTGGAGCAGAATCTGTCGGGAGCCAAAGTGGCTTGGCACTCCGTCTCTTCCAACTTATACGCGGCCATGGACAACGACGACGTCTTCATGTTTCTGGGCGGCTTGTCTTCGGCCATAGAATCCCTGGACGGCGAGAGTCCCGCCTTGTTTTTGGCCGATCAAAGAAGCCAAGGTCAGGTGCAAATGACTCCCTTGGCCCAGTTTCTGGGCCAGGAAGTCAGGAGCCGGTACCTGAACTCCAAGTGGATCGAAGGCATGATGGCGGAAAAGTACGCCGGCGCCGCCGCCATGGCCCATTACGTGGAGTACCTCTGGGGCTGGCAGGTGACGACCCCGGAAGAGATTTCGCCGGAACTCTGGAACGAGACCTATTCCGTCTATGTGGAGGACAAATACGAGCTGGGCGTGGACGAGTTCATGGACGCGGAAAACGCCTGGGCGTACCAGTCCCTGACGGGCAGGATGCTGGAGAGCATCCGCAAAGGTTTTTGGGAAGCGCCTCAGGACGTTCAGGAAGAGCTGTCGAGAGATTACGCCGTCTCCGTCATCACCAGGGGCGTGGCCTGTTGCGATCACACCTGCAACAACCCCCAATTCCATCAGATGGTTCTGAACATCATCTCTCTGCCCGGAGTCTTGTCTCCCGAACTGGTCGCGGAGTTCAAAATGGCCGTGGAAAAAGCCGGACAGGCGTCGCTGGAAGAGATGGTCGCGGCCAGAGAGCAGCTTTTGGAAAACCTTGAGGGCGGGAGTCAGGGCCAGGCCATAGAGGCTTCGGCGGAAGCCGGTCCGGAATCGGAGTCGGAACTGGAGAGCGTCCGTGGTCTGAAAATGGAAACCGTGACTGCGGACGAAGAGACTTCCTTGCCTTCATCCGGCGTGGAGTGGACGGCTTCCGTTTTCGTCCTGGCCATCGTGGTTCTTTTGTTTTTTGGCTTGCGGGGGAGACGCAAAGGGCAAAAGAGAGGCTGAGGCAATGCTTTGACGATTGCGGTCTTAGGCGAGTTCGAGAATCGGCGGTTTGCATGAGGAAATTTTTAGCAGGTTTTCCGATGAGGCTAAATATCGTCGAAAGAATGGACATGTCTGCTTGTCTTTAAGTTTTTAAGGATATATGACGCGTCTTGTTTAAGCCGTCAAATGAAGCGATTTATATAAAAGGGACTGCCGGACGTCGGCCCCTCCGTAGCCGAGCCGATCGAGCGACTTCAGCGGAATAAGGCATAAGCTTCTGCGGAAAACGCCGCAATTTTGCCTAGTTGCCGTTGTTCTCGCTCAACTGGCAAAAAAAGATCTTTGCAAAACGCGAAATAGGCAAAAAAAATCTTGACATCCGCATTGCGTCAAATTATGATAATGAAAAAATTCGACAGGCGCTCTCAAGCTTAATAGGGAATCTCGTTCAAGTCGAGAACGGACCCACCGCTGTAATCGGAGACTTGCGAAGACATTAAGTCACTGGCCGTCAGGCTGGGAAGGCGTTTTCGCAGGGCTTGATCCGAAAGTCAGAATACCTGCCTGTTGATTGGCGCAACCGTTGCCTTGCGGATTAGGTTTCGTCTTGACCGCTGTTTTCAGCCGTCGGACGAAGGTTGCCCGGAACATAGTCTTTTCAGGTTGAAAATGGGACTCCTGGATCGTTCATTCGATTCAGGTTTTTTTTTGCCTTCAATTTTGCTGGATAAATAGATCAGGCGCCGGAAACGGCTTAATTGGGAACCTCGTTAGAATCGAGGACGGACCCGCCGCTGTAATCGGGGACTTGGGAAACATTATGTCACTGGCCGACAGGCTGGGAAGGCGTTTCCCCCAGGTTGATCCGAAAGTCAGAAGACCTGCCTGGTTTGCTGGAGCATGCAGTAGGAAACTGCCGCTCCCTGAAGATGGTCGAACTCCGACTTCTTCAGCCGTCAATTACAGGAAAAAACTGGGATTCCTGGATTGCTGTCAAAGCGTCCAGGGATTTTTTTTTGTGTGTCTATGAAAGAAAATATTAATAAATAACGATGTTATTACGCATATTATATTGTCTAATACAGATATTATTTTAATAATATAGTGTTTAATGTTATATATAAGTTTTATTAAAATATAATATAAAATTTAGATATCTTTTATTGGTTAATATCTAGTCATCAATCTTGTTGTAATAATTTTTTAATTGTTTTTTAGCAAAAAAAGGAGTATGTTATGAACAAAATTATTTTTTCTTCTCTTTTGTGTCTGTCATTTTTGGCGGCATTCATTTTTCACGAGGGCGTCGTTCAAGCCCAAACGGCAGATATTTCCATGGGTTCTGTTGCTGCCACCACCATGGATACTCTGGTGGTCACTTCCTCTCGTTCTGATGAGACTTTGAGAGAAGTCACCACCAATATGACCATCCTAACCGAAAAAGATATACAGAGCACAGGTGCGACTACTTTAGAAGGCTTGCTGTCAGAGCATGGATTGAAAAAATTTGGATACCCGGGAGCGAGCGGCTCTATCCAAATGCGAGGGTTCAACACTGACGAGCATGGCAACGATCTTGGCAGCCATGTGTTGATTTTGCTTGACGGCCTAAGAATGGGCACTGGAAATTTGGCCCTATTTAGTCTGGTTAATGTGGAGAGAGTGGAAATAATCAGAGGACCGGCCGCTTCTCAATATGGGGCTGCGGCTATGGGCGGGGTCATAAACGTCATCACCAAAAAAGGGACAGATCAGCCATTTTCCGCAGCACTGGAAGTAGGTGGCGGAAGCTTTCATGATCGACAAATCATG
>JAIRTO010000256.1 GCA_031254895.1 Deltaproteobacteria bacterium
ATAATGAACCTGCGTCACCTTCGTTATTTTTTTCTGGCGATCGTCTTCCTTCTGGCGGTGGCCTTCGTCGTCTTGCCCGGCTTTTTGCTGGAAAAGATGCTCAATCAGGACTATCCGGATGACGACAGCTATTTTTCGGCCGTCAGAACCGGAACAGTGAAATTGTCCCCTCTTCTGGACGAACTGACTCTGACCGACGTGACTTTGACGCCTCAGAGGGAGGGAGACCAGCCCCTGACCATAGCGGAAGTCCGGATCACGGACATGAACCGCCTAAAGCTCGTCAAAGCTCTCTTGGGCTTCGGCGGCGACGCTTTCGAAGTTTTGCGGGAAGGTCAGCTGACCATCCTCAGGCTGGCGAACGCCGGCCTGGCCTCTGTGGGACTCGAACATTTTTCCTTAGGGGGGCTCGCCATCGACGGCTTGTCCTTTGACGCCGAAAGCTCTGACCTCATCAAGGGGACTTCTTTCCACAGCTTGAAATTGTCGGATTTGGCTCTCCGCTTCGCCGACAAGACCCATTTTTCCGCCGAAGCCATGTCTTTCTTCGAATTGCGAGAGATGACCTTGGGGGGAATGATGCTGGGGAGTCTCAACGCCAGTTTTCCGGGACCGCAGCTGATAACCGGAGCGGATCTCAACAACGCCTCCCTGGCCAACCTCGATTTTCCGGCTCTATTGTCGGCTTTTTTGAAATACGCCCAAGGAGCCGACGCCGGCGATCCCGTTCGGACGACGGCCGGCCTCTTGGATATGGTCGGAGTGGTCGGGAACGTCGACCTTTCCGGCCTGACCTTGACCTCCGCCGGCGAGGAGCTTTTTTTCTTAGGGAAAATCCAGACGGATCAGATCGCGTCCGAAGGCGGACCGACCAGAATTCTGCTCGTCGAAAACCTCGCCCTGGCTCTGGATCGCCTGGAGGACCGCTGGCCGACGGAGGGCCTGGAGGCGGCCTTGGTCAGAAGTCTGCCCCCTCGCCCCGTCCTGTATCTCTCCTTTCGCAGCGGTCCGGAAGGGGCGGGGTTTTCGGCCACGAAGACGTCTTTGACCTTGAACGTCGACGAGAGTCTGGATCTGGATCTGACCCTTCGCGCGGCCGGCCTGTCCGGCGGCGACCCGCTGTCCATGCTCCTGTCCATGTCCAACCTGAATCTCGAACCCGGTCAGCTCAACGTGACGGATCTGGGACTTCTGACCAGACTGAAGCCTAACTTGTCGGAATTCGTCTTCGAATCCGCCGATTCCGAAAAGGCCCTCCTGGATCTTCTCCCTTCGGCCTTGGCCTTCTTTCAAAACCCCAAGGAAGACGATCGGCCCTTAAACTCCTCCATCTTGGAGCTGGAGCTGGCTCGCTTCATAGTCTCTCCGGTCAGTCTCAGCTTGTCCTGGGAGCCGACCGTCGGCTATCCCGGCTCCGTCATAGACCGGACGCCCGGGGGACTCTCCGGCTTGGCCGCCGCGCTCGTCAGAGGCGACATGTCCGATTTTGAGGATAAATACAAATACCCGCTTTTAAACGAGCTGAACCTCTCCCTGTCCGCCAACGGCCGGGCGCCGGTGTCCGTCTATCTTGGCCCGAGGTCGTAGCCGCTTTTTCTAGAGCCAAGGCGGCTTTTTTCTCGAACAAGAACGTCTGAATTCGCCATCATCGTGCCCAAAAAAAGATCCCCAAAAACGGTCGACGTTTTTGGGGATCTTTTTTTAGAACATCAGGCGAGCCTGATTGGACGAGCTTAAATGTTTTCCGGGCGGATTTTTGACCGCCTTTTTTTTGGACGCCCGCGCGGTTTTTGGGGCGTCAGCCGAGCCGGCCGGACGTCAAAACGACGATGGGGCTAAAAGGCTTGCCGACGCCGGAAAATGGCCGCCTTGGGGCTAAGGGGGCCTTTTTTCCAAAGACGCTTAAAGAGCGCCAAAAAAGAGAGGCCTCTTTGGGGCGTCCCGCCAAAAGGCGACTTCATCTCTTCCCTTTGTCCAGATAATTCTCCTTAAAATCCTTGGTTTGCGAGACGATGACTCCCGAGAGACAGACCAGGCCGATGAGGTTGGGGATGGCCATGGCCCCGTTGAAGAGATCGGAAATGTCCCAGACGAAGCCAAGTTTGACGGTGGCCCCGACGAAGACGAAGAGAGAGAAGATTATGCGGTAGATCAAGCTGGCTCGTTTGCTTTCGGTCAAATAATACAGACACCTTTCGCCGTAATAGGACCAGCCCAAAATGGTGGAATAGGCGAAGAAAATGAGAGAGATGGTCACGGCCATCTCGCCGAAGCCAGGCAGAAAATTGGAGAAGGACTTGGAAGTCAGAACGGCCGCCGCGTCGCTGGAGGCGCCGGGGTACAGGCCGGCCATGACCAGCACTATGCCGTTGACCGAGCAGACGACGATGGTGTCCAAAAATGTGCCGGTCATGGAAACGAGGGCTTGACGGCAGGGATGATCGGTCTTCGCGGCGGCGGCGGCGATGGGAGCGGAACCCAAGCCGGCCTCGTTGGAAAAGACGCCTCTGGCCACGCCGTAACGGATGGTCGTCCCGATAAGACCGCCGAACCCGGCTTCCAAAGAGAAGGCGGACGACATTATCTTGCCTATCGCTCCGGGCAAAAGGTCTATGTTGACGACTATGATGACGATGCCGATGATGACGTAAAAAATGGCCATGAAGGGAACGATGACGCTGGAAGTGGCGGCGATGGAGCGCACTCCGCCTAAAATCACGGCGCCGGTGAACACGGCCAGAATCAAGCCGGATATCCACGGAGACAGTCCGAAGGCGCCGAAGATGTTGTTGGCCACCGAGTTGCTTTGGCTCATGTTGCCTATGCCGAAAGAGGCCACCACGCCGAAGACGGCGAAGAGAACGGCCAGCGTTTTGGCGTTCATGCCTTTTTCCAGAAAATACATGGGACCGCCGGCCATGTTGCCCGACTTGTCGGTGACCCTGTATTTAATGGCCAGGACGGCTTCGCCGTACTTGGTGGCCATGCCGAAGATGGCCGTCACCCACATCCAGAACACCGCTCCTGGACCGCCCAGAACGACGGCGGTGGCCACGCCGACTATGTTGCCGGTGCCGATGGTGGCGGCCAGCGCGGTCATCAAAGCCCCGAAATGGCTGACGTCGCCTAACCCGCCTTTTTTCTTGCCGGGAGTCAGAGCCAGCTTCAAAGCGTACACGAGCTGGGAGAACTGAAGGAACTTCAGACGAAAAGACAGGAAAACGCCTGTGCCCACTAGAAAGAACAACATCCACGGGCCCCAGACGAAACCGCTGGCTTTGGCGATGATTGAAGACAATGTTTCCATGAGAACCTCAAAGATAGAAGAGTGAAAATCGTCCGGACAAGAAAAGCGGACCGAAAGGACGACCTTTCGGGGGTTTGGGGCCCCAAAAAGCGGCTTCTCCGGCGGGTCGAAGTCGCTTGTCGAAAGGCAGGCCGCATAGCCCCTCGAAAAAGGCCGACCATAAAAAGCCGACCAAAAAAAATTCAGCTTCGGCGTCAGGCCAAAAGGAGCGAAAGGGCGCATTGCGCGCCCCGGCGCCGCTTTCGGGCGAATTGAATGATCGCCGTTCATTTGCCTGAAAAGAATTGTTTTCAGAAACGAAGCGTTCTTTGATTTATTGGCTGAAACGTTGGGAAGGCGACGATCCGAGACTTGCTTCAATCAGGGTCGTTCAGGCCACAAATATCCTTGCCGAGCCTGATCGGCCAGTCCGCCGTTCCATTTATCGACGGCAGTCTTTCCGGATTACAGGCCAGCCCCCGAGAAGGAACGAAGAGTCGCCGCTATTTATTGAGGGCAGATGACTAGCAATGGTCTATCCCATTATCTTAACACGTTGAGACGAAAATCGTCAACAAAAACGCAATGACCCTCAAGACGGGGGCGAACGTCGAGCGGCGAGGCCGGAGCGGCGGGCGCGTCCGTTCGCTTAGGGGCCACATGGCCCATATCCGAAAAGCCGGCCAAAGACGAAAGAATAGCCATATCCGGAAAGGACGCGGATGCTCGTAAAGGGCTCGGATGTCCGGAAGCGAAGCGCCATGTCCGGAAACGATTCGGCGGCTCGTAAAGGGCTCGGATGTCCGGAAGCGAGCGGCGTTATCCAGAAACGAGCTGATGTTCGGAAGCGTGTCGGCGGCTTAGGAAACGACGCGGCGCCGCCTCGGCCGGCTTTTCGTTTCGCGAGAAAGACGCCGCCGGGCGTCTCGTTTTTTTTCTCGGCCTTTTCGCCCGCATCTCGTCATTGGCCATTCGCGCCCCCGCCCTTTTCGTTTCCCTTGGCAGAATAACCGGCCTATGCTAAAATATAAGACTAATATTTTCAATTTCCGCTTCAAGGCTTGTCCCTGACGCTGAAAATATTCGGGCGTCGACGCGCTTCCGGCGATTTCTCGGGTTGGCCAAAAAGGTTGACGATGATTTGAGTTTGGCCAAAAATACGACCTTTCTGTTTTTCCTTCAACGACCGCAAATTCGCCTCGCCGTCGGCTAAATCCGGCTTTCGTCAAGACTTTGACTTGAAGACCAGACAGACAGACCAGACAGACCAGACAGACAGACCAGACAAAAAAACCTGACGGGATGTCAGGCGGCCGTCTATGCAAGCTGACCGCGTTTGCCGACGCTTTTGCTTCGCGACTCCAATCAGAAACATCGTCCTTTCCCGATCTTCTGTTCGGAAGGTTTTTTGTCGCCAATATTCTCGTTTCTTTCGTCAATTCTTGACCAGGCGTTCCCTCGCCTCGTCGCAACCAGGTGAATCATCATGTCGGACATGTTCGAAAAGAAACCCGCCCCCGCCTCCAAGAGCAAAGCGGTTCTGATCATCCCCATCATCGTCGTCGTGCTGGGCTTGGCCGGTTACCTCGGCTACAACTCTTACACCAGTCAAAAAAAAGAACAGGCCGTCGCCTCTTTCATCTTCCTGATGGACAAAATTTTCGGTCAAGACAAATGGTCGGCGGAAAGCTACGATTTTTCCTTGAGCGAGAAAACTTTGACCGCCAACAAAGTCTCCGTCAAACCAGAAACGCCCGAGTCGTCGACGGATTCCGGCTCCATCGAAGCGAGTCAGATCGAAATAGAAAACGGCCTCCTTATAGACGATCTTACAGCTTTGTTCGCCAAAACCGACTGGCGTTCCGAGCCGGACACTCACCTGGCCAACCGTCTGACCTTGCGGAAGATCGACTTTAAAGCCAAACTTGGCGACGACGACTACAACTTGCTCGTCGACGAGCTGAACGTGACGGGTCTCGATCTGGTGGCCGCCGGGGCGGACAATCCCGCCGGCCTTCTGGGTTTCCTGAAAAGCGGCCGCATCGGCGCCGTGGCCCTAAGCGCCCTCTCTTTTCAAGGCAACATGAAAAATTGGCCGGTAGATTTCAAGATCGGCCAGATCGACAACACCGACATCAGAATTGACCCGAAATTGGCCAATCTGGATAATCCTTTTGAAGCCTTCACGTCGGTCACCATGGCCCAGAACAGACTCTCCGACATTTCCTTCAGCACGAAGTCGCCCAGCGAGCCTCTCACCGCGGAAGCCAAAGTTGGACTCATGGACGTCCAAAACAAGGGCTACTTGACGGTTGGCCTGTTCAAGCTCGAGAACGCCAATCTGAACATCGTCGACAACGATTACGATTTGAAAATCTTCGCGGAGGATTTTTCGATCGACAAATTGGACGTGAACCAACTGGTCGAGCGACTTCGCTCCATCTTTGACAAAGCGGAAGCCGAATCCGGCCCAATCCCCGACGAGGACAAGCTGGCTGAAGGCCTGGCCGAATTCAACCGCTTCTCGGACATCTTCACCTTTCCGTACAGTTTCGACAAAGCCGAACTCCGGAATTTGGGCTTTTCCCTCAACGACTTTAAGGTCAACTTCGCCTCCGGAAAAGCGGTCGGTCCCGTGGAGGCCGGCAAAGTGGCGTCCCTTCTGACTTACGAACTGGACGGCGTGACTGTGGAATTGCCCACCAACGTCGACAAGCCGCTGATGTTCGAGTTGAACTCGATGAGCAATTTCGCCAGAGATTTCGGCCAAAATAAATTCGTCGTCTCGTATCAGCTGACCAACGCCTATGACGAGAACGAGGGAACCTACAAGAGCACGGCCGCCCCGCTGCTCAAGGTGGAGGAGCTGGGAGCCCTGTCCGGCGAAATCGCCTTTTCCGGCCTGACCCCGGCTTTCGTCCAGCAGCTGTCCGAAATTCCCATGGACTCCCGAGACTCCTTCCTGAAACTTTTAGGCACGGATTTCACGACCTTCGCGCTGACGCATCTGCGTCTGCAGTTCGAAGACAACTCGTTCATTCAGAAACTCGCCCTTTATCTGGCCGCCCGAAACGAGACCGACGCCGTCAGCTACCGCGCCAACATGCCTAATGATGGCCAGATGTACATGGCGGTGGCTCTGGGCATGGCCCGGATCAACGAAGCGGAGCAAATAGCCGAGGCCTTCGGCGATTTTCTGGCTGAACCTCAGTCCATAGCCGTCGAAGTGACCCCCTCGCCGCCGCTGTCCTTCATGTCCGCCATCGGCATGGCCGACGTGGCCGCCATAGTCGAGTCCCTTAACGCCACCGTCACGGTCAATGGACAACAGTCGATCCCGATCACCTACAGTCCTCCGCCGCCGCTCCTAGACAACTTTGACGACGACGACTTGGAAGAAGATTTCGACGAAGACTTTTAACCGCCAACGTTTGTTTGGCCAAAAGTGAATGACCCCTGGGGGCGCCGAACCATTCGTCCGGAGCCCCCCCCCAGGACGCTATAATTCGCCAAAATTCTTTTGGTTCGCCTGTTTTGGCGAAAATAAACCTGCCTTCCCCCCAAGAGAGCGGCCAAAAATCGCGACTTTAGGCAGTTGTCATCTCTTTCGCTCCGTCCAAATCAACTTTGGCCGCTCCCTTTTCGGAAGCGGCCAAAGTCAAAAAGACTTTGAACGCAATCCTTCAAACGGAAGGTTTTCCCCCGTTTGAAGGAATTTTCATTTTACAAAAACGCCGGCGAGATTGTCGCCGCGACTTTTGAAAACCAATCGGCTCAATAAACTGCTCTTTTTTCGCAAGCCGCTCCAAAAAACCGACGCCCGCCTGCGGCGCCAAAAAACAACCTCCAGTCTCGCTAACGGATGCCATTTTGACCAATCAATCAGGAGATTTCTATCCAGCCCCGCCGACGGCCGACGATAAAGCCGTTTTTTTCGATCCCAAGTTGTCCGGCAACTACAGAGGGCGCTGGGCCTATCTCTTTCGGACTCTGGGCGGCGCGGCCCCCTTGGCTGGCCAAAAGGGACTCCTCCAGGTTGACGGAACCTCTTTCGAAGCGACTTTGGCTTATTTCGGCCCCTCGAGCCTGTTTATCGTCGAGGCAGCCCTTCCCGACGCTCTGACCCAAAACGAGCCGCAGGCCGATTCGGCCAAACAGGATTCCGCCAAGCCGGATTCCGCCGACAGCGTTCCCAGCCCCAAAGAGGACGCCGACGCAGGGCCGAAAAAAACCGCCCCTCCTTCCGCCACGAAGCCTTTTGTGGAGCTTATGGCCAAAGCCCAGAGACTCCACGAAATGACCCAGAGAGTCGTCATCCCTCAGGAGGTTCTGGATCGCCATAAGGAGCGGCCTCCCGAGCCGCCGGCTCGGCCGAAAAAGCCTATCTTCAAGACCTTCCGCTTCCTGCCGGAGCAGACGACCGAACCGAACGACGGCGCCGCCGTCGGCGCTCTGCCGGACGCTCAGGGCCGCATTCTTTCAGCCTCCGGCGAATTGTCCGCCCCAACCCCGACTCCCGCCGCCGCAACAGCTCCGGCCCCTGCGGCCAAAAAAAGGAAAACGAGCCGCAAAGCCTCGAGCGAGACGCCGGGGGCCGATTTGTTTCTAGATAGACGCCGGGGCTGGATTATGGCCATGACGGAGGCCCTGCCTGGCGGCGACGCCCCCTGGCGGACGGAACTCTGGCCGGCTTTCGACCCCAAAGCGGCCCCGCCTTTAGGCGTGTCCTTCATCTGGGTTCTGCCTCCCCAGCTGCCCGAACTGGTTCGTCTTCTGGCCAAAACGGCCTCCGCCGCCGGCCAGGTTCTGGTCTGTTCCGGCTCTAACCCGGTTCTGGAGGCCGTCGCCGAGCTGGCCTCGGAAAGCCGGATCGTTTTTTTGTCTCCCAAGCCCACCACTTCGGCCGCTTTGGATGCGACGACCATGGAGACGCACCTGGAGAAACGTCGAGAAGAGCGTCGACTGGCGGCGGAGCTGGCCCAGGCCGAGCTCCAGACTCACCGGCGGGCGGAGCAGCGAGCGGCGGAAAAGCTCGAGCATTACTTGCGCCTCCAGGCTTTGGAAACATCTTTGGGGCACCTCAAGAGAGAAGCGGCCCAGCGAAAAGGCGACTGGTCGGCCAGAGAGGATGAGCTGCAAGCCGCCCACAAGGATTTTGAAGATTTGGACAAAAAGAAAAGCGGGCTACTCGGCTTCCTTGGCAGCGAAAAAAAGAAGCTCGATCTCCTCCAGGCCAGAAAGCGGCTGGACGAGGCGGAACGGGCCATGCGCCGGGTCCGCCTGGAGATGGAGTCCCTTTTGTCCGAAGCCAGGACGGTGGAAGCGGATCTCGCCGACGCCAGGGACATGGTCAAAGGCCTGCCGGCTCAGGAAACCTTGGCCGCCGAACTGGCCGCCCTGAAATCGCAGGGACAGCTGCTCAATTCCAAGGCCGCCGCCTTGGAGCTGCCGATTCCTTCCGCCCAGGCCGAATCGGCCGTTCTGTCCTCGGCCGACATAATTATGGCCCGTCCTGGAGGACCTCCGCCGCCCGGTCTCTTCGAAAACATAATCCTGGCCGCTCCGGTCGTCGTCGACCGGGCCTCCCGGGAGAGGCTCGCGGCTTTTTGCGCCCAAGCCAAATCCCGTCTGATAGTCGCGGCCGACTTCAGCGGCTGGTCCTGGACCGCCCCGCCGCCCAGGGACAAGGAAGGCCGCCAGGGCTGGCGCAACTTCATGGCCGCCAGGCTCTCGCCGGTCCCTCTCTTCGGCCCTGCGGCCGGTCTGGGCCCTTTGCCGGCCCTCGCCGCCTCAGGGGGCGGAAGCTCTCTCCGGCTAGGGAGCCTCGTCGGCTCCCCGAACCAAGCCAAAACGACCGAAGCGAAGCGGCCGTCCGCCTTCGAGACTCGGCTTTTGACCGACGTGAACAAGCTCATCGGCCCTGTTTCCGTCTCCGCTTTTTCTTCGGAGACGACAAAAGCCCCCGACTCCGAGGTCGATGCGAATCAGGCGTCGTCGAGCGCGGCGAACGGCCTGGCTGAACGAGAAGAAAAAGCGGAACAGGCTGAACAAGCTGAACAAACTGAACGAGCTGAACAAACGGAACAAACTAAACGATCTGAACAAGCTGTCCAAGCTGAACAAACGGAACAAG
This sequence comes from Deltaproteobacteria bacterium, assembly GCA_031254895.1. Taxonomy (GTDB): domain Bacteria; phylum Desulfobacterota; class Desulfarculia; order Adiutricales; family Adiutricaceae; genus JAIRNQ01. Next base: position 9,420 of record JAIRTO010000256.1, read on the forward strand.
CTAAACAAGCTGAACGAATTGAACAAACGGAACAAACTATCCGGACTGAACAAGCTAAACAAACTAAAAATAACGAAATTGAGCCGGAAAAGGAAAAGACTGGCGAGGCCGACCGAGGCGTCCGGCCAAAGGCGGACGAGCCGAAAGACCGACCCGAAAAGGAGCGCCTAGTCGCACAAGGCCTTCAAAAGGCTTCCCGCAGTCTGTCTCTGCCGGAGATCGTCGGCGCCGCCGGGGGCCAATGGCTGACTCCCAACCCGGCCAGGTTCAGCTGGCTGTCGCAACTGGGTTTTCAGACCGGTTTGGCGAAACTAAACCTCAACTATCCGGCCGGCCCTTCGATAAAGGCCTTTGGGGACGGCGGTCCGAGTTCGCCTGGCTCGGCTCTGGCGTCGGTCCGGCTGGCCGTGGAGGCCAGCCGGCTCAGTCAGTCGGCCGGGGAAGGACAGCCCATTTACGTCATCTCCGCCTCCAAAACCCAGGCGGCCGTCACCCGGGCTTTATTGGCCGATTTAGGCTTTCCGCCGGGCGTCATGGCCGGGGAAATTCACGACTTCGAGAACTGGCCTCAGGCTCCTTTGGTGATTCTGGACTCCGCTCTGGCTCCGCCGCAGATCGCCCATCCCTGGTCCAGTCCGGAAACGGGACGTCCGGCCCTCATCAGGGCCTTGGCTCTGGCGGCGGGAGCTCTGGCCGTCTGCGCCTCGCCTCAGTCCATGGACATGCTCCCGGCCGGCTCCGTTCTGGCGGAATTCTGGGCCAATCTGACGGAGTCGGCTTGGCCGGGCTGGACGCCTTTGCAGTCGCCGCCATTCTGGGAGTCCTTGAACAAGGCGTCGAAGGAAGCTCTGGTGGTTCTGCCGGCCTTCGAGCCGGCCTGGTGGCCGGCTCTGGCCCCTTATTTCGTGTCGGCCTTGCGCCGCAAAGTCAAAGTGACCATCATCAGCGACTATCCGACGGAAGAGGCCAAAGAATACAGCGGCCAGGTCATCCGGGAGCTGCGCCTGTTCGGCGGCGTCGTCATTTTGGCCGAAGGCTTCAACGATCTTTTGGCTTTAATTGACGGACGATTCTTTTCGCTGGGCGCCCCTGGAGGGCCGCCCGGCCAGAAACGCTGGCCTTTTCTGATATCTCTGGATCTTCCCGAAACGGCCCCTCTTCTGGCCGATCTTCTGCAAAGCCGAACTCTGCAGGAAAAGCTGGGGCCGGGAGGACGCCTAAATTGTCCCTTGTGCGGGTGGCCTTATCTGCTGGTCAACCAAGGACGCCCCAGGGATTTGAGCTACCGGCAGTCGTTGCGCCTCGCTTGTCTAAACCCCGCCTGTCTAGTCGGCAAACGGCCCAGGCGACTGGACGAGCGCTGGCCCTTTTCGACGCCTCCGCTCTGTCCTCAAGACAAGCAGAGCGTCTATCAACTGATGAAATCCGGACGCCGCCAGAGCTGGATCTGTCCGGTTCATGGCTCGGCCTGTCCCGTCTACCGGCCGGTTCCGGGAGACTGTCCTGGGAGCTCCCCTGGCCGATAACTCATGAAGCCGCCTTCCGCCGCCGATAAAAAAAATGACGACCGGCTAAACCGCCGACAATAAAAATCTCGCTCGGCCAAAACCGCCGACAAAAAAAGTCTTGATCGGCCTCGAACCGCCAAAAGCGAAAAAACTCGATTCGGCCTTGAATCGCCGAAAGGATAGCCGAAACGATAGCCGACGCGAGAGGCCAAAGCGGCAATCCAAAACAGGGCTCCAAAACGAGAATCCAAACGGGAATTATCGCTTCGCGCGGCCGACGCCGCGCGTCTTCCCTGACAAGGCGGGCTTCTTTGGCCTCCTCTTTATGCTCTTCTTTATGTTTTTGTCATTGTTTTTTGCCTATAAGTTTTGCTTGACGGCCAAAAATCAAATATAATGCCCATATGCCGTCAAGGTTGTCCGACTTTCGCCAAAGTCATAACCATTTTGCGCCGTCTTGTCCTTCGCCGAGACGGCTTTGTCGGCCAGCTAGTTTTATTTTCCCAACTTGACGAAATTATTTGGCCTTTTCATCATTGAATCAAATTTGTTCCTTTGGCCGAAATCAAAGGCGGCTTTTCTTTTTTTGGCGGACAGTTTTCAGCCATTTTTAGATTAATGACCTAAGGCTTTTTTCGCCGACTCGCCAAAAATCCGCCCTGGCCCCTGATCTCCGGAAACGGGTTATGGCCCGCGAACTTGCGGCCCTTGGCGCGGGGAACCGCCAAAAACGACTGCCTCCGGCGTCAGGCCGCAGCGAACGTCGACGGCGCGTCGACGAAACGCCGGCGATGCGCCGGCCAAACGACGAATATTCCGGCTGATCGCCGGACCGGTCAAGCGACGAATATTCCGGCTGACCGCCGGATCGGCCAGACGCGTCCGCCTCTCCGCTTCGAACCGACTAGTTTTCTTTTTTGGATCGCCAAGTCTCGGGAGTCTTTAGAAGTCGAAAAGCGAGCCTATTTTGACGAAAGCATTTGGACAAGACATAAGTTCAACACGGCGCAAAAGCTTTTTGGACAAAGCGCTTTCCGGCGTCATCCTTTTGTTGGCCCTCGTCTTCATTGGGTTGGGGCTCAGATCCGGCGCGGACCCGGCGGAAAAATTCTCCGGCTTTTTGAACGAAATCTTCGGCTCTAGCCTGTGGCAAGCCGACTCCATTGACTACGACTCTTCCGCCAACCGTCTGGTCGTCTCCAAATTGACCATGACTCGCGGTCTCGGTCTGGCAGGACCTCTAAAGATAGACAAGCTGGAAATCACGGATCCGGATTTGAAAGAGAACTCCGCCTCCGTTGTGACCGTCTACGGCCTCGAACATGACCTGCCCTTCGCCGACGGCTCCGCCGCCCTTTCCGCGGCTTTTATGGAAATGCAAAACTTTCGTCTCGTCGGTTCAGGTTCGAACAAAACCCTTTCGGCCGACGAAGCCGCCTTTCGCAACTTGACCCTCCTTCTGCCCCAAAATCTTGCCCAAACGGAAACTCCAAGCTCGCCCGACGAAACGTCCG
>JAIRTO010000282.1 GCA_031254895.1 Deltaproteobacteria bacterium
TGTAGGCCGCCGCCGGCGAAGTCGTTGCAGGCTGTCGTTTCAGGAGACGGCTTTTCGCAAAGTCAAGACGTCTATCTCCGGCCAGGCGAAGAGCCGGAACGGGATGCCGACTGAGGACAGTCCTCGGCTGACGTTGAGCCAGCCGCGATGCTCATGATACAGCCCGCTGGAGTAGCGGTAAAAGTAGGCGGCCAAGTTTTCCTGAGGCAGAAAAGGCATCTGATACTGACCGCCGTGGGTATGACCGGCCAAATAAAGATCGAAACCCTCCCGACTGGCCTGGCGGTAGCCTTCGGGCCGATGGTTGAGCAAGATGGCCACATCTCCGGGCCTTCTGGACGGTCCGGTCACTTTGGAGAATTTCAAGACGTCCGGATCCGTGTCCAAGCCGGCTCTCTCCCGCCTTTTGTAGCTGCCCATCCAAGAGCCGGAGCTTTGGTCGTCCAACCCGAAGATGGTGACGGGAGCTTTCGGCAGATTCAAGCTTTCGTCGACCAGCATCGTTAAGCCGTATCCGTCCAAAAGCTCGACGATTCTCTTGGGCCCGGCGTAGTGGTCGTGATTGCCCAAAACGGCGTAGACGCCATGGGGGACGTCTTTCAGAAGGCGCAAGGGCTCGTAATAACTTCGAGCGTTGTCAGGATTGCGGTCGACCAAATCTCCGGTCAAGAAAACGAGATCCGGCTTTTCTTGCGCCGCCTTCCGAAAGGCCATTTCGACTTCGAGAGGAGTCGACCACAAACCTAAGTGCAGATCGGTCAATTGGCAAATGACGAAACCGTCCAGTTCGCTCGGGAGATTCGGCAGAAAAACGTCTTTGCGGCTGACCCCCGGCGGGGCGGACTGGAGCAGAACTCCGCAGCCGCAAAGGCTGGAAGCCGCCGCCAGACCGACGGCGCCGGCCCGGCGCAAAAACAGTCGACGGCCCTCGTCGAGCGAACGAACTTTTTCGGGACTCCTCTTTCGGCCGAACAAGATCCAGGAAATGAAGCCGGAACCTTTCACCAAAACAAACAACGCCGCCAAAGGAGGCAAAGCGAAAATGCCAAGCATTTGCCAGGTGATGGCTGGACGTCCTATGAAGGTGAATAAAAGTCCTTCCATTTGTTCATGTTTCAGAAGATAAAGAGTAATAATCCAGGCAATGTTAAAAAGTAAAAACAGAATTTTAATGACAGTTTTAGATATAGGAGATATAAAGGATCTAAGCCAGAGTCTTAACGATAGTATTTGTCCCAAAAGACAGCATATGACGAGCGAGGCGATAAAATTTTGTTGTAGTAAAGACACGAAAAGACGATACATCAAAAGTCTCCAAAGCTTAATTAAAAAAATCTAATATTGACAAACCGTTTAGTCATGTTCCAGAGAATAAATAATCATAATTCAGGCAATATTAAAAAAGTTAAATTAGAGTTTTAATGACAATTTTAGATATAGAAGATATAAATAATCTAATATAGAATCTTAATATTAGTGTTTATAGAAAAATACAGCATATGACGAGTGTTAAAATCAAATTTTGATCCAGTAAAGACACTAAAAACGACACATCGGAAGTTTCCAAAATTTAACTACAAAAATCTAAAATTAACAAGAAAATAGCAAATAAATATGGTTATGAACAATTGAATAATTGAACAAATTATAACTTTAGGCAATCTAAATAGTCATTATTAGAACCAGGCTAAGCTAGCATTAGTCAAATTATCGAGTCCTGACGTCACGCGCCGTCAGGGTCAAACTAGGCGTCAATCACCTTTTCTTCGAAGCCGTTTGCGGAGGCAGTTTGCCGAGGCCGTTCGCCCCCGCCCTCCCCGGAGGGACGTTCGAAAAAAGGTTTTGGCGGGTTCCAGAGAGCCAAAAGACCGACGACCGAGCGAGGGCGGCCAGATTTCCTGAAGCTCGCCTGCGGACAGTTTAGCATACGATGGAGGGAAAAAAAGAGAAAAAAAAGCTAATTGGAGTCTGAAGGCGGAGGCGCGACTAACGGCGGCGCCTGTCTGGGCGACGTCTCGACATTGTCGAGGTCGGAAGGAGCGGTCAGGCGGACGGGTCTTGATCCAGAAAGTAGTCGGACGGTTTTTTGGCGAAGTCCCAGTACCAGCCGTCCCAGTTGGGGACAAGAGCCCAGATGCGTCCGGCCAGAGGGGGATGAGAGCTCAGGAGGGCTTTCCAGGAAGAAGGCGTTTCCGGCTTTTTGGGCTGGGCCAGAAAAAAATGATTCAACTCGGACAGCTTTCGGGCAAATCTTGAAGGGGGAAGATCCTGGCCGCCAATTTTCATCAAAACGCGGGCCAATGCCGAAGGATCGCGGGTATACCGAACGGCCGAGGCGTCGGCCAACCTCTCTCTGGCGCGGGAAAAGGCGGCTTGGAGAATCTTGCCGCAAACGGTGGCGGCCACGCCCACGAACATGATCAGAAGCCCCGGAAACACAGCGGCGGGGTGTTGGAAGATCAATTCGAATCCGGCATTCTGGAAATAATATAGTCCCTTGAGATAGCCGGCCATGAGGGTGTAATGACGAGTGTCGTTGTTGACGACGTGACTGAACTCGTGAGCCAACAGAGCCGACATCTCTTGACGATCCAAAAAGCGCAAAGCCCCTCGGGTCAGAATGACGGCCAGGTCGTCCTTGTGGAGGCCGACGGCCATGGCGTTGATTTTATCCTCATTCAACAAGACGTATATGTCCGGTTCGCTGATGGAGGCGGCCACGGCCATCTCGCCGACGATGTTCCTCAACATCTTTTCCTGTCTGCGGCCGCCGGGGCTGTCGATGAGGCTGTCGTCGCCCAGAGGAACGGCCCGGAGCGCGGACGCGAAATAGACGCTGCCGCTCTGGCTGATTCGCCAAATGGCCTGCGCGGCTTTGACGATGATGAGCAGCACGGCGAAGGAACTTAATAAACTAGGCCAGTAAATAAATTGAGTTTCTGAAACGCTTTTCTGTATGGCGGTCCAAGTGAATGGACCTCCATACGGAAAAATGAAAATAAGACTTAGGCCTATATAAATAAGCGCAAATACTGCCGCTAAGGACAATATAAAACCAAAAGCGAACAACGCGCTCCACAATTTATTTTTA
>JAIRTO010000362.1 GCA_031254895.1 Deltaproteobacteria bacterium
AGCCTCAACTGGTTCATGATGGACTCGATGGCCGCCACCATCAAAAAGAACATTCCCGAAGTGACGGAAGTTTATTATTCCGGCGAAAACGGCGAGCCTGTCGTCTTCCCGAACCCGGAGGACATGGCGGCGCAAGGTCTCCGCGAACTGCCCGTCGATTCGCCCTATGCGGGCAGCGCCTTCTATGTGGCCCACGCGGGCGGCCAAGGCGACATGGAGGACGACGACAGCGACGATCTGGCTTATTGGAACGGCTTCGATTTTGGTCCGAACCTGACCTACGCCGAGGAACACCAATTGCAGGGCGACCCTGGCGACTACCTCAACGCCGCCGAAGCGGCGAAGCTGACCTTTGACCTCGCCAAGATCGAGGGGCAAATTTCAGACTACAGCGACGACTCCGAATACGCGATGACGCTGACCGATCTTGCGGAGATAGACGGGCAAGAGAGTTACGTCTACAGATGCGAAGGCGGCGGCATGGGGGCGACGTTCGCCTACGCGTATCAGGTTGGCCGCGTCTATGTGCAAGTCCAAGGCGGGCAGTGGGTGCGACTGGACGAAGGATCGCCGAAAGGCAACCGCGACGGCCGCGAGCCGGCGAAGGTGAATTGGCCGGGCAAATACAATTCCATCGACTTTGTGCTGGAAGTCGCCAATTATGACGGCAAGTCGTTCAGCTTCATGATTGACGACGTCGGCGAATCCATGTCGGCCGCCGCCGAGCTGGATCCGAACGATCCCTACTCGGCGAAGTTTGGGGACATGGTTTTTGTCTTCGACGGCGCGGACACCGTCACCGTCACCGGCGGCCAGTACGCCCAGATCTATTATCGGTCGCAGAACTGAAACCAAAAGAAGGCTTCGGCGTCGTCGATTGGCGGCGCCGACGAGCCTTCTTTTTGGTTCTCATGGCCCGCGACGGGCGGCGCCATGGCGCTAGGACTTGCGGCCCATCGCCATTCTGGCTGGCCTGGCCTCGTCAAGGCCTAAAAGGGCCTGGCGTCGCTCGTCGCGCTATTCGTCCGGCGAAAAGCGTTCCGTCGTCCTATCTGGAGCCGGCGGCAAGATTATTTTTTTTTGGCCAAAAGCGGCCACGCGCCGTTTTTGAGGCAATTGACGCGCCGAAAAAAAAACGCAAAGGCAACTCATGGGGATTCTAATTGCAGTCGGAGCGTCGCTTGGCGCGGCGCTTTTAGTCGCGGTCTGGGCGATCAAGGTCAAGAACCGTTTCCGCCGCCTGATCGTGAAGATCGGCGAGGGCGACTCGGGCGTGGACGTGGCTCTGACCAAGCGCTACGACACGCTGACCAAAATGCTGGAGGTCTGCCGGCAATACGCCGCTCATGAGGTGGAGACGTTCGCGAAGGTCATTGAACTGCGTCGGGGCATGTCCATGCCGGAGAGACAGGCGGCCAGCGGGCAAATGGACGATATGGCCGCGAGATTGAACGTGGTCGCCGAACAATACCCGGAACTGCGCTCTTCGGAGGTGTTTCGCGAGTTGCAAGGCGGCATCCGCGACGCGGAGGAACACTTGCAGGCGGCGCGGCGGCTGTACAACGCCAACGTGTCGGCGTTCAATCAGCTTCTGGTCACCTGGCCGTACAGCAAACTCGGCCAGGAATTCGAGCCTTACGCCTTTTTCGAGGCCGAGGCGGCCAAACGCGCCGACGTGTCCATGAAGCTGTGACTCGCGGCCAAAAGGGGAGGATTTTTGGGTGATGGCGCTCGTGTTTTGGTTCTTGATGGTTCCGCTGGCGCTCATCGCGCTGTTGTGGATCCTGGTCAAGATTGTCGTTCCTTCGCTTTTTTTCAAGGCCGCCAATAAGGCGCAAACGGCTTTGGACAGGAGATTTGAAGAGGAATTCCTTTCCGGCCCCGTCAGCGACCAGAAAGTTCAGCGCAAGATGAGCGTCGTTTTTTGGCGCAATTGGGCGCTGCTGGTTTTCGGCCTCCTTTTGACGATAACTCCGATAGCGAAGATCATTTCGGCCGGGAAGATGTATCTGACGGATTTCTTTCCTTACTTGCTGGTCGGGGCGCTTGGCGTCGGCCTTATCGTCCTCGGCCTGGCTTCCCTGCGCCGGAGCAAACAGCTGGCGGCCCTCATCGCCGTGCCGATTATTCGCGAGATCTTCGGAGCGGACTGCCTGTACGACTCTTTTGGGCATATACCGGACGACCGCATAGCGGCTTCTGGTTTGGCGGACGATTATGAGGACGTCTCCGGCAGCGACTTCGTGCGCGGGAGCTATCGCGGAGTCCCGGTCATGTTTTCCGACGTGCGCCTTACGCGAACCGAAAGAAGACATGATTCGAACACAAACGAGAGCCATGATCACGTGATCGAGGTGTTCAGGGGGCGCTGGCTGGTCGCGGATTTTGACCGCGAACTTGTCGCCGCCCCGTTAACCGTCTTGGAAAGGCGTTCCGGAGGCGACTCCATACAGATGGAAAGCGAAGCCTTCAACCGCCAATTCAGCGTGTACTGCGCCGACGCGCATACGGCGTTTTACGTGCTGACGCCGCACTTCATGGAACGCTTGACGGCCGTCGACGCGGCGGCGGACGGCGACAGCCGTTTTAATTTTTGCCAAAACTCGCTGCAAATTGCGGTCGGCTCGAAACTGGATCTCTTTGAAGCCGGTTTTTTCAAAGCGCCCGACGTGGCGGCCATGCGGGAGCGGTTTCGGCGGGAAATCGGACGTCTGACCGGCGTTCTGGATGAAATGCTGGCGCACGAGCGACTGTTCGGCTCGGACGCTGAGCGTCGGGCTCCTTGAAGCGAACTGAAGGCGCGTCTGGCTGAACCATAAATCGTCGAAGCGGAGGCGCTTTACGGAGACGCTTCGCGGCGACCGCTCTTGGCGCGACGTCGGCCGGCAGGCCGACGCCCTGATTGAACGCGGCAAGTTCGACAAGCCCCAAACGGACGGAGAGCCGGGTTTTCTTCCAAGGCGCTTCGGCTCTTTGCGGGTTTTTGGAAAAAATGGCCATGACGGAGCGAAGCGGCGTATGCCGCCGGCGCCGGCGGCTTCGCGTCAAAAAAAACAAAAAAAACGAGGAGGCAAGAGCCGCCAGGGAAAAGAAAAAAGGGGTCATGTTGGCAATTGGCGGCGCGGTCGTCGCCGCGTTGTCCGCCGTCGTCATCATCATCGGCGTAATTGACGCCGTAGCGCGCAGCGAGTATCAAAACGTCGGCGTGAACACGCCCGTCGTCGCTCTTTTGGGTCTTGGGTTCGTCGCGGGCGCGGCGGCTTTCGTCGTCGGCCTGAAGAAAATGAAATCGGCGAAATGAAGCGAATGAAACATATTGTCGCAGCCCTCGTCATTATGGCGACGGCCATTTCGCTCGGCGGCTGCATGTTCGCCGAAGGCCGAGGGCCTTTGGTCGCGACGCCGCTGACGCTGATAAACAAGACCGAGCGCGAAATCGAAAGTTTCGGTTTTCAATTCATGGGCAGCGCGAAAATCAAGCGGACGAATCCCATGGAACACCCCGTGAAAGAAGACGGCTCCTTTGACGACACGTCTCTGAAGCCGGGCGAGGAACGCAAATTCATTTTCAACATTGGGGCTAACGAGGTTTCGGAGGATTGGGGCGTGAACATGAAAATCGCCGGAGAGGAAAGCCTTTGTTACTCCAAAGGCCTGATAACTTTCGACGGCGTCAAAGGCTACGAGATAACTCTGGACGATTCTCCGGACGAAGACGGCCGGCCGCAGTTTGTTTTCGCCGCTCTGGCCGACTGAACGGCCGGAGCTCGAGGCGGTTTTTTTGGCGAAGAGAGCCGGCCTTCATGAGTTTTTAGGGTTGGCGTTTGTCGTTCTGGCCGGAGGCTTTTTTGTTTTTCCGCGCCTTTTTGGCCCGAAAGAAGAGCAAGAGTCGCCTATTTCCGGGGGATTTCCTTTTTGGGGGGCGCCCCGCCAAAATAGAGAAGAATAGTTTTGTCTCGCCAATCGTCAGGCCAAGAAACTTGGCCTGACGATTTTGGCCGGATTATTTGGAGCCTGCTTTTTTTTAATTATCGCGTCATGGTTTAGCCAGAAAAGCGACCGCGAAGAACGAACGGGCGGCCGCTTTTTCGATCCGCCGACTTCTCCCCCCCCCCTAGAAGGCTCCGTCTTCCTCATCATCCTCATCCTCATGATTTGAACTTCCGGTCAAATTTCCCTTTTTGCGAAAAAGAATCAGAGCCAACCCATGGCGGGGCCGGGCAGACTTCTGGGGCAGGCTGTTCGGCAGGCCAAGCCGCAGTCGGGTCTGGCTTGGGCGCAGATTTCCTCTTTGACGGGCGGAGGGGCTTTGGGGCCCATTTTGTCTAAAGCTCCGGCGGGGCAGGCTTTGCGGCAAAGACCGCAGCCGAGGCAGCCCTGCGGGCACAATTTGTCCATATCCCTCATCCTGGCGGAGCCCCGGCAGCGAACGACGAAAGCGGCGGATCTGGGCCTGAGGACCAGAAGACCCTTGGGACAGGCCGACAGACATTGTCCGCAGCCTCGGCAGCGGGCCGGATCCAGCTTGGGCGGCGCGTTCGGCTCCTCAGCCGGACGGATGGCTTGATGAGGGCAGAAACTGAGGCAGTCGCCCAGACCCAGGCAGCCTTCCCGGCATTCGAGGGGGCCGTCGTCCAAAATGGCGGCGAATCGGCAACTGGCCGGCCCTCGGTATTTGGCCAGGAATTTGACGTCGTCCGGCTGTCGCAGGCAAAGTCTGACGACGACCAGATCCGGCTTCTCTTCGTTTTCGATAATTTTCGAGTCTTCGGCCTCGTCCGTCCGAAGGGCGGCCAGGGGGCAAGCCGGCGAGACGGCTGGGCGAGAAGCCGTTTCCAGGCGAGACGGCCTAAAATCGAAAACGGTCAGCAAAATCAGGGCGAGGAGCGCGAATGGCTGACCAGGCAGAATCGCCAGGCCGGCGGCGAGGGTTAGGCCTTCGGCCAGATTGAACTTTTTGTCGGGTCGGAACTCCTGACCAAAGCCGAAGGAGAGAAAAATCCACCAAAGGACGGCGGCGTGAAGGTCCTGCCAGGCGAAGAAAAAGCCTGTAAGGATCGCGAGCCAGGCGGAAGCGAGCCAGACGAGCCATAAAACGAGAAGCGAACGCCATTTTCGGGCGCCGGAAAACGAGACGAAAATCGCGAACGGGATTAGGCTGGCCGGCAAGACGAACCCTTCGTCCGCCGCGAGGCCGATGAAAGAGCGATAAAGGACGAAATTCAAGACGAGAGCCGAAAGAGAAGCGGCCAAAATGGGACGGCGAAAACGCTGCGGCGAAAGAGCCGCGGCGGCGCTGACAAGGCCGGCCGCCAAAAAAGGGAGAAAACGAGTCGACGGGCCGAGCGCGATCAGCGCCGTTAGACTGGAGAGAACTCCCAGGCTGAAAGAGGCCGGAAAATTGTTCGCGCGGCGCCGGAAAAGGGCCAGAACCGCCAGACAGGAGAGCAAAGAGAGCGGAGCAAAGTAAAAACCCTGAAAAATAAGAGCCAGAAGGTAAGGCAGAAGAAAGGCGGAGGCCAACAGATCGTTTCTGACCTGAAAGCGGTTGGCGAAGGGACCAGAGATGAGTTGCAAGACCGGTTCGCGCATTTTTAGCCAAAGGCCGAAAAACGAAGCCGCTCCAAGGGCTTTTTCGTTTCCGGCGAATTGCGGATTTTGGGGTCAGGCCGAAGAAAAACGTCATGACGCCAAGAGGCTTTGGGTGAGCGAAAAAAACGCCCCCTTACGAGCGTTTTCATCATACCACATCGGCGATTGGCCTTGCCTTGTCGTCTTGACCGTCTTGACCTCCGTGACCGTCGACCGTCGAACGCTGAACGCTGAACGTCGAACGCCGAACGCTGAACGTCGAACGCCGAACGTCGAACGCCGAACGTCGAACACTGAACGCCGAACATCAAACATCGAACATCGAACATCGAACGCCGCCCCTCCGCCTCAGGCGGCGGAGGGGCAGCGGCTGACCTGACGGCGCGGGACGAAAGGCCGGGAGATGGTCGTCTTTTTTCTTTCTGTTTTTTCTCTGAGGCAGGCCAGTTCCTGTCGGCGGCAGGTCTAGGGGGCGAGTCGTCGGCCGTAAGGATCCGAGGCTCCGGCGGCCAAGGCCAGGAGCAGGAGGGGACGCTGGGCCGGGCAAGCTAAAGCGCAAGCCCCGCAGCCGGCGCAGCCGGCCAGAAGTTTTTCCGCTTCAGGCAGATGCATATGCCAACTGTCCATAGGCTTGCCGCTGATCGCGCGGATCGGCAGGTTCATGGGGCAGGCTTTTTCGCACAAGCCGCAAAGTCGGCAAGGGCCTGGCTGGTAGGCGACTTTGTCTCGACGGATGAGGGTTAAGGCCTGATCCGAAGCCCTAAGTCCCCTTTCCAGCCGGGCGGTGGGCCGGCCGGTCGCCTGACCGCCCAAAATGACGACGTCGTCGGCCATAGGTTTTAGATTGACGGCGTCCAAAACGTTTTTGAGCTTCAGTCCCTGCGGGGCCAGATAGTGAAAGCCTTGTATGGTTATGGGAATGAGAGTCAGCGGAAGTCCGGATCTGGCCGCCGAGCCCAGAGCCCATAGCTGCGCCGGGCCTACGATTCCGTCGGCTTCCGGCTTGGCCAGTCCGAGAACTCTTCGACGGACGAGGGACGGGAGAGTCAGGGGAAAAGTCTCCTTATAGCGGATGACTTCATTTTCTCCCAAAGGGGACAGATTTTTCGGGAGAACTTCCATTATTTTTCGGCCGGGAAAAAGTTTTTGAAGTATTTTAAGGCCCCTTTGGAGGGTCGGTTTTTGATCCGAAAAGAGGGCTTCGGTTATCTCCAAACCCGGTTCCGGGACGACGGCGGAGATGAGGAGAGGCTCGTCGGCCGGAGGAGGTTTGGGCAGATCCGCGCCCAGAGATTTCAGAGTCTGGGCCAGCTCTGGCCCGAAGAGATCCGTGAGATCGACCGGGGCAGGCGGCGAGCCGGACATGCCTTCAACGTGAACGAGATCTATCCGGCCTGGAGCCAGGGACGCCACCGACCCGCTGAACGGGGCGCGCAGATCTCCGGAAAAAGGGTCTTTGGAGACGGCCAAAAGTTGGCCTCTGGAGACGCCTCGGCCAGGCTTCAAGCCCGGGGCCGGGCGGCCGACGAAGGCCAAAGACGCTCCGGTCGGCGTCGGCCAGGCTTTGAGAACCTTATGGTCGTCCCGTCTCGGCATGTGGCCGTCAAGACCTTTTTCGGCCTTGTCCTCGGGCGAACAAGGTCAAGTATATGAGCAAAAGCAAGATCAGAAAAAAGGGCGAGGCCGCGAAAACGGCTTTGAACGTGCCGAAGAAGCCGGCGAGAAATCCCAAAATCATGGTGCCAAGACCTATGCCGACGTCGAAGCAGACGAAGAAGACGGCCGAAGCCGCGGTGTTTCGTTCGTCGGGCACGGAAGAAAGGGTCAGCGCTTGAATTGACGGAAAGAGGGTTCCGACGCCCAGGCCGTACAGAACCGAAGCGGCCAGCATTATCTTCGGATCAGGAAAGAAGACCAGCGAGAGAATGGCCGTAATCAAGAGGGCGACGGCCGGGGGGATGACGAATAAATGGCCGTAGCGGTCGTAAATTCGGCCGGCGGTCATCCTGGCCGTGAGGACGCCGATGGTGGAGACCACGAAAAACGAGGCCGCGTTCTTTATGCCCAGTTCTTGGCAATATATGGCCAGATAGCTGGTAATGGCGCAGGTGGCGGCGCCGAAGGTGAAAATGAGAGTCGACGGAGGCAGGGCCTTTATTTCGATGAGGGATTTCAAGCCCTTGGGGATGGGGGCCAGATCGGAGGCCAGCTTGATTTTCGGCAGATACAGGCTGATGAGTCCGGCGGCGACCGAGCAGCAGGCCACCGAGGTGAACATCGCCTCATAGCCCCAAGTCGTGGACAGCTTAATGCCGACCAGAGGCCCGATGGCCAGAGCCGTCGTCGCCCCCAGGCCCAGATAGCCCAAACCTTCGCCGAGACGTTCGGCCGGGATGGTCTGGGCGGCCATGGAAACCATCAGAGTGGAGGTTAGCCCCACGCCGGCTCCGTGCAGGATCCTGGCCAGAGCATAGAACAATTGGTGCGGAATGACAAAAAACATCAGCGAGCCGACGAAGCAGATGCCCAGTCCGAAGCGAAGAACTCTGGTCGGGCCGAATCTTTTGCTCAGCCTGGTGGTCATCAGGCGGCTGAAGACCGAGGAGACGGCGAACGAGGCGTAGATGAGACCTATTTCTTCCTTGGAACAGGCTTGACTGTCCAGATAAAGAGACAGCGTGGGCAGAAGCATGTCGAAGCCGAGAAAAATGAAGAAATTGATGAAAATGAAAGTCAGGAAGGTCAGGGTCCATAGTTGAGGCTTTGGAAAGAAGTAGTTTTCGGTGATTGGCGGCGTCGAGGCGGACATCGGATATCCTCAGCAAAGGGCGAAGAAAAGCCGAAGGAATCGGAGAAAAGACTTCCCGTCGTTTGACGACTTGGCTTTCTCGTCGGAAGAGAGGCTTCGTCGGCCGCAGTCGGGTCGGCAGGCGCGGGCTGGTCCGTCAAAGCCTTAGGTCGGGGCCTTTTGATCTTACTCCTCCGACCTTGATCAGTCAAACGCCGACTGATCCGTTCAAGTTCGCCCAGAGAGGCACGTTGCGGCTTTTAATTTTCTTTTCCTGAAGAGCTCCGGCCGAATCATGGGGAGTTCAGGCGGAGTCATGAGGCGCCATGAAAAGTCAGGGGGGCTGGCGGAGTCATGAGGAGCCATGAGAAGCCATGATAAGTTAGGGGAGCTTTGGCGGAGTTCTGGTCGAGACATGAGGAGTTCTAGTCGAGTCAGGGGGAGTCCGCCAAAAGCGACGGGGCGTTCCTGTCCGGCCGTCGTCTCTCCAAAGGCGATTGAGGCGATAGTCGCACTTTTTATGACGCCGCCGTTGTTCAAAACGAAAAAGGACTGATCCCGGGCTTTGGAAGCCCTGAATCAGTCCTTTTTTTGGGGTACGCGTCGTCAGCTGACGAAGCCTGAACGGATTCGGACAGACCCGCCAAAAAACGCTACATGAAGAAGCGATCCTTGTCGGCCACGGAATAGCCCAGAGCCTGCATGACTTTTTTGATGTTGGTCAGGAGGACGGGTTTGCCTGTCTCCAGCCGGGTGATGGTCAGGGAGGAGACCCCGGCCAGTCGGGCTAGAGAGTTTTTGTCGAGAAGCTGAGACATTCTGGCGTCGACGAAGGCTTTGGGATTGACTTTGGCAGGTTCTTGCATCTTAAGACTCCTTAAAAAATGAATTAGAAATGTTCCAAAATACCTGGTCAGTACCAGGGTGGAAATAGAGGTCCAAAAAAAACCGAAAAAGGCGGGCCTCAAAACCGGGCTGGCGAAAGGCCAGTCCAAAATCAAATGGAAAAGGGGCGAATGGCCGCGACGCGAAAACGGACGGCGACCCTATTTTTTCTGACGTTCGGCTGGGTCTGTGGCCAATGGGCCGATCAACTGTTCGTCAGATCCAAGATAAAATCAAAGCAGGAGCAATAAAAGCAAAGATCAATATTTTCATGAAGCCAAATTCAGGCCCAAAGAACATAATTGAAACCTTTTTAAATGTAATAACTTCATCATGAAAATAGCTAAAACAAGGTTTCTCGCTTTGGCGAACGGTAATAGACATGATAACTTAATCTATAAAAATGTCAATTATAATTTTAAATACGGCAATGACCATTAAATTTATATGTAAGAACTTGATTAGCTGGATACGATGCTTCTATATAAGCCAAGTAAAGAGAAGTGTAACTAAAAAAATAATACATGTCAATAGTTTTTTTAGTTTTTTTCGTGTTGTTCTATATTTTTAGCTTTTCAGCTGAGGAATATAGACTTTCAATTAAGATATTGGAGTATTCAAGATGGAGTTAGGCTTGCAATAACTGGGAAATAGGCTATTCTTCAGCTTTATGGCTAAAAAATTAAGATCTGATTATATAGTTATGGAGCTTCTTTCATAGCTTCAATTGGCCAGAATGAAAAAGTGTGGTGATCTGGTTTTAGTTCAGAGCCGCAGGTTCTAAAAATCCTGAGCTGTAGTCTAGTTATGCTTAAAAATCGCTCTTAAGCCATTAAGATAGTGCGATAATTAGGCGGGGGGACAATATTATAGCTGGTCATTTTAGCCAAACCAGCTAATATTGGCCTAAATTAAACCTATATTTGCATATTCAACCGTCAACTGGCCAGGTGGCGAATCGTCGCGGCAACGACGAACCTTCCTGACCATTTTTTGTTCTTTCTTTTCCTTTGAGCATGGGACGATTTTTTTCAGTTCGCTTTAAGTTTCTCGCGGCTTTTTGGAGTTTTGGCGGTCTTTTTTTTGTTTCAGATCAAAGGAAAACAATCGTAAAACATCTTTTTCATGAAATATTTCATGAAAGATGGCGATTTTGGCCAAGATTATTTGTCTGGTCAGATGGGCGCGGAGCAATTTCCATTTTTTTACCGGAATCAGTAGGCAATAATCGGTCAAATTCAGTTGCGGCGTCGTTCTTCGCTTAAAATATAAACTAAAGTAGCGACTATGGTTAAGTCATGTTATAATTCTGGCCGGTCTGAACGCCATTTTGGCCGAGTGGATCTAAATTAGGCTGTTTGTCGAGTCTTAGAAGCGCCTAAGACCTCCGCGGGCGCAGATTTTCGCGGTTGCCGCCTCTCTCGCTCGTCGAAATGCGGCTTCGCCGTCCGGCGGGGCGCGACGTCGGGGCGATTCGCCTCGAAAACGAGGGGGATCTGCAGCTGGCCTACGGCGCATATCCGGCTGACGCTTCGACAAGGCGAGGCCGACAGGCTGACGGCCAGGGGCCATCAGGCAGCCGGAAAGCCAATCGTCTTGAAATGACCGCCCCGCTATGCCCCGCGCGCCGAGCGCGCGCAAAAATGAGCTTTCCCGGGGCGCGGTTTTGAGCTATACTTTCAAGCGTGGATCAGTTCCGCAAAAATTGTTTCGCGAGCGATTTCCGGGGCGCCTAAGGGCGTCCCGGCCTCAGTTCGCGCCGCCAAATCCTGGCGCTGACGCCGCTCCGACGCCAAAAAAGTCGGCGGATCGGGAGCGGCCCCTAGGCTCCCGCGAGCCAAGGGGCGAGTTCGTCTGGCCGGCCCGGCCAGGCCCAGGCCCGCCGCCGGCGCCAAGGTCCAAGCGCGCCGCCAAGCAGTCAGCCGCGCCATGATTTCAGCGGCGTTTCGGAGCGGCTTAGCCGAAACGCCCTTGGCTTCGCGGCTTTTTGTCTTTATGTTGGCGGCTAACGGCGTTTTTGATTTTTGAAGCTGATTTTGGCGGCGGTCAAGGGCGAACGGCGAAGGAGACGGACATGTCCAGCGAATTGATGGATGAATTCATTTTTGACTCCAGAGACCACTTGACGACGGCGGGAACCCAGCTAATGGAGCTGGAGAACAAGCCTGATTCGCTGGCGGAGCTGAACGCCCTCTTGGGAACTCTGCACACCATCAAGGGCAACAGCGGTTTCGTCAATCTCCGTCATCTTTACAGTCTCCTCCACGGAGCGGAAAATCTTTTGCAGACCGTCCGAGAAACGGACGATCACGTCTGTTCGCCGAACGTCGTCAATCGGCTTTTTCAAGTTTTGGACACGGTGGAAGCCATCTTGACGAGGTTGGAGAACGGCGAAGACGACGAAGTCGACTGGCTTCCGGCTTTAAATCAAGCCATCGGCGAGGACGAGGCTTCCATCGGCCAGGAGGCCAGGGCTGACGAAGCCGCTGAAGAGGCGGCCAAATTTTTGGCCTTGCATGATTTGTCGGACGATTCCCTCGACCAGGCCGTCGAGGCGGATTTGCCCGTTCGGCAGTCAGAGCCGGGTTTGTCCGGTCAGGCGACTTCGCGGCTGTCGGAAGATTCCTCGGCTGGCTGGACGGACGGAGTCAGCATAGAGCCGGTTCTCTCCGGCCACGACAGCCTTGACCAGGCCGCGCTGCCGGCTCCGGCCGAAACGTCGTCGGAATCCGCCGGGACGGTGAAAATAGCCTCTTTGCGCAATGGACAGTTGGCGGAAGAAGGCCGGAGCTATGAGGATTTTTTGGAAAAGACCCGAGGCCGCTTGATAATGGATCTAAGCGACGTCACTGGCCTAACCGGCGACGAAATGCGGGCCCTTCGCAACTTGGCTTTTTTGGACAGCGACAATCTGGCCGTGGTCTTGGACGAGAACAAACAGCCTGATTTTTGGCGAGCGATTCGGATTTGGTCTTTAGATTCCCGACTGCGTTTTTTTCCGGATCTGACTTCGGCGGAAGCGGCCATGGGCGCGTGAGACGCTTTTAGATTCCCCTTCGCGTTCAAGTCAAAAAAGCGAAAACAAAAAAGGAAGCGGCGCGAGCGTTTTTTCGCTTAGGCGCGCTTCCAACCTTAGGCTAAGTTTGAAGAGCCTTTTTTTCCCGTTTGAACTGTTCGACGTCAACCATTCTGTCCCGTCAAAGGCCGCGGCTTTCGAGCGCTTCTTGTTCCAGCGAAGATTATTTTAAGGGTTGGAAAAAACTTGACGCTTTTTTATGGCGTCATAAGCCAAATTTTGCGTAAGGCGACAACATGACCACAACCAACAATCCTCCAAAGGTGGCGGCCGTCGGGGCCGGTTACTGGGGGCGGAATCTTGTTCGAGATTTCCATGCCTTAGGAGCCTTGAAAATCGTCTGCGATTCCAATCCGGCGGTTCGGGCCGAGATTTCCGCCTCTTACCCCGGGGTCATTGCGGTCGACAGTCTAGACAAGGCTTTGGAGGATCCCGAGATATCGGCTGCGATCATAGCCTCTCCCGCCCCGGCTCACGCCGATTTGGCCATCCAGGCTTTGGAGGCCGGCCGGGACGTTCTGGTCGAGAAGCCTTTGGCTTTGAGCCTGGCCGACGGGCTGGCCATAGTCGAAGCCGCCGAACGGAACAAGCGCATTTTGATGGTCGACCATTTGCTCAATCGTCATCCGGCTTTCGTCGAGCTCAAAAGGTTGGTCAATCAAGGCCATTTAGGCCAGATCCGGCGGATCTGGTCCAGACGCCTCAATTTCGGCAAGATCCGCAAGGACGAAAACGTTCTATGGTCCTTCGCCCCGCACGATGTGGCCATGATTTTGAGCTTGACGGGCCGGAGCCCTTCCCGAGTTCACTGTTCCGGCGCCGGGTTCGTGACGCCGAACGTTCATGATTTCGTCGAAGGCTTTTTGGATTTCGGCCCGGCTTCCGCTCATCTGTCGGTCAGTTGGCTCAATCCGTTTAAGGAGCAGCGTCTGGCCGTCATAGGCAGCGAAAGAACCGCGCTTTTCGACGACGTCGCCCCTTGGGGCGATAAGCTGACCGTCTATGACGGGCGAATAGACGTGACGGCCGGGGGCCCCGTCGCCGTAAAGGACGACAAGCCGGAAAAAATCGCTCTGACGAGTCGTCAGCCTCTTTTGGAGCAATGTCAGGCTTTTTTAAATTGCGTGAAGACTCGTCAGGCTCCGGCCGACAGCGACGGGCGCGAAGCTCTGGAAGTCATGAGGACGCTTTTGGCTTTGGACGAATCTTTGCGGACAGGCGAATTTCAGCCTTTGTTGCCCTTGGAAAGCTTTACGCCGAAGACCGCCTCCCGGCCCGAGTCGACCGTTTCCGAGCCGACCATGGATCGAAATTTCATGATCGATTTGGCCGCCGGGCCCAAGAAGGCCTCCTGGCCTTCCGCCCTGGCGGGAGAAGCCGTTTCGGAAAAAAATGAAGCCGAACAGAAAGACGCCCAAAAGAAAGCCGCTCAAAAGAAAGCCGATTCCGGAGCCTCGTCTGCAGAAACAGAGACTATAGTCTCGGCGAAGCCTCAAACTTTTTTCGTGCATCCTACCGCCGTCATCGACTCCGACGTTCAGATCGGCGAAGGGACGAAGATTTGGCATTTCGCTCATGTTCTTTCCGGCTCGGTCGTCGGCTCCGACGTCAACGTCGGCCAGAACGTGGTCATAGGCCCTCGAGTCAAGATCGGCCGCGGCTGCAAAATCCAGAACAACGTCTCCGTCTACGAAGGGGTGACTCTGGAGGAAGACGTTTTTTGCGGGCCAAGCATGGTTTTCACCAATGTCCATAACCCCAGAGCCTTCATCAGCCGCATGTCGGAGCTAAGGCCGACTCTCCTGAAGCGGGGCGCGACGGTGGGGGCCAACGCCACCATCGTTTGCGGCAACATTTTGGGGCGTTATTGCTTCATCGCCGCCGGAGCCGTCGTCGCCGGCCATGTGCCTGATTACGCTTTGATGATGGGCGTTCCCGCTCGCCAGCGGGGCTGGATTTGCAAATGCGGCCGGCAATTGGCCGAGCCTGGCTTGAAATGTTTGGTCTGCGGACAGGAGTACGAGATCGGACCTGGGGGTCTGATCCCTCTCTCGTGAGCCCCCTCTCTCTTGCTCCCTCTCTACGGGTCGGTTCCGAATCTTTGAACGCCCGCCGACGCGTTTCCAAGAAAATGGTGGAAATAGGGCCGTCCTTACAGGCGTCAGACCGTTTTTTCGTTTTTTCGAAACGAAGCTCCCGCAGCGGAGCTTTGACATTTTTTTCGCGCTTTGGTGGGTTCAATGCTTCCCTTCATCGATCTGAAAAAACAATACGAACTTTTGAAACCTGAAATCGACAAGGCCATTCTGCAAGTCGCCGGTTCCGCTCATTACATACTTGGTCCGGAAGTGGCGAAACTGGAAGCCGCTCTGGCCGAGTACGTGGGCGTTAGGGAATGCGTCGCCTGCGCCAACGGCACCGACGCCTTGACCTTGCCTCTGCTCGCTTGGGACGTGGGGCCGGGGGAAGCGGTCTTCTGTCCCGCCTTCACCTTCTTTTCCACCGCCGAAGTGGTCGCCTTGAGGCGAGCCGTTCCCGTGTTCGTGGACATTAATCCTGTGACTTACAACATAGACCCGGCCAGTTTGGAAGAGAAAATCTTGGCGGTTCGGAAGGAAGGAAAGCTTCGTCCGCGAGCCGTCGTGCCGGTGGATCTCTTCGGACTTCCTTACGATTACGAAGCGGTGGCCAGGATAGCCGACCGCTACAATTTGGTGATTTTGGAGGATGCCGCTCAGGGGTTCGGCGGGGTCTACGGCGGCAAAAGAGCCGGCAGTCTGGGGCAGGCGGCGGCGACCAGCTTCTTTCCGTCCAAGCCGCTGGGCTGTTACGGAGATGGGGGAGCCGTTTTCACCGACGATTCGGAGCTGGCCGACGTCATCCGGAGCGCTAGGGTTCATGGCACGGGCGATCGGCGTTACGAGCACATCCGCCTGGGACAGAATTCCCGTTTGGACACGATTCAGGCGGCCATTTTATTGGCCAAATTGGCGGTTTTCCCGGAGGAGCTGAGCCAGCGTCAGGAGATCGCCGCCCGTTACGAGTCGGCCCTCCTCGGGAGCGTGCCCTCTGTTCCGGCCATTCCCGGCGGCCGCATGTCGGCTTGGGCGCAATACACCGTCAGAGTTCCCGCCGCCAGTCGCCAGCAAATCGTCGAGAGCATGAAGGCTTCCGGCGTCCCGACCATGATTTATTATCCGAAATGCCTGCATCTCCAGCCGGTTTTCGCGAGCTTGGGAGGCTGTCCCGGTCAATTGCCCGCCGCCGAACAGGCCTCAGCCGAAGTTTTGAGCCTGCCGATGCACCCTTGGCTGTCGGAAGAAGACCAAAAGCTCGTCGTCGACGCGCTTTTGGAGGCCCTGGAACGGCTAGGCTAGGCTAGGCGAACTGCGGCGAACCGCAACGAACCGCCTCGCCGGACTTTTTTGGCGAACGGGTCATAAGGGCGCAATTTCACAAGCGCCCTATATCAGTTTTTTTTTGGCTCATTTAAGTTTTTTTGGCCGTCGGATCGTCGCTCGTCTCGCCTAAGGGCCAGTTTTTTTGGCCAGTTTTTGGTTCAGCTTTTTGGCCGTTTTGGCCTCCCGCCGTCGTTCGCGTTGTTGGCCGAACGCTCATGAGCCGTTGTTTTGGCCTGACGGGAGACATGGCCTTCCAGAAGCGACGAAGGCGGCGTATGGCCGCCAAAAAAGGCCTAAAATTTTCCAAAATTGCGCGCTTCGGGCCAAAAGCCGTCCCGAAATATCCGACCCTAAATAGCCGATTCGATCGCCAACCTTGTTTTTTCCCTCCGCCAAATCAACTTTTTTGGCGAATCGTCGTTTTTGGGCTAAAATAGAATTGGCCCTCAATTCATCAAAACCGCTCGATAGCCGTTAGGGAGCCTTTTGCGGCGCCGTTTCTGGCTCCGTTATGGCGCCTTTTTGGCTCCAAAGCGGCCTGGAACGACCTGTCAAACCCTCAGTCGCTCGCGGGTCTTTTTCTTTTTTCGATTGCGGCGGCTTTCGACCTGAAAATGAAGGTCGTCTCGATCTGAAGCGGCCTGGCGGAAAACGCCGGAGAACAGCGAAGAACAACGGAGAACAAATGATCAGCCATGAAGAAGAATTTCTGAAAAAAGTCGCCAATCGCAAAGCGGTGGTGGCCGTGGTCGGGCTTGGCTACGTCGGCCTGCCTTTGGCTCTTTCTTTCGCCGAGGTCGGTTTTCAAGTTCTCGGGCTCGACGTCGACGAGGACAAGGTGAAGAAAATCGGTCGAAGGCAGAGCTACATAGGCCACATTTCGGGCGACAGACTGAAAAATTCGGCCAACCTCTTTTCCGCTTCCACCGACTTTCAGCTGGCCTCGCAGGCCGACGCCATCGTCATTTGCGTCCCCACTCCGCTGACGCCCGAACGGGAGCCGGATTTGAGCTTCGTCGAAGGCACTCTTCAGGCCCTTCTGCCTCATTTTAGAGCGGGACAGCTCCTGTCTCTGGAAAGCACCACTTACCCGGGAACCACGGAAGAGATCCTGCGCCCGCCCATCGAAGCTTTGGGGCTGACCATCGGAGCCGATTTTTTTCTGGTTTACTCCCCTGAGCGGGAAGATCCGGCCAACCCTGATTTTCAGACGCAGACGATCCCGAAAGTTCTTGGCGGCTCCACTGAATCGTCGACTAGGGTCGGGTTGGCCTTGTACAGTCAAGTGGTCTCTAAAATGGTGCCGGTCAGCTCCACCAGAGCGGCGGAGCTGACGAAGCTTTTGGAGAACATCTATCGAGCCGTCAACATCGGTCTGGTGAACGAGCTGAAGGTCGTCGCCTCCAAGATGGGGCTGGACATCCATGAAATAATAAACGCCGCCGCCACCAAGCCCTTCGGCTTCACGCCTTTTTACCCCGGACCGGGAATCGGGGGCCACTGCATTCCCATAGATCCGTTCTATCTGACTTGGAAGGCCAGAGGCTACGGCGTTCATACCCGCTTCATCGAGCTGGCCGGCGAAATCAACGCCGGGATGCCTCAGTACGTAGTGGACAAAATCGCCGCCGCCCTAAACGAGCGCTCAAAACCGTTGAAGGGCTCAAAAATACTTCTCTTGGGCATGGCTTACAAAAAAAATGTGGAAGACATGCGCGAAAGTCCTTCTCTGGAGGTTCTGCGGCTATTGACTGACGCCGGGGCGAAAGTCGACTACAACGATCCCCACGTCCCGGTGATGCCCAGAACGCGCCGGGGCGATTATGGCCTGAAAAGCGTCCCTTTGACGCCCGAGTCGCTAGGCTCCTACGACGCGGCCGTTCTTTTGACCGATCACAAGGCTTTCGACAAGCCTTTCATCCAGAAACACGCCAATCTGGTCGTCGACACTAGAGGCGCCTTTCCTGTTTCTCCCAGCGTCGTCAAAGCCTGATTTTAGGCGTTTAAAGTTCAGACTGGCCTTTGACCGGAAGTTTTCGTTCGGCCAGGGTTTGATGTCCGCCGACTGCGGCGAATTTTGCCCGGCTCTCCCGGCCTCGTCGTTTCGGAAAAACTTTGCTGCTTCGCGCTTCTTCCGCAATAGACCGGATATATGCACGATCTCTTGCGAAGCAAGAAAAAGGGATAATGCCGCCGTAACAAGCAAGTTCTCAACCTAGCGCCGCCCTATCCCGACTAAATGAGGTTTGGTTTGGCGAACGTTCGCAAAATGACCTCTTATCTTCAAAAACTTCTTCAAGCCATTTTGGCGGCCATCTTCCCTCCGACAATTTCAAAGCCGAACTCTTTCGAGTCCGGCAATTCTCCCGTCCCCAAGTCGGACAAGTCTTCCATGTCGGCCATGTCGGCCATGTTGGCGCGGAAAATCAAAGGGATTGCCTAACTAGAACGAATATGTCATAGTAAAGCCAAAATGGCGTTTCGTTTCACGCCTTTCCGCTTGTCTAGCGACCTGAAAGGAGGATCAATGGCAGTTATAAAGGACTTGCCGCTCGGCGATCAGTCTTTCGAGGAAATAATCGACCAAAATATATTGTACGCCGACAAAACCAGATACATTTACGAACTTTTGAAAAGCACGGATAAGAATTACTTTCTGTCTCGGCCCCG
>JAIRTO010000365.1 GCA_031254895.1 Deltaproteobacteria bacterium
CCTTCATAGGGCGGCTTATTTCCCGGGCGGCGCGGCCGCCCGGTCTTTCCAGGATTATTTTTATGAGCAATGCCCGCCGGGGCTCTAACGGGACAAACCCTCTGCCTGAAATTCTGGCGCCGGCCGGAGGCCCCGCCTCCTGGGCGGCGGCCGTCAAAGCCGGGGCCGACGCCGTCTACGTGGGTCTGGAGCGCTTTTCGGCCAGAACTTACGCGGAGAACTTCACTCTGCCTGAACTAAAGGGAGTGATAGACGAGTCTCGCCGGCTCGGCGTCCGGGTCTATCTGGCCTTCAATTCTCAAATCAAAGACGGCGAATTGGCCGAGGCCTTCAAAATGTTGTGCGCCGCCGCCGACATGGAGCCGGACGGCTTCATCATTCAGGATCTGGGCCTGGCGGCCCTGGCTCGTCAACACTGCCCTTCCATCCCCAGACACGCTTCGACCCTGACCGCCGTCCACAATCTGGATGGTCTGGCCGTCCTGGATTCCTTGGAATTTTCCCGAGCCGTCCTCTCCAGGGAGCTGACTCTGCCGGAGATCGCTCATCTCAGTCAAAAGAGCCCTCTGGACGTGGAAATCTTCATCCACGGAGCCCTGTGCTTTTCCTTCTCCGGCTTATGCCTGATGTCCAGCTTCCTGGGCGGACGCTCCGCCCTGCGCGGGGGCTGCACCCAGCCCTGTCGTCGCATGTACCAAAACGCCGGCCGCCAAAAAACCTTCTTCTCGCCTTCGGACTTCATGGGTTTGCCCTTCATCCCCCAGCTAAAGAAGCTGCCCATAACCTCCCTGAAAATTGAAGGGCGCATGAAAGGCCCCGACTACGTCGGGGCCGTCGTCAGGGCTTACCGTCTGGCCCTGGACGCCGACGAGGAGCATTTCGACGAAGTCTGCCGACAAATGGTCGAAGAGCTCCAGGCCATCCCCGGCCGGACAAACGGGCCGGGCTACATGGCCGGCACGCCCATGGCCCCGGCATTGTGGGACGGGCACAACGCCTCCGGCTTGAAGCTGGGCCAGGCCTCTCCGGCCGGAGCGGGACTGGTCAGTCTGACCTTGGCCGCGCCCATGCGGCTTCTGGATCGGGTTCGCCTGGCCGCCGGTCCGGGCGAGGAAGGCCAAGCCTACAAAATCAGACAAATGTGGCTCGACGGCGCGACCGTGGAGGCGGCCGAGGCGGGCGCCGTGGTCACTCTGGCTCTGGGCGGCGAGGACGGACCGCCCTTGAGCGGTCAGCTGTACAAAATTGGCTCCGGCTCTCTGGAAAAGGAGCTTCTGGCCTCCATGGAAGTCAAAAGGCTAAAGGCCGCCGCCAAGGACTTCAAGCCCGATTTCCGAAACGTCCCGGCCAAGGTCTTCGGGCCCAGAGGCTCGGCCGCCCCAGCCGCCGCGAAGAACCATCCTTTGTGGCTGTGGCTGGACGGTCCCAACAATTTGCAGGACATGCTCAAATTCAGGCCCCGAAAAATAATCCTGCCGCTGACGACCGAAAACGCCAAAGAGCTGCACCGTCAGCGCAAGATGCTCTCTTCTTTCAGCGATTTCGTCTGGAGCCTGCCCCCTCTCCTCTTGGGACGCAGTCAGGAGAAAATCAGAAAAGAGGCCGGCAAGCTCTTGGAAATGGGCCACCGGGACTTCATGGTCTCCAATATCGGCCAAATAGCCCTCCTCTCCAGACTGAACTCTTCTCTGAAGCTTTGGGGCGATCACCGCTTGGGCGTTTTGAATCACCTCGCCGGCGAATCGCTACACGATCTGGGACTGGCCGGCGTGACTTTAAGTCTGGAGTGCGATCAGGACACTTACCAAAAGCTGGCTCAGTCATCTTTTTCGGGCGGCGTCCTCATGTACCTCTACGGCCGGCCGGCCCTCTTCACGGCCAGATACCGTCCCCCCAGCTTGAAAAGAGGCCCCATCATCAGCCAACGGGGCGAGAAATACTGGACCGCCGAAGACGGCGAAGCCTTCATCCTTCAGTCCGAACACCGGGTCTTCATGGGCTCATTGTTGAGAGCCTCCAAACCCAAAGGCTTCGTCGGCTTCATCGTCGATCTGCGCCGCGAGCCCAACCCCCTCGAAGCGGCCAGAAGGCTCCGCAAAGCCATAGATCAAGGCCGAGGCAGTCCGGGCCTGGCCTTCAACTACAAAAGAGGACTGAAATAGTTCGTCCTCCTCGCGAACGACGTCAAGACCGCCAAACATTCGACTAGAGAGGCTTTGAGACTAACTCAAAGCCTCTCTTTTTTTTCATTTTTTGTTTTCGCGTTTTTACCGCTTTTGCCGCTTTTGAGGCTTTTGGCGTTTTTGAGGCTTTTGGCGCTTTTGCCGCTTTTCGCGTTTTTTGACGCTTTTGACGTTATTGACGTTTTTTGACGCTTTTGACGCTTTTGATGCTTTTCGCGTTTTGGCGTTTTGGCGTTTTTGACGCTTTTGTCGTTTTGCCGCTTTTCGCGCTATTGGCGTGTTTGACGTCTTTGACGCTTTTGACGCTTTTGGCTCTTTTGGTTTTCGCCTTTCGGCTTTCAGTCGTTCGTTTTTCGTGTTACCGCTTTTTTTTGTTTTTGAGTTTTGCCTCCCTTATTTTCGGTTTTGTTGTTTCTCCTTTCTGGCCGACTTTCGCTCGTTTTTTGTATTTTTTTCAGCTTTTTTTGAGCCATTTAGGGCCTTTTTCTCGTTCGCTTTCTCGCGCGCGCCTTCCCGAGCGGAAAGACGAATCAACCTCCTTTGAGGCGGCTCAAACGCGAAGCCGGCTTTTTCTTCAGTTTGGCGGAACCTTTTTCGCCGCCAATATTCAGACGTTTTCTGGCTTCTTGTATTAGAGAGCGCCTTTTCTCCACCTTTCTCCTCCTGCGCAAGGCGGGCGTCTCGGGCGGGACCAAGTCGTTCAGAGGGCGTCTCTTCCCGCCAACTCCGCCAACCCCCTCCGGAGCCTCTCCGACCTTTTCGAACTCTACGCCATCGTCGTCTTCGGCGCATAATTCTTTTATGCGCAGGCGAAGATCCGGAGGGATATCGTTTACCTTTGCCTGGAACAGCTTTTTTTCTTCGGCCTCCAAAATCAGCTGCAGGGGGTCGACAGCATATCTGACGCCATCGAGTCTATGTTCCATGGTGGCGTCAGTGACGGGTTCAGGGTTTCTGGTCAGTCGAACAAACCTGTCCCACTGGACGGGATTTGGCGAGGTCTTGACCGGGCCTTTCCGAGCAACTTCCGCCTCCTTGTCCGTCTTGTCCGTCTTCTCCGGCTTGTCCGGCTTGTCCGCCTTCTCCGCCGAAGCGACGTCTTCGCTTTCCGGCGGGTTTTCTTCCTGCCCGACTAGCCGCCTCACTTTTTTGTAGGTTTCGAAACTCGCGGAAAAGTGGCCGGAGTTTTTGGCCAGCGCCTCCATTATGCTGATCTTGATGTTTTGAGCGGCGTAGCTGGAAAAAACGCAGCCCAAGGTGTGATCGTACGTCTGGACCGCCTTCAAAAAGCCGATCGCTCCCTCTTGCTTCAAGTCCTCCAGAGTCATGTTGCCCGTCTGGTGAAAACGACGGGCCAAATCGCCAATGAGGCCCATATTGTTCTCAGTCAGTCGTTCCTGAACCCGCAGACTCTCTTCGAGGAGCCCGACTATCTTTTTAAAGATCTCTATCGTCCAATCGAAGATGGCGAACTGCTTCCGCATCGGGCAGGTCATCGGCAAAAAGCCCTCGGAGGCTCCTTGGTCTTCCGGGAGGGCCGGAAGAGCGCTTTCTTCCTCAAGCCCGCCGGCCCCATTCAGCTCCGAATCGGGACTCTTCACGACGTTCCCTTGCTCCCAGCGCAGCATAATGACCCGCACAAGATTCTGGAGCGCCGCTATGGCCGTCAAGACGAAAGGGCGAAAGAGCTCCCTGACCTTCAACAGCAAGGTTATGCCGTCCAGATGACGAGAATGGCGTTCGGCGTAGAACTCGTAAGGAATCACGTCCATCCGAATCGGCGAAACGGCCAAATTTCCGTCCTCTTTAGGCGAATCTTCCGGAAAAGGGTTAAGGAACTTGTCCAGACACGTTTTGACGACGACCAAAGGTCGGCCGACCCCTTCGAGTTGGCCTGACTCCAGCCAGGAAGAGACGATCTTGACCCGATCGTCCTGCATCGGTTTTATTTGAGGTCCGAGATGAGCCTGAATCGGGAGATTCGATTTAGGCCAATTGTACGGCTCATCAAGACCGACTGTGGAGCAGACGAGGACTTCGCGAAAATCTTCCTCTTCCGCCGAGCGTCTTTTCAAGCCGAAAAAGAACTCTTCGGACAGAAAGCTCCAAAAAAGCCCGAAGGTGACCGGATGGCCCAAACACGCCAGGAGCATTTTTCGCTCGAGTTCGAAGATTTTTAGACAGAGCTCTTGATTGACCGTTTTATGATCGTCCGGTTTTCGGATCAATGAAGAGCCGTCGTTTTTGCCGCCGTTCGTCTGTCGGCCGGGTTCGGCTGACCCGGAACCCGGCCGATTGGCGGTTGATGAAAGGCGCCGCCGCTTTTTCTCAGCGGACGGCGCGGTCGATTTTTCTTTGACCATATGAATTGTACAACCTCAATGAGTTGCGGCTTTTCGCGCCCCTGTCTTCTCTAAAGGAGCTCGAAAGTCTCGCTGAATTGATTAGGCGAACCCTGAATCAGAATCGGCGTCATCTCCGCCGGCTGCCCCACCAGCCGCTTCCTCGGCCGTCCAATAGGCCGCTTTTCCGGCTGCCCTATCGTCTGCTTACGCGGCCGTCCAATAGGCTGTTTTTCCTTCTGCCCTATCGTCTGCTTTCGCGGCCGCCCGACTGGCTTTTTTCCTGACTGTTCCATCGACAGCTCGGCTGGCCCTTCAACCGGCGGCTTTTCTGACTGCTCTGCCGACTGCTCGGCTGGCCCTTCAACCGACGGATTTTCCGACTGTTCTGCCAACTGCTCAGCTGGCCGCCCGTCGGCTCGTTTGACTGGCTTTGCGTGTACCAAAACGCCG
>JAIRTO010000008.1 GCA_031254895.1 Deltaproteobacteria bacterium
TTCGCTTCGCCAGACCGCTTCACCAACTCCGCCAACCTTTCCAGAAAATTCGACATGCAGCAGATTCTCGGCACGATCACCGCTCTGGAAGGCTACAAAGGCAATTTCTACTACATAGCCAACGTCAATTCCGGCGGTCTCGGAGCCGAGACCGTAGGCGGAGCCTCGAGACAGCCGGTGGCCTCCTCGGACACCAACCTGTGCATGCCCAGAGTCTTGAACAACCTGGCCGACGTTCGAGGCATGTGTCCCTCAGCCCCGCAAACATACGGAACTTACGCCGTGGCGGCGGCGGCTTATTACGGCAACACCCACGATTTCGACGGCTCGGGCAACAGAGTTCAGACTTTCGTCGTGGCCCTGCCCACCATTTTTCCGAAAATAAATCTGGAATCCAAAGGCAAGGTCATTTCCATAACCCCCGTGGCCATGAGCGTAAAATACCCCTGCGGACAAAACAAATATGACTCCAGATTCTGCCAAAACGACACCACCAAGCCGCAGGGCATCCAATTTCTGGGACCGATGACCACCAGCGTCATCCAATGGCGGGCCGACGATCAGGGCCGCGTCTACAGCGGCGCCATATTCGCGGGCTTCAACGGACGACTGGAGGGCGAAGGCGAGGACTATCAGCTCGACGCCCCCGTCCGCTATTACTTCGACCTGATCCGCGAATGCAACGTGGGCGAATGCGACGGCGACAGACCCTACGCTCTGAAGGAGAGCTTCCGTTACCAGTCCCACGAAAACCACTCCAACCATCCTAACTACAGCGAGGAAAGAGAAGCCACTTGGGTGTTTTTTTCCCAAAAGAAATACGTCAACACTTTCAACTACCCCGTCACTTCCAGCGCTTCCTGCACCACGGCCAACCGAGACAAGGTCGCCGGCTGCGGAGGAGCCTCCGAGAGGGAAATCGCCAAAAAAATCATTCTGGACTTCGACGACGGCCGCTACGCGGCGGCGCCTTTCAAGCGCTACCGGGAATGGGTCTATAAAAATTGGGACCACGCCGGCCGGCCCAACTACATCTTTTCCATAGAAAGACCGAAAAACTACGCCAAATTGGCTTACATGCCCAAGCGCTGGAGCCAGTTGCCCGCCACCATCCTTCGGCCCGTTTCCGAGCTGGACATCTACTGGTATCCGGATCCCTCCCTCATCCAGGCGTATGCCCGGGCCAGGTATCCCGACATGTGCGGCTCCGGCAAGAAGCTGAACGTGACCGGCTGCAACGACAGGCGAGACAAGGTCAGAATACTGCCTGGCGGCATGATTCCCCATGACAACAAAACCGGATCCGCCAAAGGCTTCAACGACGACATGTCCGTGACCGACGCGAACAAGATCGATCTTATCGACGGCCCCGACAGATCCGTCGAAGCCAAATCCATGTTCATCGACCGGCCCTTCGCCGAGATAGGCTACGAAGAAGTCATGGACGTCTACGGCTACATCGGCGAACCTGGTCACATCTACAAAAAAGTCAACCGGCCCGAAGACATCGACAAAGCCGTCGGCGTGGCCATATTCGTCTACTCCTTGAACGAGATCATCGACAAATCCAACCGGAGTCTGCCCATAAACATCGGCTATTACATGCACGGAGGACTCAACTACGCCCAAACGCCGATTGAGAACAAGGGTCGAACGCTGGGCAACGCCGAGGGCACCTACATAGAGATACAAAACGAACACAATTACATGGGCGGGGATCCCCAGGAATACCAGAATCAGGGCAACAGCGTCTCCTACACCACCGTGGAGCAATTTCAGCTGATGACCATCGCTCACCCGTTCAACACTCCGCCGACCTGCTTCAGAGCCAACCAGGCCAGAATCCGGGAGCCGATGAACTTCAGGGCCGCCGAAGACGAACCCCTTTTGTTCAAGCGCAACAACCCGGGCCGAGCCGTAATGCCCGGATTCACGTCCGACACCAACGCCACGACCCGCAAGTCGGTCACCCCCGACTGCGGCAGCGCCAGACTGCCGTTGACTTCGACCAGACTTTTCAGGTTCCCGACGGATTACGTCATTTCCCCGCCAAACTATTTGCCTGATCCCCTATGGCTGACCGCCAAATACGGCGGATTCGTCGATCAGAACAACAACGGCATCCCGGAAAAGAACGAGTACGACATCCTCCCGGCCCCAAACGGCGACGGGATACCGGACAACTATTACTACGCCAGCAACCTCTCCGAGCTTAAGGACAAGCTCTCCGAAGCCTTCGAAAGGATCATGAGCACGGTGAAGGTCGGCACGGCCACCTCGTCGGCGGTCAATTCGGTTCTAGGCGGCGGCGTGACGGTCCGGACCTACTTCCAGACGGTTCATACCCCGAACAACAACAGCGCGCAGGAAATCAACTGGATCGGCGGCGCCTACGCTCTCTTCGTCGATCTATGGGGCAACATGCGGGAAGACACCAACCGCAACGGACGACTGGATCTGAACTGCGGTTTCGCCGACGAGACGGGAGGGCGCAGAGGCGACGACGCCAAAGGCGACTGGATCGTGGAATTCGTCGACTGCAACCGCTTGCGGAACTCCCAGGAGACCGTGGCTTGCGGCAAAGTCAGAGACGCCGCCGACTTGAAGACCGTGGTCAGGGTGTTTCCGGATCAAACCGGCCGCAACAACTTCAACAGAAACCAGGGCTCCTTCATCTCCCTTCAGGACGTCAGAACCATCTGGAACCTGAGCCGAAATCTGTCGAGCATCGCCAACAAAAACGACGTCGTGACTCCGAGAGCTTACAAGGATCTCAGCTCCAACCGCCGCCGGGTCTATTTCCATCAAGACGGCGTGACCCCAAACCTGAGCCGACCGGTGAAGCTCGGCGAGAACAACTTGTTCACGACGTCCAAGAGCAACGAACTGTCGACCTATCTGATGAAGACTCCGGCCGATTCCGTCAAGCTGATCGAATACGTCCTCGGCTGGGATCAAGCGGGCTACC
>JAIRTO010000169.1 GCA_031254895.1 Deltaproteobacteria bacterium
GACGAGATCGACTACAGCCAAAACCACCCGGTTTTGGTCACCTCTCTTATGGATGAAGTTAACGCCATCGCCGCGCTTTCCAACAGCCACTCTCAGGTTCTGGCTTTGAGTCAGCTGACCGGCGAGTATGCGGCCAACATCGCTCCGGCCGTCAGCACCACGATCATGAAGTCTCAGAACGTGGTCTACGGTCGTCTGGATCGCATCCGCGAAGTCGAGATGGAGATGCTCACTCCTCCCGCCGCCGGCAGCAGCGGCGACGAAATCAACCGGTTCTGGGTTGGCGGCTTCGGCGTTTGGGCCGACGAGGACAACAACGGGGCCATCACCGGCTACGACTACTCGGCGGGCGGCGTCTCCTTGGGCTACGACCGTAAGGTTTACTCCGTGCCCGGTCTTCTCGTCGGCGTCAGCGGAGCTTTCTCCAAAGGCGACATGGACGACAAAAACGGCCTCACCTCCGCCGACATCGACACCATCGGCGTTGGAGTCTACGGCAGCTACACCATCGACAACTCGGTCTTCGTCGACGCCAGCGTCGGGTACGCTCGGGCCAATAACGACGTGACCACCAATCTGGTCTTAGGCGGACAAGCCACCGGCTCCTTCGACATCGATTCTTGGCAGTTCGGCGTGAGAGGCGGAGCCATCATCCAGAACGGCGGCGTCCAGTTCATTCCCAGCGTCGGCGTCAGATACTCCACGATAAAGCAAGACGCCTGGATCGAGTCGGTGACCGGGAACGCCGGAACTTTCGTGGCCCACCATTTCAACAAAGTCAGCGATCATCAGGTCGACGTGCCGGTTCAGATGAAGATCAACAGCACCTTCCAGTCCGGAATCGGCTCCTTCACTCCTGAACTGCGCTTAGGCTGGACCTACACGGCCAGCAAACCTGACCATCTCATCGATCCCGCTTTCGTGGGGGCCAACAACTCCAAGAGGATCGCCGGGATCAAAGCCCGCACCAACACCTTCCAGGCTGGCGCCGGCATCAAAATCAACACCGGCGGCGTAGTGGATATTTTCGCCAACTACGACCTGGACGCCGGCGACGGCTACAAGAACCACAACGGTTCCTTGGGCCTGGGCTTCGAGTTCTAAAAGAACTTTTTCAACAAGCTTCGGCGGCCTAGTCTCTAAGGCTAGCCAAAGGAGCGTAGACGACAACCATGGGCGGGAAGATCCGACGATCTTCCCGCCCATTTTTCTGCAAGTTATGTGTTGCCGGCCAGCTTCGTCGTCAGCGGAGCATGCCGTCCGAAAGCCTTGTCGTTGGCTAGCTTTGTCGTCAGCGGAGAATGTCGTCAGAACACCTTGTCGTCAGCGGAGCATGTCGTCAGAACGCCTTGTCGTCGGCTAGCTTTGTCTTCAGCATTTCTTGTCGTCAGGAGACTATGGCATATGACGGAGAGGGAGTGATATGGCGGAGACGGCGCAATATGACCGAAAGGGCGCGAAAGGCATTTTTCGCCTTTTTGGAAACCAGGGGGGTTTTCGTTGGGGTTTTCGCTTTTCCGTTCTTGAGGTTGTCTTTCGGCCCCGGATAAGGGAAAATGCGAAAGGCGGCCGGGTTTTGCCTCTCCCTCTCTAACCGAGTAGTTCGGCTAACAATCCACCGCCGTCGGTCGTTTCATTTTCATCTTTGGCCGCGCCGGCCAGCCCGATGCCCGGGCCCCTGCGCAAGTTGGCCAATAAATATTCTTTTTTTTGGAGGCGCACGTGTTCAAAGTGGCCATCTGCAACCGGGGGGCCGCCGCCGCCCGGCTGGTCAGGACCATCAGGGAAATGGGCTGTAAATCGATCGTTCTATGCTCGGAAGCTGACCAGGATCTGCCCTACGTCAAGAAAGCCGACGAATTCGCGGTCATCGGACCGCCTCCGCCCAAAGACAGCTATTTGAACCAAGAGGCGGTCATCCAGGCGGCTTTGGCCGCCAAGGCGGAGGCTCTTCACCCCGGCTGGGGCTTTTTGGCGGAAAACGCCGCTTTCGCGAGAAAGGCGGCGGACAACCATCTGATCTTCATCGGGCCGAGCCCAAAATTTTTGGAGATCATGGGCCACAAGGTCTCCGCCCGAGACGAGATGGTTAAGCTCGGTCTTCCCGTCGCCCCTTCCACGGGCGAGCTCAGCGGAACCATTTCGGAGATGGCCGAGACGGCCGCGCAAATTGGCTTTCCCCTTCTCATTAAGCCGGCCGGCGGCGGCGGGGGCATCGGCATGACCCCGGCGGAGAGCCGGGAGAAGCTGGAAAAAGCCCTGGAGACGGCCCAAAATCTGGCCCAGCGCAGTTTCGGCAGCGCCTCCCTTTACGCCGAGAGGCTTCTGACCAACCCGAGGCACGTCGAGTTTCAGATAGTCGCCGATCGCTTGGGGACCTGCGTCCATCTGGGGGAGCGAGACTGTTCCGTTCAGCGTCGGCGGCAGAAGATTCTGGAGGAAGCCGGAGCTCCCAACCTGGCCCCGGCCGAAGTCGCGGCCATGGCCGCCAAGGCGGCCGAGGTCATGGCCAGGATCGGTTACGACAGCCTAGGGACGGTGGAAACCTTGTATTCGCCGGAAACGGGGTTCAGCTTTTTGGAGGTCAACCCCAGACTGCAGGTGGAGCACGGCGTCACGGAAGAGATCGCCGGTCTGGATCTGGTCGAGGCTCAGCTGACGGCGGCCAGAGGCGAGTCCGTCGGCGACCTTCTGAAGCGAGCCCAGGCGAACGCGCCAGGGGGCCACGCCTTGGAGGCCCGCATCTACGCGGAAGACAGTTTAAGATTTTTCCCGTCTCCAGGGCGTCTGTCGGTCTTTCGGCCGCCGAAGGCCCAAAAAGGACGGGTCAGAGTGGAGACCGGCTACGCTGAAGGTTCGACCGTCACCCCCTTCTACGACCCCATGATGGCTCAGGTGATCGTCCATGGCCAGGATCGCCAAGAGGCCATTGCTCTGATGGAGGAGGCTCTGGCCGCCTTCGAGATAGCGGGCGTGAAGAGCAACGTTTCTTTTTTGAGGCTGATGCTCCGTTCGCCCAAATATCTGGAGGGGGCCGTCAACGTCTCTTTGGCGGAGGAACTGGTCAAATCTCCCGAGTATAAAGCCGACTTGGAGGCCTTGTAAGTGAAACGGATAGATCTGCATGTGCATTCCACGGCTTCGGACGGGACCATGACGCCGTCCGAGCTGGTGAGACTGGCCCGTCACAGCGGCCTGGCCGCTTTGGGCTTGTGCGATCACGACACGATAGACGGCTTGAAGGAATTTTACGCCGCCGCCAGGGAGCAAAATTACCCCGTCGTCGGCGGACTGGAGCTCAGCTCCGAGTATATAGGCACGACCCATATTCTGGGGCTAGGGGTTCTGGCCAAGGACAGTTTTTCGCACGAGCTGGACGCGGTCCAGAATTTCAGGCTGGAGCGGAACAAAAAGCTTTTGAACCGTCTGGCCGAGGCCGGGGTCAGCCTCAGTTGGGAGAGGCTTTTGGAAATATCCCGAGGCGGTCAGATGGGCCGGCCGCACTTCGCCAGAGCCATGGTCGAGGCCGGCTATTGCCAAAGCCTGCCCGAAGCCTTCGACCGCTATCTGGCCAAAGGCCGGCCGACCTACGTCAACAAAATTAGACCCAAGCCGGATCAAGCTTTGTCTCTGCTGCGGGCGGCCGGCTTCGCCCCGGTGCTGGCTCACCCGATCAGTCTGGGACTGACCGGCGACGACTTAAAGAAAGTTCTGCCGCAGTGGAAAGATTGGGGGCTAGTCGGGCTGGAAGCTTATCACCCGGATCAGAGCCAAAGCTTTAGCGAAATGATCCGTCGATTCTGCCGGCAATTCGATTTGGTGGCCACGGCCGGCTCCGACTACCATGGAGCCAACAAAAAAACTCCTTTGACCTGGGTCAAAGAAAACAGTCCCTTGGGTCTGGAGGTCTTGGAAAAGCTCAAAGCCGCCTTGGCCGCCTGACCCTTCTCGCCTGACTTTTCTGCGGTTGACCTTTCTGGGGTTGACCTATCGTTGGCTGACCATTATTGTCGATCCCTTTTTTAGGCGGATCCTTATCAAGGGAGCTTCTCGGCTACCTTTTTTGGAGAACCCTAATCGAGGGATCTTCTCTGCGGATCATTTTTCGGGGGACCCTAATCGAGGAACCTTCTCGATGGTACT
>JAIRTO010000323.1 GCA_031254895.1 Deltaproteobacteria bacterium
GTGGCGGCCTTCTGCCGCTCGCAGCCGTCCGAAAACGCCTCCTAATCATGTCCATCTCGCAATTGCGCTGGACGATGCGCAGATCATTTTGCTCGAGCGCCAATCCGCGATGCGCCCTATGTATGCCATTGCGTTTTCTCCTTCATCTCGCTTCGGCTGCGCGAAAGGACGCTGGAAGCGACGAGTCCAGGTCAGAAACAAGCGGGTCATGATTCCTCGTCCGCAATTTAGGAGCGCTTTTATAACGGAAAAGACGAAGCGCCGGCTCTGACG
The DNA here is from genome assembly GCA_031254895.1 of Deltaproteobacteria bacterium. Taxonomy (GTDB): domain Bacteria; phylum Desulfobacterota; class Desulfarculia; order Adiutricales; family Adiutricaceae; genus JAIRNQ01. The sequence continues at coordinate 274 of JAIRTO010000323.1, forward strand.
TCCAGGCGTCTGCCGGACACTTGCGGAGGAGACGGCGGCCACATGTCGCTGGAATTGGAAGTCGCGGTTCACGAGATTAATTTAGGGGAGAATCCCGCATATTAAGGAGCGAAGCCAATCGCTGTATGGCCGTTGCCTAAAATTATTTCAGAAGCGCCATAAACGACTAAATCTGTTTCAAATATCCTTAGTCAAACCACCTAGTTCCCTCGAACGACTGAATCTTCTTTGTTGTGGGAAGTTCCGAAAGATTTTTTTTGCGACAGAACATTTGACGCCTAAATTTCAATTGCCCAGGTCGAAATTTTTTCCCCCCAAAAATGGCGGCCGACCAGATGACCGTCATGGCCGTCGACCAGATGACCGACCAGGCGATCGGCAAGCAGGCCGACCAGCCCCCTCGACATGACGCCTTAGCCGCCGGGGCGCTTTCTCTTTCCAGCGAAAAACTTCCCTCTCTTCGCCGCCTCGTCGGCTGCCCCCTTTTTTTGGCTGCCGAGAGACTTTCGGCCCAAAATCTTCGCTTCGCTCTAAACCTCTCCGATAAATTCCAAAAAGCTCGACAACCGCCAAAAACCAAAAAACCGAAAAACCTTGTTAAAAAACTTTTTAACGTGTAATATTGCTTAATCAGCGTCCTCGGATGCGCCCTCAGGCCTTTTCTCCAGCGGAGGATATCTGAGTAGAATTGCTTATATTAACTCGTAAAATTGGTGAAGTCGTCACCATAGGTGAGGACATAAAAATCCAAGTGGTCGACGTCAAAGGGCGCCAGGTGCGGTTGGGCATCGAAGCTCCGGCGGAGTGGTCCGTCCATCGTCATGAGGTCTTTTTGCGCATCAAAGAACAGAATCTCGAATCCGTGGACACTCACACTTCCGATCTGGAATCGGCGGCTCGCTTGTGGGTCGACAGAAAGCCGGGGGGCCTTGAATCATGAGCGGCTCTAACAAAAACGCCGGCGACCTCTCCAAGGTTTTGAGGATAAGCACGAAAAGATTCGGGGAGATGGAGTTCTCGGAAGACTCGGTCATCACCGTTCTGGGCGGGATCATAGGCTTTCCGGCTCTGACCAGATACGTCCTCATTCAAAGGCCCAACGACGCTCCTTTTTATTGGCTGCAAAGTTTGGAGGATCCGACCATGGCCTTGGTCCTGGTCAACCCGGTTTTGTTCAAGGCCGACTACAATCCCCCTCTCCCGGAAGGCTTGCCGGTCGAACTGAAGGCGGAACAGGGCGAGACGAGCCTGTTCGCCATCGTGACCATCCCTCCCGGTCGACCGCAGGACATGACGGCCAACCTTCTGGGGCCTCTGGCCATAAACCCGGCCAGCCGCTTGGCCCGCCAGCTTATTTTGGACGATCGCCATTACAGCCATCGCCAGCCGATCATGCCGGCCACGGCCTGAACAAAGTCCCCGGATAGACGCCGACGGGGCCATTTCGAAAATTCCAGATCGTCAGGCCGCAAGGCTCTTTTTTTTTCTCCGCTCTTTTTTTCTGGCCGAGCGGAACTCGCCAAAAACCTGTCAGGCCAATCGGAGGACCCTGAAAAATGAGGTCCGCAATCGACAAATTTCTGTCTTGGCTGGGCGACATAAGAAACATGTCCCCTCACACCGTGCGGGCCTACGCCGGAGATCTCGCTCTTTTTCAAGATTTTCTCCAGACCCGCGACCAGGATTTTTTGCAAGTGGGCCGACAGGAAGTCAGAGCCTTCATTTTTCATCTCCGGACCAGCCGGAACAACGCTTCCATCGCCCGAACCCTGGCCGCCTTGAAAAGCTTCTACGGCTACCAGCTGAAGGAAGGCCTTCTGGAGCGAAACCCCGTCCTGGGCGTGGGCGGACCTAAAATACCCCGCCACCAGCCCAGGTTTTTGACGGTCGGCGAGGTCGGACTTCTGCTGGACGGCCCTCCGGCCGAAGTCGAGCCAAATTGCGAAGAGTCGGAAACTGTCGGGTCGTCCGACCGGCCCCTGGCCGAAAACGCTTCTTCGGCTCTTTTTGCCGACGAAAAAATCGGCGACCGAAAAAAGGGCTCCCTGAAGGCCCCTAAGGCCCCAAAAGATCCAAAGGCCTCAAAGAGCCAAAAGACCCCAAAGGCCCTAAAAGCCCCGGAGGCGGTTTCGGCTGCCTCGGCCGGCCCGGCCGGCTCAGCCGTCTCGGCGGGCAAGCGAGGCCCCAAGCCGAACGCTCTTTTGGATTTTAGGGATCAAGCCTTGCTGGAGCTGGGTTATTCTTCCGGACTTAGGGTCAGCGAACTGACCGCTCTGGATCTGGGCGATCTGGACTTTCCGGAAACCAGAGTTTTGGTTCGACGCGGCAAGGGAGGCAAAGATCGTCTGGTTCCGGTCGGCGAACCGGCCGTTCTGGCTCTGAAAGCCTGGCTCGACGTCCGCCCTAATTTTACGCCGCCTTTGGCGTCAGACCAAACCCAAGCCGTTTTTCTTGGTCGAAGGGGCAGCCGACTGCAAGACCGCGAAGCCAGACGGATTTTGGAAAAACGCCTCACCAAAGCCGGTTTGGCCGCCAATCATATCAGCCCTCACGGGCTGAGGCACAGCTTCGCCACCCACCTTCTGGAGGCCGGAGCGGATCTCAAATCCATTCAGGACATGTTGGGTCACGCCAATCTGGGGACGACCCAGCGCTACACCCACCTGAATCTGGAGGCCCTGCAGAAGGCCTATCAGGCTCACCCCCTGAACGAATCGGTTCAAGCCGCCCCGCCGAGCGACTTGAACCTCGCTGAGGAACAGCGAAGGGCGGCCGGTTCCAAGACGGATGATTCGAAGGCCCATGGCTGAAAGGCGCTATGGTTTGAAGTCGCCTGGCTGGAAGTCGAATGATTCGAAGGCGCCTGGTTGGAAGTCGAATGGTTTGAAGTCGAGCGGGTTGAAGTCGCTTGGCTGGAAGTCGAATGTTTGGAAGTCCCTAAGGTTCGAAGGCAAGTTGGTTAAAAGTTGCGCGGTTCGAAGACCCGTTGGTTCGAAGGCCAGTCGGTTCTAAGGCCAGTCGGTTGGAAGGCGCCAAGGTTCAAAATCAAAAAAAAATGGCCGCCCGGGCGGCGGCCGCCCGGGCGAACGTCAGCTCGCGAGTCCGGCTTATTTGCCCTTTTGTTCGTTTTTCACAGGAGCATTGATGTCCACCTTTCATGGCACAACCATCATAATGGTCAAACACGCCGGTCAAGTCGCCGTTTGCGGCGACGGACAGGTCTCTCTCGGCTCGACCGTCATCAAAGGGACGGCCCGAAAAATTCGTCGTCTCTGTCAGGACAAGGTCATCTGCGGCTTCGCCGGAGCCACGGCCGACGCCATGGCCATCATGGAGCGGTTCGAGGAGCACTTGAACCAGTACAGCGGCCAGCTGACCAGAGCGGCGGTGGAGCTGGCCAAAACCTGGCGCACGGACAAGAGCTTGAGACGGCTGGAAGCCGTCATGCTGGCCTGCGACGCGAACAGTCTGCTGCTCATTTCCGGGTCGGGCGACGTTCTGGAGCCTGACGACGACATTTTGACGACCGGCAGCGGAGGCAACTACGCCTTGGCGGCGGCCAGGGCCTTGGTCAAAAACGCGCCTCATCTCTCGGCTTCAGAAATAGCCCAAGAGTCCATCAGGATCGCCTCCGAGATCTGCGTTTACACCAACGACTCTCTGACCTTGGAGGTTCTCGACTGCAAGAAGGCTTCCTAAGAGACAGGTCAGCCTAAATTTCTTTTCATCGTTTCTGCAAGGGAGGTCGCTGTTCACTGCGGCGCAACATGAGCAAAAAAATTAGCACAAATACGGTTCCCCAAGAAAAAAGCAACGCCGAAGGACTCGGCTCCATTCTTTCCCTCACCCCCAAGGCCATCGTCAAAGAGCTGGATCGGTACATCATCGGCCAGGCTCTGGCCAAGAGGGCCGTCGCCATCGCCATGCGCAACCGTTGGCGCCGTTTGGTGACTCCGGAAGATCTCCAAGAAGAGATAACGCCGAAAAACATCATCATGATTGGCCCCACCGGCGTGGGCAAAACGGAAATAGCCCGGCGACTGGCCAAACTCACCAATTCCCCCTTCATCAAGGTGGAGGCCTCGAAGTTCACGGAAATAGGCTACGTGGGCCGGGACGTGGAATCCATCATCAGGGATTTGATGGATCAAGCCGTCACCATGGTCAAAGCGGAAATGATGGAAGCCAATCAGGCCAGAGCCGCCGCCTTGACGAACGAGAAGCTCCTCTCTCTTCTGTTGCCCGGCTTCTCGAAAACCGCCGAAGGCGAAGCTTCCGGCAACCGCACCCTGGAAAAACTGAAGAAGTATCTTGACGCGGGCGAGCTGGAAGACAACGAAGTGCAAGTCGTCGTGGACAAGCCCAGCGAAAGGACCCAGATCTTCGCCGGCATAAGTCTGGAGGAGCTGGAAAAGAGCCTCAACGAGACCTTGTCCGCCGTTCTGCCCCGAAAAAAGAACAAGCGCATGGTCACGGTCAGTCAGGCCCGGAAGATACTCATGCAGGAAGAGTCCGCCAATCTCATAGATCAGGACAAGGTGGTGGAAGAGGCCAAAAAGAGGGTCGAGAGGCAAGGTCTGGTCTTCATCGACGAGATTGACAAGGTCTGCATCAAGGAAGGCCGCTCCCACGGCCCGGACATCAGCCGCGAAGGCGTCCAGCGGGATCTTCTCCCCATCGTGGAGGGCTCGTCCGTCTCCACCAAATACGGCATGGTCAGAACGGACCACATCCTCTTCATCGCCGCCGGGGCTTTCCACTCGGCCAAGCCGAGCGACCTGATGCCCGAACTGCAGGGCCGCTTCCCCATCCGGGTCGAGTTGTCCTCTCTGACTGAGGAAGACTTCGTCCGCATCCTGACTGAGCCCAAAAACGCTTTGACCAGGCAGTACAAGGCTCTTTTGTCCACGGAAGACGTGAACATAGAGTTCTCTCCCGAAGCCATCGCCGAACTGGCCTCCATGGCCTGGCAGGTCAACGAAAAGAACGAGAACATCGGCGCCCGACGACTGTCCACCATCATGGAAAAGCTCCTCGACGACATTTCCTTCGAGGCCCCGGACATCGCCCCGGCGAAGGTGGTCATCACTCCCGACTATGTCAAAGAGAGGCTGGCCGACGTCGTGGTGGACGCCGATCTGGCCAAATTCATACTCTAACCCGTCGGCCGGCCCCTATTCCCTTTGGGGCCGCCGCCCCAAAAGGACTGATCATGCTTGAGACCAGGGCGGATCACCTGGTGGAAGCCCTCCCCTACATCAAGAATTACCGCGGCTCCACGCTGGTCGTCAAATACGGCGGCCACGCCATGTCCGACGAGGGCTTAAGAGATCGCTTCGCGGAAGACGTGTCTTTGCTCAGCTTCGTCGGCATCAATCCCGTCGTCGTCCACGGCGGGGGGCCCCAGATAGACGATCTTCTCAAACGCCTGAAAATAGACTTTCATTTCGTCGAAGGCCAACGCTTCACCGACGAGCCGACCATGGAAGTGGTCGAGATGGTTCTCTGCGGTCGGGTCGGCAAAGACATAGTCGACCGCGTCTCCCGATCCGGCGGGCAGGCGGTGGGTCTATCCGGCAAGGACGCCGGCCTCATCAAAGCGGCCCGCAAGCGTCTGCGCGGCAAAAAGGAAGATTCCGCCGAAGAGATAGACATCGGCCTCGTCGGCGAGCCGACCAGCATAAACGTCGATTTGCTGAACAGACTGGCCGAAGGCGGCTTCATCCCGGTCATCTCGCCCATCGGCGTGGACGACGACGGAGTCACCTACAACATCAACGCCGACGCGGTGGCCTCGGCCGTGGCCGTGGCCCTGTCGGCGGCCAGACTTATCCTGCTGACCGACGTCGAAGGCGTTTTGGACGCCGAGGGCAAGCTCGTCTCCCGAATAACCGAGCCGCAGATCGCCGAGCTGAAGAAAAGCGGGGTCATCACCGGCGGCATGATTCCCAAAATCGACTGTTGCGCGGCCGCCCTGAAGGGCGGCTGCCGCTCGGCCTCGATCATAGACGGACGACTCCCTCACGCGCTCCTGCTCGAACTCTTCACCGATCACGGCTGCGGGACGGAGCTGGCGCCTTAAATTAAGGGCTCTTCGTCGATGGCTTTTCGTGGAAGGCTTTTCGCCAAAGGTCTTTCAGACGAGAGGCTTTTTCGTTGAAGGCTTTTCGCCAAACATCTTTTCGACGAGGCTTTTCGTCAAGCGCTCATCATCGAGAGCTTTTCCTGGAAAGCTTTTCATGGAAAGTTTTTCATGGAAAGCCGGCGGCGAAGAGTTTTTGGCCTCCGTCGGAGTCGCCAAAAAAAGTCGCCGACTTTTGGAGCGGTTTTTTTCTTTTTCGCGAATTTTCCTGGCGGCCAAAACGCGCGGCTTCTGCGGTTTCTATTGAACGCGCGGCTTCTTTTGGACTAACGGCCTCTTTGGACGCGCGGTCGCTTAGGCGGAACGTCTTCTTTAGCGAAGCGTCTTCTTTGACGAAACGTCTTCTTTGACGAAGCGTCTTCTGGTCTTTCCGGTTTTTTTTGGTCCCCTAACACTTTAAACGGTTTGCAAAATGTCACTTTCAACTCAAGAAATCATCGCTCTGGGCAAAAAGAGCCTTTTGGGCAACGTCAATCGGCAGCCCATAGCCTTCGTCCGGGGCGACGGCCTGAAGCTCTGGGACGCCGAAGGCAAAGAATACCTGGATTTCGTGGGCGGCATCGCCACCTGCGCCTTCGGCCACGCCCCTAAATTCGCCGCCGAAGTCTTGGCCGAACAAGCCGGCCGGCTGTGGCACGTCTCCAACCTCTATTGGAACGAGCCCATGGTTCGACTGGCCGCTCTTCTGACCGAGGCCTCCGGTCTGGACAAGGCCTTTTTTTGCAACTCGGGCGCCGAGGCCAACGAAGCGGCCATCAAAATGGCCCGCAAATTTTCCTACGACGCCCATGGCCCGGGACGTCACGTCATCATCGCGGCCGAGAACTCTTTCCACGGCCGAACCATGGGGGCCATCTCCGCCACGGGACAGCCGAACTTGCACAAGGGCTTCGAGCCGATGCTGCCGGGCTTCAAATTCGTCCCCTTCGGGGACGCGGAAGCTTTGGCCAAAGCCGTCGATCCGACCGTCTGCGCGGTCATGCTGGAGCCGGTGCAGGGGGAGGGCGGCGTTTTGGTTCCGCCGGCCGATTATTTCCCAAAAGTCTCCGCCCTTTGTCGAGAAAAAGGACTCCTCTTGATCCTCGACGAGGTCCAGACGGGTCTGGGTCGAACCGGCTCCGACTTCGCCTTCAAGAACTTCGGCGTCAAGCCCGACATCATGACTTTGGGCAAAGCTCTGGGCTGCGGTTATCCCATCGGGGCCACGCTGGCCGCCGAAGGGCCGGCGGGGGCTCTTACGCCCGGGTCGCACTCCACGACCATCGGGGGAGCTCCCTTGGCCATGACCTTGTCCTTGGAGCTGGTCAGCCGGATTCTGGACAAGGACTTTTTGGCCGCCACGCGCCAAATAGGCCAATATTTCCAAGACGGCCTCCAGACTCTGGTCGGCCGTTTCCCGGAAACGGTCGTTGCCGCCAGAGGAGCGGGACTGATGCTGGGTTTGGTTCTCTCCAAGCCGGCCGGACCGGTGGCCGAAGCCCTTCGGGTCAAGGGCTTTTTGGTCAACGCCACCGCCGGCACGGTCTTGAGGTTCGTGCCGCCCCTCATAGTGGACAATAAAGAAGTCGACCTTCTCCTGCAAGGATTGTCGCAATCCCTTCAGGAAGTTTATCCGCCAGAAGGATGATCAACATGACCAAGCATTACATCACCTTTAGAGATTTGTCCGCCGACGAATACGAGCACATCTTCATGCGGACCAAGAAGCTCAAAGCCGAACGCCTGCGCGGACAATATCATCGGCCCCATCTCGGCGGCCGGAGCGTCGGCCTCGTCTTCGCCAAGCCTTCCACCAGAACAAGAATCAGCTTCGACTGCGCCATCAGAGAGCTCGGCGGCAACTGTCTGGTCATGAATCTGGGCGATTCCCAGATAAGTCGCGGCGAGCCGCCCAGCCACACGGCCAGGGTCTTGTCCAGATACCTGTGCGGCCTGGTCTATCGGACCTATTTCGAAGCGGAGCTTCTGGAGCTGGCCAAATACTCGACCATGCCCATCGTCAACGCCCTGACCAACGAACAGCATCCTTGCCAGGTTCTGACGGACGTGTTCACCTTCATCGAGCATCTGGACAAGAAGCCTCTGGAAAAGCAGCTCGTCGCCTGGGTGGGGGACGGCCACAACATGGCCAACACCTGGCTGGAAGCGGCCGCCGTTTTGGGCTTCGGCCTCAATTTGGCCTGTCCGGAAGGCTATGAGCCCAACGCGGAGATCTTCAAAAAGGCCGTCAACGACAACCCCAGGATAAAGCTGACCCATTCTCCGGCCGAGGCGGTGGCCGGGGCCGGAGCCGTCAATACCGACGTCTTCGCCTCGATGGACCAAACGGCGGAAAGCGAAAAGCGCCTGAAAGACTTTCAGGGCTTTCAAGTCGACTCGGCTCTCATGGCCAAGGCCGCCCCAGGAGCCATCTTCATGCACTGCCTGCCGGCGCATCCCGGCGAGGAAGTGACCGACGAGGTCTTGGAAAGCCCGGCCTCGGTCATCTTCGACGAAGCCGAAAACCGCCTGCACGCCCAGAAGGCCCTGTTGGAATACCTCATCGCTCCCCTATGATTTTTATAGGCCGGTCGCCAAAAACGGCGGCCGGCCTAAACCTCCCTGACCTTTCCCTCCTCGCTGGGAATACCCTCCGGCTGGGATCCCCTTTTAACTGCCCTTCCCCTCTGGCTGGGATTTGTCTACGGCTGGGATTTGCCATTTAGCTGACCTTGCCCGCGCGACTTCCTTTTCCCTCCGACTTGGTCGTCCTTTTCCATTTTTTCGTTTTGTTTCATTTTTTTTCCATAAGCCGATTTCTCGGCTGAATGACTGGCCTGCGTCGTCAGCCTGATTCTGGCGGCGTAGCCGCCAAAAGCCAAAGACAAGAAAGATCGAGACGAGGAAGCCTTTGACGATGAAGCCGAAGCGAGGATGCCGAAGCGAGGAAGCCAAAGCGATTAAGCCAAAGCGATTAAGCCAAAGACAAGAAAGCCGAGACGAAAATTCGAGAGGGTCAAAAAAAGTCGCCAAGGGCTTCGAAGATCTCGAAGGATCTTGGAGGGTCTTGAAAATCTTGGCAGAGATTGACAGAGATGGACAGAGACTCGATGAGGTCGGCTTTTTGGCTTTCGGCAAGCCTTCCTTTTTTTCGCCGCCGAAAATAGACGATAAAAAATGCTAAAATGAGACATAATTAGTTTATAATAGACAAGTTGGCGGCGGCGAAACGATCCCTTTGGCCGTCCGCGAACGATTGAGGGCTTTTTTTAAAAAAGCCCAATCCCAAAAAGAGCTCCGCTGGAAATGACGTCATTTTTGGCCGGGGCCGTTCGTCGCCCTAGCGGCCGCTCCGATGGACCGCTTTTTTCGGCCTCGCCTTGGCCCGCCGGCGACGCTTCGCTTTTTGACCGATTTCTCTAAATTTGGAAAATCGCATCTTTTTTGGGCTTATCCGTCGACCTTGGCTTTGACTTTGATCTTGACTTTGTCGAGCTTCGACTAGCCAAAAACGATTCCGGACGGCTCGGAAGAGCTCCGGTCTTCCGCTCCCTCTCTTTTGGTCAAAGGCGAAAAAGCCTCGCCGAAGACGCTGCCTTGGCGCCAATCGCGCGAAGCGCGTGCGCGAAGCGAGCGACGCTCACGAAGCCCGTGAAGACGCGCGCGAAGCGAGCGACGCTCACGAAGCTCGTAAAGACGGCGCGAAGCGAGCGACGCGCTCACGAAGCTAGCCTTTGGCGGCGCGAGGCGTCAAGGCCGTTTGGATGGCGCGACCGACCTGAAGCGGCGTCGTCCCTACGGGATGAAAAAAAATCGAAAATTGACATCTTCAGGCTCAGGAGGCCAGTTTTGACTTACATATCGGACTTTCTGGTCATCGGCACCGGCGTGGCGGGCCTCAGTTTCGCCCTCAAAGCCCGTCGCAGCGGCTCGGTCGTCATCCTGGCCAAAAAAGCGACCAACGACACCAACACGAACCTGGCTCAGGGGGGCATCGCCGCCGTCATGGGCGAAGACGACTTGCTGGAGTATCACGTCGAGGACACTTTGGAGTCGGGCTGCGGCCTGAGCCATCTGGAGACGGTCAAGACGGTGGTCGAGGCCGGGCCGAAGATGATCAAGGAGCTTCTGACTCTTGGCGTGCCTTTCACGGCTCAGATCGATCATCCGGATCTGCCGGAGTTGGGCCGAGAAGGCGGCCACAGCCGCAGAAGGATCATCCACGCCAAGGACATGACCGGGCAAGCCGTGCAGAAGGCCTTGAGCGAACTGGTCAGCGAAGCCGACGGGATAGTCCTGCAGGAGGGCCGCCAAGCCCTGGATCTTATCTTGACCGCCGACGCGGACGGCCGCCTGCGGCCGGTCGGGGTCTGGGTTCTGGACACCCAGACCGGCACCATCCAGCCATATTTGGCCAAGGTGGTCGTCCTGGCCACCGGCGGATCCGGCCGAGTGTACCTCTACACCACCAACCCCGACGGGGCCACCGGAGACGGTCTGGCCATAGGCTGGCGGGCCGGGGCGCGAGTGGCCAATCTGGAGTTCGTGCAGTTTCATCCCACCTGTCTCTACCATCCTTTAATGCGGAACTTTCTCATATCCGAGGCGGTTCGCGGCGAAGGCGGCCGTCTTTTGGATCAAGACGGCCGAGCCATCATGGAGGGGCAGCCTCTGGGAGATCTGGCCACCAGGGACGTCGTCGCTCTGGCCATCGACGCCTCCATGAAAAAATCCGGCGCCCAAAACGTTTTTCTGGACATAACCCACCTTTCGGCCGACTTCATCATCGATCGCTTCCCCAAAATTTATCGCACTTGTCTTTCCTTAGGCCTGGACATCACCAAGGAGCCGATCCCCGTCGTCCCGGCGGCCCACTATCAATGCGGCGGTCTGCAGGTGGATCTGGACGGCCGCACTTCCGTGCCGGGGCTTTACGCCATCGGCGAAGTGGCCGCCACCGGTCTCCACGGGGCCAACCGTCTGGCCTCCAACAGTCTTCTGGAAGCTCTGGTCATGGCCGACAGGGCCTCGAAGGCGGCCGCCGCCGAAATAGCCGGTCGCCCGACTCCCTCTGACGCCGACGTCTCCCCGTGGCCGAGTTTCCGGGTGGGTCACGCTCCGGCGGAGGCCGTTTTCATCACCCACAGCTGGGATGAAATCAGGCGCTTCATGTGGAA
>JAIRTO010000353.1 GCA_031254895.1 Deltaproteobacteria bacterium
TAGATCATTATTACAATGTAGGCCTTGAAAACGGAGCCGCAGGCGGCAAATTGGTCGGGGCCGGCGGCGGCGGCTTTCTGATGTTCTTGGCCGAAGACAAGTCCAGGCTTCGGCAAGCCATGGCCAGAGAAGGTCTGGAGGAGCTCCGGTTCAGTTTCGACTTCGAAGGCTGCAAGGCCTTGTTAAGTTGAGCGGCTTGCCGGTGGCCATACTGGCCGGAGGACTGGGAACCCGTCTAGGGGAACTGTGCCGCGACAAGCCCAAACCCCTGGCGGAAGTGGCGGGCGAGCCCTTCATCCACCATCAACTCCGGCTCCTTTCGGAAAAAGGACTCGAAGAGGCGGTGATCCTGGCCGGCTATTTAGGCGAGATGATCAGCGACAGCGTGGGCGACGGCGCGAAATTCGGCCTCAAGGTCTCCTACAGCTTCGACTGGCCGGATCTTTTGGGCACGGGCGGCGCCGTCTTCAAGGCGCTGCCCCTCTTGACCGACAAATTCATGGTTCTTTACGGCGACAGCTATCTGGATCTGGATTATCTGGCCGCAGTCCGATCTTTCGAATCTTCTGGCCAACCCGCTCTCATGACCGTCTATAAAAACGACAACCTCCAGGATCGCAGCAATGTGCTCTATCAGGACGGCTCCATAAAATTGTACGACAAAAAAAACCGAACCGAGGACATGTCGCACATCGATTACGGGCTGAGCTGTTTCAAGGCCGAAGCGTTTCGCGATTTCGCGCACGGTTTGGACTGCCCTCCACGTTTCGATCTGGCCGATCTATGCTCTTCTCTCTCCAGAGAAGGACGTTTGGCCGGTTTTCTGGTCGAGGAGAGGTTTTACGAAATAGGCTCTCTCTCCGGACTTAAAGAGCTCGACGAACTTCTGACGAATAAAAAACGAACTGGCGGTTTACGTGAAATGACTTGATTGTGCCGGAGATCCATTAAATGCGCCGACTAGAGAAAGCTTTAGAGATTTTGCTTCGGCCTTTCCCATCGGGTAGTCTGCCTATGTTGCTCGAGAGCGGTCGTCAAACTGTTTTGATGGCCAAAAAACGTCTTTTTGAGCGTATAATTTTGAGAAGCGTTAGATCCATATTGTCCGATCTGTTCAATCCCAACAAAAGCGACAATATTCAGGGGCAGGCTGTCCGTCAGGTCGTCAGCGGGGCCGTTTCGACCTTGGCGGATCTTATTTGCTTCAAGCTTTTTTTGGTACTGGGTCTGCCGGTTCTTTTGGCCGCTCTCTGTTCCGTCGTCTTAGCGGGGACAATCAATTTCTGCATAACCCGGCGCTATGTTTTCGGGCAAGTGGAAAGACAGAACAAAAGCCTTCGGATCCAGTTCCTCTTTTACATTCCGACCGTCTTGGTCTCGGCTGGGTTGACCCAGCTCATTTTGGTCGTCTTTAACGTCTGGCTGGGCTTTGGCCCGATGCTGGTCAGGATTTCCGCCGTGCCGGTAGTCTATGTCTGGACTGTCTTGAGCGGCAAATATATTGTCTTTACGAAGAAAAAACCTATCCTGTAGATTTGAATCCATTTCTTTTCCAGGAAAATCCGCGAAGGTGGAGCATGAGTTTCAGCGCTGATTTTTTGCAAGAATCCAGAGCCGTGATAGACGGTCTCGACCCGGCGGTCTTGGAGAAGATGGCCGATATCCTGGCTTCCATACGAGAACGCGGCGGGCGTCTGTTCGTTTTGGGCGTGGGCGGTTCAGCCGCTTCGGCCTCCCATGCGGTAAATGATTTTCGGAAAATCTGCGGTCTGGAAGCATACGCCCCGACCGACAACGTTTCCGAGCTGACGGCCAGAACCAACGACGAAGGCTGGGAGACCGTGTTCGCTTCGTACTTGAAAGGTTCCAGACTGGACAAAAAAGACGGGCTTTTGGTTTTGTCGGTGGGCGGGGGCGATTTAGAGAGAAACGTTAGCCCGAATCTGGTCAAAGCTCTGGAGCTGGCTCGCCGGATCGGTTCGTCCATTTTGGGAATAGTCGGCCGCGACGGAGGTTTTACGGCCGCCTCGGCTGACGCCTGCGTAATCATTCCCACCGTCAACCCGGCTCATGTCACTCCTCATACCGAGGCTTTTCATGGTCTAGTTTGGCACCTGCTGGTCAGTCACCCGCAATTGAAGACGGGCAAAACCATGTGGGAAAGCCTCAAATAACCTTGGCTCTCCTTGGAAGGCCGTTTTCGCCGGCGAGTCGAAGCTGCCGTCCGGCATTTTTGCCGCTCTGGGCTAAAACTCCTGCGAAGGCCTGACGACAAAATGCTTCCTGCTGGCGGCGCGACTTTTTCTTCTAAAGGGCAGCAAACGATCAGACTCCCGACGTCGTATCGGTGACAAGCCCGCCAATGTCGGTCAGGACAAGTCGAACCCCGCGCGATATGACAAAAAAAGTTCGGCCGCTTGGGAAACGAAGCCGCAAAGCCCCTTTGGAAAAAATAGCGGGATATGGCTTTTATCAAGTGCGGAAGCTCGACTTGTCCAGCTTGACGAGCGCCGTCTGGAAATGGTTCGAAAACAAAGCAAGACAATTAAGTGTATTAAACTTGTTTATTGTCATGTTTTATATTATAATACCTATTAATTGAAACGATGTAGTATGTTCTCTATAAAATATGTAATTAAGGTGTTTGATGGAAGTGCTCAAAAACGACGGCCATAGAGAAATGAGGCTGAGAAAAGCGGTTTTTTTCGATCGAGACGGCGTTCTCAATCAAGCCGTGGTGGAGAACGGGCGGCCGCGACCGCCGGCGGACGTCAGGGACATGGTCATAACCAGAGGCGCGTCAGGCGTCATGTTCGAGCTGAAGGAACTGGGATTCGCCCTTATTTGCGTGACCAATCAGCCCGACGTGGCTAGGGGAACCCAGACTCTGGCAAACGTGAAAGCCATAAACGATCGGGTCAAATTTGAGCTGGCCTTGGACGACCTGTTCGTTTGCCTTCATGACGACGCCGACGAATGCTCCTGTCGCAAGCCGAAGCCGGGGCTTATTCTGTCGGCGGCCGAAAAGTGGAACATCGATTTGCCCTCAAGCTGGATGGTCGGCGATCGGGCCGGGGATGTGCTGGCAGGCCGAGCCGCCGGTTGCCGAACCATTTTTATTGACTTCGGGTATGCCGAAGCCAAGGCGGATCCTCCGGCCGACTACGTCTGCGGAAGTCTGGTTGAAGCCGGACGCATCATTAAGAAAGCGAGTTTGACGCATGAAAGCCATCAAAGATTTAAAGGTGAAATTGTTCGCTGACGGCGCCGACAAGGCCGGCATGCTGGAGATGTATCAAAACCCTCTCATAAAGGGTTTCACCACCAATCCCACCCTGATGCGCAAAGTCGGCATCGGGGATTATCAGTCGTTCGCCCGGGAAATAATAGCCGCCATTCCTGACCGTCCCCTATCTTTTGAAGTCTTCTCCGACGACTTCGCCGAGATGGAAAGACAAGCCAAACTCATCAGCTCTTGGGGCGAGAACGTTTTCGTCAAAATTCCGGTGACCAACAGCCAAGGCGTCTTTTCCGGGCCTTTGATCAAAAAGTTGGCCGACGCCGGAGTGCGGCAAAACGTCACGGCTTTGACCACTTTGGCGCAGGTCCGAGACGTGGTCGCCCAACTGGCCGGAGGACCGAATGCCTACATCTCGGTTTTCGCCGGTCGGGTGGCCGACACCGGGGTCGATCCCGTTCCTCTGATGGCCGCCGCTGTCGCCATGCTCGCTCCATGCCCCCATCTGGAGCTGATTTGGGCCTCTCCCAGAGAACTTCTCAACATCTTTCAGGCTGACGGCGTGGGGTGTCATGTCATAACGGCCACCAACGACATTCTGAAAAAATTGCCTTTGGTGGGAAAAGATCTGACCGAATACTCTCTGGATACGGTGAAGATGTTCAAGAAAGACGCTGAAGGCGCGGGTTATGCGCTTTGATTTGCCTATTTGACGTCCGCTTGTCCTCCGTTGTTTCTCTAAAAAGAGAGCTGCCAAAGGGCGGATCAAAATCAAGGCGGGGATTTTTGGGTCGTTTGTCCCCTGGCTTTCCAGGTGGGGCGTTTTTCGTGCTCTGTAACTCCATTAGTTCGAAAGCTATTCCCTCCTGACTGTTTCAGCCGTTTATGTTCTTGACTGGCTTTATAACTTAACCCTGTTTTAAAAATTTAGTCGTTTTTTCGTCTCTTTATCAGTCGTTCCAGATGCTCTATATGTATAATGACTCTCTTAGCCAACGAGAATGTTTATAATGGCCCGAAGCTGCTTCATCAAGAAGTGGACAGAAATAAGCCTTCGGCTATCATGTGTTCTAAGGTGATGCGTAACACAAGATGTTGAGCAGGTTAGACTGCTTCTTCACTTTGGCTTCTATTTCGCCAGTGAATATAAAATAATGATTCAGTTTGGGTAGACGCAAACTTGATCAAAAATGCCAATGAGCAGGTTTTCCTAGAATGAGATTATGCCGCTTTTCTTGCGCGTTTGACTATTGCCTAATTAACTGAGGGTTTTTTATCGGTTTATTGTTTTGAGAGCCCTTTGATAATTGGTGAAGGAATTTGACCAGAGCCAAAATCATGGCCACGGTTTAATCCAAAGTGTTTGCGTAAATATTTGATAATAACTGCTTAATTTTTTTTTCGGCCAAAGAAGGCATTATTGGCCCGCATGTTGCATAAGCTATCTGGCAACAAAGTTAACTTCGCCAAGTCAACTTTTGTTCACTACCATACAGGCTGCGCCTGCATTTCTTTAGCCTTTTGGCTAAGTCAATCTCAAGGAGAGAAAAGAAAATGGTCTTCAACAAACTCAACCAGAAGCGCGAAGGCTTCACCCTCATCGAGCTCTTGATCGTCGTCGCCATCATCGGCATTTTGGCCGCCAT
>JAIRTO010000372.1 GCA_031254895.1 Deltaproteobacteria bacterium
CGCCGTTTCGACTTCTCCGTTGGAGCTGGCCAAGGCTTTGATCAAGAAGCATCTTTCCGCTTCGCCCAAAAGGGTGTCGCCGGTGACGCCGTCTCCGTGGTTGAAGACGTCCGGGGCCAGGCGGAGATGCACGGGCAGAGAGTCCATGACCACGTGGCCGTGACGGGCGAAGTGTACCATGGACTGGCACTCGCTTTTAAGCTCCGTAATGTTTCCGGGCCAAGGATAAGCCCTCAAACATTCCACCACCGACGGATCCAGGCCAAAAAAGGGCACGCCCAGAAATTTGGCCGACTTGCCGCAGTAGTAGGCGGCCAGTCCCTCGATGTCGTTGCGGGTCTCCCGAAGGGGCGGCAAAGCCAGGTTTATGGAGGTGAGTCTGGCGTACAAGTCTTCGCGGAAGGCGCCTTTTTCGACCATCTCCTGCAAATTGGCCTGGGACGACGAGAGGAAGCGCACGGAGACGAGCCTCGAATGCCGGGCCCCCAAGGGGTACATGAGTCCCTCTTCCAGAATCATCAAAATAGTCTTCTGGGTCGGCAGGGGGATGTTTTCTATGTGCCGCAGGAAAATGGTGCCGTTGTCGGCCAGAGAGATCATGCCGACGATGTTTTCCGGCCCGCCTTCCTGGCCGAAGAGCTGGAGATCCATCTGGGCTTGAGACAAGCCCGACAAGGTCACTTCCAGAAACCGGCCGTGCTTGTGCTGGCTCTGCTGGTGAATGTGTCTGGCCAGACTGGCTTTGCCAGTGCCCAATTCCCCGGTGATGAAGATGGGCTTGTCGCCCTGAGCCAGATGAGCCGCCGTGGAAAAAATGACTTTGATCTGGTGATCTCGGCCGACCAGATTAGAAATGGGCTCTATGGCGGAAAGACGTTTGCCGTCTTCGGCGGATTTCCTCAAGAGGGCGTTTTTCAGAAACGGACTGGCCGTCATGGCGGCGGCGGCCAGAAAGTTGAGATCGCTCTCTTCCAGCGTCTTGTTGGCGTTTTCCAAATAGAGAAGACCCATGCGGCCCTCGTCCCCGGAAAAAAGAGGCGCCATCAGACAGGGGTGATCGGAGATCTCGATGTTTCTGTTGCCTGAAGTGAAGAAAAGCTCGGTGATGATGTGCGGCCAAACCAGAGCCTGGCCCAATTCGGTGACCCGGCGGTAGGGCACGTGACTCAAAAGAAGCCGTTTGTCGGCCGGGTGGGACAGATAGGAGATCTGATTCAAAGTGCCCGTGTCGGCCGGCCAAATGATGGATATGGAGGTGCCGCCCAGGCGGACGACCAGAAAGTCGATCAGGGCCTTGGTGATTCCCTCCGGCTCGGACAGGCACAGGGAGTGAGTCAATTCGGAAAGCTGCGCCGCCTGACTGGTGGTCAAGGCGGCGGCCGCCTCCAGAGCCGACAGACTGACGATGTGCTGCTGGGATTCGTTGACGGCGTTCAGGATTAGGGCCGCCGGAGCCGGACCGGTGATGACGTCCAGATACGGCTCGAAAATGTAGATCTCCTGGCCTATTTTCACGCAATCAAAAGGCTTCAGCTGGAGCTTTTCCGTGATGGGCAGATCGTTGACCAGCGTGCCGTTGGTGCTGTTGAGATCCTCAATGAAGTAATTGTCGCCGGCTTTGGTTATTTCAGCGTGACGCCGAGACGCGCTGCGGTCGAACAAAATAAGATCGCAGTCCGAGGCTCGGCCAAGCAGGGCTCGGTCGGAAATGTTAAACCTAAACCCGAGGCGGTCTTCTCGAAAGGCAACTAGTTCAGCCATTAGGCCACCTTTTTTCTGCAAAATCTGGTTCGGGTTCCAGATGGACTGATTTCAAGCAGCCGACGAACGAGAGCTCCGGCTAAAATAATCAGAAAACAAGCGCATTTGTTCAAAACGGAAACGGACGAGGATCATCTAGAGAATCTTTTCGATGATATCACAAACCATTCGATAACTAAAGCAATAATTGAACTCGCCTAAAAAGCGATCCGCTCCCGAAAACATTCGGCATTTCCAAAAAAAGGGGCGGCTGGCGAAGAAAAAGGCTTTTCCACCAAAAAAACCGACCCCGGCGAATAATTGCGACCGTCGAGATCTTCCTGAAACCGTTGACTTAGCTTTAGCCAATAAACGCCAGAAACAAAGACGCATTTCAGTTGGCCTAAGTCTAAAGGTTAGTTAATATTAACATGTTTATGAGTGTTTGGCAAAAAAAATATTATGCCTGGGAGGATTGTGTCTTCTGGAGACTCGCCTGACTAATCAGTAAAAAAAGCAAGGATGATGTTTAAGTGGTTTATGCAGATTGGAAGCATCTACAGAATACATATTCAAAACAAATTTTATAAAAATGTATTTAGATTTGTTTATAAGTTTAAGAAAACTTTAGCATGACATACAGAAATAATTTATAGTTCGGAATAATGACAAAAGGTGCCTGTAATGAAATCTGTTCAACTTGACGGATGACTCATGAAGCTTTATTGAGGCCGACTGGACGACTTCTTTTAGCCCGCCTTTGGCCGTCGTTAACGGGGCGGGGGGGGGCGCCGGATTTCCGAAGACGAAAAAAGGACAAAAAGGCCTTATCGCCGCCAAGAACGGGCCCGTCAGATCCAATTTGTTTCCTTTTGGCCGTTGGGAGCGGCCCTTGTCCTGCCTCTAAAAATGCGGGCCGCTCAATGGAAATTGCGGCGTCGCCTTTTTTTTTTCACAGGCCGCCGTTTTCCGAAAGTATTGTTTGATTCCAAGGAACGCCGCTGATTATAAGGATCAAAATTCAAAGATTTCAGAATATAAGGTAATTATCAAATACAAAAACTAATTTAATTATAAATTCATAAACAGCGTCAAACTGATCGACCTAACCTCAATCATACGAAAAAAAAATAGACAATTCCGAAAAAAATGGCGGCGATTTGCCGCCGGAAAAACATGTTCCGTTTTCGAAGAAAACATGTCTTTAAAATTTGACGCCCGCCCGAGAGCAAAAACCAGGACAGGCGTTTAAAGCGTTTTGGACATTATTTTTTCGTCTCGGCAAAAGATTTCTCGAAACTTACCGTCGCGCCGCAAATGTGCTATAATCCCCGTTCCGAATTTTATCGTTCGGAACGAGTCGGCGCAATCGCGGCCGTCGACCAGTCGACCCGTCGTCGGCCCTTTTTTTCGTCCGACGCCTGGCTGCCTTTTTTCGCCTATCGGCTCCTTTTTTCGCCTCCAGGGCGTCTTTTTTCGAACCGCGAGGCTCTGGAGCCGCCGGTTTTTTCGTTTTTTGGCGACGAACACGTTTCGGAGAGATTATGACTCGCAGCGAGGGAGTGGTTTTGAAATTCAAACGCGTCGCCTCGGATCCGGATTGGCCTCTGCCGGCCTACGAGTCCGAGCAGGCCGCCGGTCTGGATCTGCGAGCGGCCGTAGACGCCCCGGTGTCCATGCCGCCCGGATCCATCAAGCTTATTCCCACCGGCTGGGCCATCGCCGTGCCTTTTGGCTACGAAGGACAGGTTCGTCCTCGAAGCGGTCTGTCTCTGCGCAAGGGACTGACCTTAATCAACTCTCCGGGCACCATAGACAGCGATTATCGCGGCGAGGTGGGCCTGGCCATGATCAATCTCGGGCCGGAAGAGGTCGTCGTCCGCCGGGGCGATCGGCTGGCCCAGCTGATCGTCGCCAAAGTGGAAAGACCGACCTTGGAACTGCGGGAAGATCTGGACGACACGGTTCGCGGTCAGGGCGGCTTCGGCTCGACTGGGGCGGATTGATGCGTTTGTGCGTCTTGGCCAGCGGCAGCAAGGGCAACTGCATTTGGGTGGAAGAGGAGAGAAGGGCCGTCCTTCTGGACAACGGCCTGTCCTACAAGGAGTTCAGCCAAAGAGCCAAAGCCGTCGGCTTGAACCAGGCCTTCTTGAAAGACGTCGCGGTCAGCCACGAGCACTCCGACCACGTCAAAGGCATCGGCCCCTTGGCCAGAAAGCTGAAACTGACGGTTCACATGACCGAAGGAGCCGCCGAGGCGGCCGATCAGGTCATCGGCGAGGCCCAAGTGAAGACGTTCCAGGCCGGAGATGAAATATCTTTGGGGCCCTTGCGTCTGAAAACCGTGACCGGCTCTCACGACTGCCGCGACCCGGTCGTCTTCGTGGTCAGCGGGGCGAAAAAGTCCGTCGGCGTGGTCACCGATCTGGGCGCGGCCACTAATCTCGTCCGGGGAGCCATCAAAGACGTCGACGCTTTGGTGCTGGAATCCAACCACGATCTGACCATGCTTCTCAACGGGCCTTATCCGCTTTTTCTAAAACAGCGGGTCAGAAGCAGGCAGGGGCACCTGTCCAACGAACAAGCCGGAGATCTTTTGAAAGAAGTCTGTCACTCCGGGCTGGGTCTGGTCGTTCTGGCTCATCTGTCCGAAGTGAACAACACCCCGGAACTGGCCAAAACGGCGGCCCTCAAAGCCTTGAAGGAGGTCGGGCATCGTCCGACCCTGGCCGTGGCCAGTCAAAACATGCCGACTAAGATTTTCGAATTTTGAGTTTTTTAGTCTCCCCTGGCTTGTCGCCTGAAGCCCGCCAAAATTTGCTCGATCATAATCGCGCTTGTCCTTCGGCGCGGGAATCGTCGGCCGTTTCGGCCGACGAACGAAACATGGACGTCTGAAGACAAAGGCGGAGGCTTATTCCGCTCGTTTGAGGCCAAAAAGTGAAATACTACGTCTCGACTCCCATCTATTACGTCAACGCCAGACCTCATCTGGGTCACGCCTACACCACCATCGTCAACGACGTTCTGACCAGATTCCATGTCCTGGACGGCTACGACAGCTATTTTCTCACCGGCACCGACGAGCACGGCGACAAGATAGTCAGGGCCGCCGAAAAAGAGGGCCGCACGCCGAAAGAATACGTCGACGAAATAAGCTCCCTTTTCCAGGCCGCTTGGCCAGGCTTGTCCATAGGCTACAACGACTTCATTCGGACCACCGAGGAGAGACACAAGAAGGTCGTCTCCAGATTCATGGAGCTGGTCGAGAAGAACGGCGACATTTATTTCGGCGAGTACGGCGGTCACTACTGTTTCGGCTGCGAACGCTTCTATACGGAAAAAGAGCTGGTTGACGGCTTGTGCCCGGATCACCTGGTCAAGCCGGAGTTCATCTCGGAAAAGAACTATTTTTTCCGCATGAGCAAATATCAGGATTGGCTCATAGATTACGTCAAAGCCAACCCGGACTTCATCCGGCCCGAGAGATACCGCAACGAGGTTTTGGGCTTTTTGCGAGAGCCTCTGGAGGATCTCTGCATCAGTCGGCCGAAGAGCCGTCTGACTTGGGGCATAGATTTGCCTTTCGACGACCAGTACGTCACCTACGTCTGGTTCGACGCTCTCATCAACTACATTTCGGCTTTGGGCTGGCCGGACGGCGAGCTGTACGCCAAGTATTGGCCGGCGGCGCAGCACACCATCGCCAAGGACATACTCAAGCCTCACGCCATTTTTTGGCCGACCATGCTGAAAAGCGCCGGCTTGCCCATCTACCGGCATTTGAACGTTCACGGCTACTGGCAGATTGGCCTGTCCAAGATGAGCAAGAGCGTCGGCAACGTCGTCGAGGCTTTGAGCATGGCTCAGAAGTACGGAACCGATTCCTTCAGATACTTTCTCATGAGGGAAATGACCTTTGGCCTGGACAGCGAGTTTTCCGAAGATCGTCTCGTCTGGCGCTACAACAGCGATCTGGCCAACGATTTCGGCAATCTCTGGCAGCGCTCCCTGGCCATGATCGCCAAATTCAACGGCGGCCAGATTCCCGCTCTCTCCGGTCCGGCTCAACCGGACGAGCCCGAGTGGCGGAAACGGGCCGAAGATTTGATTCAAAGCTGGAGAACGGCCTTCGACGCCGTCAACCCCAGAGGAGCCCTAAATGAGGTCTGGGATTTCGTCGGCCTCCTGAACAAGACCATCGATTCCGAAGCGCCTTGGGCTTTGGCCAAAGATCCGGAAAAGCGGCCCAGACTGGAAACGGTTCTGTTCAGACTGGCCGAGGGAATGGCTCTGGTCGCCGCCTTGGTCTGGCCGGTCATGCCCTCGACGGCCGAGACGATCTGGCGGCGTCTGGGACTGGATCCGGCCTTGATGAAACCGGAATGCGCGACGATCCGTCAGCTTCTCCGGCACGATCGGCCCGTCGAAGCCGGGCCGTCCCTTTTCCCCAGGGTGGAGACGGAAGAAAACGCGGCCAAAGCGGCCAAAGCCGCCAAGGCCTCTTCGGCCAATTCGGCCGGTTCGGCCGCCTCGGCCGATACGGCGAAGACCGGCGAGACCAAAGCGAAAGCCGCGGAACCAAAAGGGAACGAAGGGGAGGCCGAAGGCTTGATCATCGGCATCGACGAGTTCAAGCGCGTCGAGATGCGCACGGCCAAGATCCTTTCGGCCGAGAAAGTTCCCAAGAGCGACAAGCTGGTGAAGCTTTCGGTGTCTTTAGGCGACAGCGAGAGAACCATCGTCGCCGGCATCGGCAAATTCTACTCCCCGGAAGACTTGGTCGGCCGCATGATCGTCGTGGTGGCCAATTTGGCTCCAGCCAAACTTATGGGCCAGAAATCCCAAGGCATGGCCTTGGCCGCCTCGACCGGGGACTCTCTCGTTTTGGTCACCGTAGCCGGAGACGTGCCTCCTGGGACCAGGATTTCCTGAATCATTCTCTGCGACTAAACTTTTAGGCCGAGATCTTTTTTGTTTTCGGCTTTCGTCCGAAAAGCCAAGGGGGCTTTCCCGAGAGCCCGGTTGAAGCCGAGGCTTTTCGGGCCGACTTCATCGCCTTTCGCCAAAAAAGCTCTGAAAAAGGTTCGCCTCGAACCTTTTTCAGGGATTTTGTTTTTTTTTGTTTTTTAGTTTATTTTGCTTTGACCTGGCGGCGTTTTTTTCTTTCGAAAGAAAAATCCTATCTTTTTTTAACCTCCTAACACGGAGAAAAAACCAAGACATTTCCAAGAATATTATTATTAACGGCTTCTTTTTTTTATTTGAAAGACTGGTTTTTCCATATTTTAAGTTGCGTATATAGGGCAATGCATCGCTCTTTCCATGAAAATTCTAATATTTTAGTTTTATCAACATTTAAAATCTAAAACAAAATTATTATTTTTTATTTTATGTTGTTTTAATCTAGTATTTACAAAATTATTATACATTAGAAAGCTAACTATTCTTAGAATTGAAACATTTAATATTTGCTTTTCGTAAACTTATCCTGCTGTTTATTCTTCTTTCCATTCTTCTTCTGACCGTTTCAGTGGCCATTTTTGTTCTTCCGCCTCCCAAAATTATGGCTTCCGTAACGTCGGCCTTCGGCCAGCCGAAGCCTTCGCCGCTCGGAAGAAGGGGAAGAGGGCGAAAAATCAGAAAAAAAATCGTCTTTTTTTGAGCGAGGACAGGAGACCGGAAGTTTTGGGCAAATTGAAGAATCTAGAGGGATTATGACCTCATGTAAGAGGATATGACTAATATAAAATATATTAATATTTAGTTTAATGAAATTGTTATTGTTTTTGTACAAATATATAGTATTTAATTTATATTTGTTCTATTTTCAGAAATATAATTTTGAAATTTATTCTTATTGATAATGATTTATAAAATATTTTGGGTGGCGATAATTTAGCAATACTCGTCTTTTTTTTTCTAAGACATGGCAAAAGCGCTTCAAAAATAGACTGGCGCGGGAGTGGCTGTTACACAAGCATAGTATATTTTCAGGCTTGCGAACCAAAATCTTGATTTGGAGGCATGTGAGCTTAACAGGTTCCTTAAAGGCCATAGTCCTTGTAAACAAGGTGTTTGGAAAAAGTTTCTTGAAGTTGTCTGCGGCCTAACTCAGGAAGCTTGATTTTATCTAGATTATGGTATATTATATGTTTGCGTTGGCCGGGAGCCGCCAAAGAGCCTAACCGGATGTAGCCAGGGGGCTTTTTTTGGGGCATAGAATTTGGATCCTTATGGATTCTTTTCCGCAGGCTCATGGAATGAACCATTGGCCTACCCCGACATCGCCTTTGAAATAATTCTTTCATGGAGTAATATCAAAAATGAAAATCAACGGTAGCGCCTTCGTCAAGGCCAGAGAAGCTCACTTGCTGGGCGTTTTGGAATTAGCCAACAAAGCTGACGTCACCTTTAAGACCCTTAGTCGCGTTGAAAAAGGTCAAAGCGTTAAGTTAGTGTCCATCCGGAAGATCATCAAAGCCTTGGGTTTGACGATTGAAGAGGCTTTGGCCAAAAGGATGATCGAACTCGACGGCGACGACGAGAAGAAGTAGGCCGTCTACGGTTTGTCGACGAAGCCGGATTTTGGCCCCTGGTTTTTTCCCGGCCAGTCTGGTTTCGTCTCGACTTCTCGCTGTTTTAACTGCTGGCCACATCCGTGGTCAGCTTTTTTTTTGCAAAAAACTCTTTCGACTCGGCTTCGACGTGGAAGCCGCCGACCATCCGCCGCTTTCCTATTGAACATTTGCTTGAACATTCGAGTAACCAGCCGATTCTTCCGCCGATTATTCCGTCGATAGAGCCGTCTTTCCGTTGAACAATCAATTTATCAACCCATAAATCCGCGATAAAACCGCTTTCAAATTGAACAATCGAGTAATCAGCCGATTAATCAGTTGACGGATCTGTCTTTTCGTTGAACAATCGAGTAATCAGCCTATTAATCCGTTGATGGATCCGTCTTTCCATTGAACAATCGATTAATCAGCCGGATAAACCGTCGATAAAGTCTCCTTCCCATTGCATAATCGATTAATCAGACGGATAAACCTTCGATAAAGTATCCTTCCCATTGAATAATCGATTAATCAGCCGAAGAAACTGTTTACGGATCCGCCTTTCTGTTGAACAATCGATTAATCAGCCGATTAATCCGTTGACGGATCTGTCTTTCCGTTGAACAATCGAGTAATCAGCCGTTTAATCCGTCGATGGAGCCGTCTTTGTTCTGACCCGAAACCTCCTTTGCAACAACATGGAGTCACCTTTGCAACAACATAGAACCATCTTTGCATCAACACGGAACCATCTTTGTTACAACATGGAATCGCCTTTGCAACAACATGGAACCATCTTTGCAACAACATGGAACCATCTTTGCTACAACATGGAACCGCCTTTGCTACAACATTGAACCGCCTTTGTCACAACATGGAGACATCTTAGCTCCGACATGGAGACATCTTTGTTCTGTCATGGATCCGCCTTTGCTCCGATAGGGATCTATCTTGGCTCCGACCTGGAGTCGCCTTTGTTTCGATCTGGCCCTGTCTTGACTCCGACCTGGAGCCGCCTTTGCTCCGACCGAAGGATTCGCCGATTGCTCCGCCCCAAAATCCGCCAAAACAACCTCGAAGCCCCAGAACCGTTGATTATTTCAGGAAAAACGGCCGGATTCGTCGGCTCGTCCTCTAAAGCTCGTGGTTTGTCCTCCGCCAAGGGCGCTCTTTTCGTCGCGCTGTAGGGTCTTCTTTTTTTGTTTTCCTAGTTTCCTTGGCAGCCGCGACCAAATACAATATAATGCTTAAGGAAGCGTCTTTCGCGTTCTTTTTTGGCGCGTTTTTTTTTGG
>JAIRTO010000130.1 GCA_031254895.1 Deltaproteobacteria bacterium
GGCTCCGCCAAAAACGGCTCCCCAGAAAGCGGCTCCGCAGCGAGCGAATCCGCCAAAACCGGCTCCGCAGCGAGCGAATCCGCCAAAAACGACTCCGCAGCGAGCGAATCCGCCAAAAACGACTCCGCCGCGAGCGATTCCGCCAAAAACGGCTCAAGCCCGGTTCCGGAAAGTCGGCAGGACAGTCAGGCAGACAATCAAGCCAATACGCCGCCGAACGACTCTTCCTCCCCCGAAGCCGAAACGCCGTCGGAAGCCGGCGATTCGGAATCCGCGGCGAAGTCGCCCAAACTGGGCTGGTTCGGACGACTCCGGCGTCGGTTCTCCGCCGATTCTGCCCCGGAAGGCCAAGACCAGCCTGCCGAGCCGGAGGAGAGGGAGCTTCAGGATTCGGCGGTCGCCGAAGACTTTTCGTCCGAATCGGCCCGCCCCTCCTCGGAGTCGTCTTCGTCTCCCGACTTGGCCTCGGAATTGACCTCGGAATCGGCCTCGGCGACGGAGGAGGCCGCGCCTGCCGCTCCGGCCGCGCCTGCCGCGCCGGCCGCGCCGGTGTCTGAGGCGGCAAAAGACGACCGGAAAGACCCCTCCAGCCAAACAGTTCCCCTCGTCTCGGCGACCGACGAGAGACGAGAAGCCGATTCGGCCGTTCCTCCGGCGGAGACGGACGTCGCCGCCATTGAGGCCGAAACGAAGGGCATTTCTCGACCTGAAGCGGAAACGGACGGAAACGAAGAAGTCCCCGCCGGCGATATGGAGTCGGCCAAGCCGACTGAAGCGGAAAAAACCGCCGGCGAAGCGCCCCAAGACGAAGAAGTCTCTCCCGAGATAACCGAAGAGGAAGTCGCCGGCCACGACGAAGAGGCAAAAAAGGTCGGCTGGTTCGGCCGTCTGAAGCAAAAGCTCTCTTCGACCAGAGATGCCCTGGCCGGCCGAATGGAGCAATTTCTCTCCGCCGTCAGGGTCATAGACGAAGACGTTCTGGACGAGCTCGAAGAAATACTCATCACTTCCGATTTGGGCGTCAAGACCACGCAGGACGTCCTCTACAAGGTTAGGGGTCAAGTGGCCCGAAAAGAGCTGAAAGACGCCGAAGCTCTGAAGGAGGCCATAAAATCCAGGATTCTGGAAATGGTCAGTCTGCCGGCTCCGGCCATGAAAAAAGAAAAGCCGATGGTCTATATGGTTCTGGGAGTCAACGGGGTCGGCAAGACCACCACCATCGCCAAACTGGCCCGCCTGCACCAGAAGGCCGGGCGAAAGGTTCTTCTGGCCGCCGGAGACACCTTCAGAGCGGCCGCCGTCGATCAGCTGACCATCTGGGCCCAGAAGCTTAAAGTCGACATAGTGTCCCAACGCACCGGGGCGGATCCCTCCGCAGTGGTCTTCGACGCCATCACGGCCGCCAAATCCCGCCAATGCGACGTGGTCATAATCGACACGGCCGGACGGCTCCACACCCAAAAGAATCTGATGGAAGAGCTTAAAAAAATAAAACGAGTGGCCGGCAAATCTCTGCCTGGGGCGCCCCACGAGACCATTTTGGTTCTTGACGCCAACACCGGTCAAAACGCCGTCCGGCAAACGGAGATATTCCATCAGGCCATCGGCGTGGACTCCATCGTCATGACCAAATTGGACGGAACCTCCAAAGGCGGGGTCATAGTCTCGATCATCAACGAGTTCAAGATCCCCGTCTCGCATATAGGTTTGGGAGAAACTTTCGACGCTCTGAGGCCTTTCGACCCGAAGTCCTACGTGGAGGCCATTTTAGGAAACAAGTGACATGCCCAGAAAGAGCCCCAGAGAAAGCTGGCGCCCCAGCTTGCGCCTTATTCTGCTTCTGGTCAATCTGGTCATTTTGGCTGTGCCCATCTCCGGCCTCTATCTGTTCCGCATTTATGAAAACGAGCTGATAAGGCAGACGGAAAGCGAACTCATCAGCCAGGCCGCTTTGGTCGCCGCCATGTACAGGGCCGAAGTCGTCGCCCTCGGGGGAGAGAATTACGGTCTCGCCCACTGGTTCCGGCCGCCGGCCGACGACCAATCCCTGCGGCTGGTGCCGACTCTTCTGGACCGCTCCAACACTCCCATTCGCCAAGAACACCTCAATCTCTCCGCCGCCGGCTGGCCCCCCGATCCGACGGCTCTGGAGGCGGCCAGCCGTCTGGCGGCGCCGCTGTCCGAAGCCACCAGAACCACTCTGTCCACCATCTACATTCTGGATTTTCACGGCGTTTTGGTCAGCGCCGGACGGGGCCAGGGGCTTTCTCTCGAACGCAACGAAGAAGTGGCCAGAGCTTTGGAGGGCCAGTATCACAGCCTGTTGCGGAACCGCCAAGTGACCGCTTCCACCTCTCTGTCTTCAGCCAGCCGGGACACGCCTTTTAGAGTCTTCGCGGCCATGCCGGTCTTCAACGGTCAAAGACTGGCCGGGGTGATCCTTTTGTCCCGGACGCCCAGAGAACTGAGCAAGGCCTTGTATCAGGAGCGTTGGAACCTGACTCAAGCCGGAGCCCTGGTTCTGATTCTGCTGGTCATGATCAGCCTCACCGCTTCGCTGCTCATCATCAGCCCGGTGAAGCGCCTGGCCAGAGAAGCCGCCAAATTGGCCGAGGAGCCGCATCAGCCGCCGTCCCGTCAGGGCTTGCGAGATCTGACCATGGTCAGGGAAGTGGCCGAACTGAGAGATTCCGTTCTGGACATGGCCGAACGCCTGCAACGCCGTTCGGAATATCTCAAGACTTACGCGTCAGGGGTCTCCCACGAGTTCAAGACTCCCCTGACGGCCATCAAAGGAGCTATGGAACTCCTCGGCGAGCATGGCCAGGATATGGATCCGACGGTTTTTCGAAAATTCGGCGCCAACATAAGTCAGGATCTCGACCGATTGGAACGTCTGGTCGCCCGTCTTCTGGCTCTGGCCAAAGCGGAGGCGCTAAATCCCACCGGGGCGGAAAAATGCGAGGCGGTCGCCCTGATCCGCTCCCTTGCCGAGCACGGCCGGGAAATCCATCCTGATTTCGAGATTGTTCTGACGCCTGGAATCGAGAGTTTGGAATTGGCCATCGACGGCGACGTTCTGGAAACGGTCTTAATCAACCTTTTCGACAACAGCCGCGAAAACGGGGCCACGCAGGTTATGGCCTCTTTGTCCGTCGACGGCGACGAAGGCAGGATCCTGGTGGAAGACGACGGCCCAGGCCTCACGGCCGAGGCCGCCGAAAAAATCTTCACCCCGTTTTTCACCACCCGCCAGAACAAAGGCGGGACAGGCCTGGGCTTGAATCTAGCCAGAACCTTGCTCTCGCCCTATCTCGGCCGACTCGAATACGCCGGACCGCCGGCCGTCTTCGTCGTCTCGACCCCCTTGGCCGCGCCCGCCTCCGAACATAAGCGACAGCTGACCTAAGAGCGATCCTTGACTTTTCCTTGGCCAAAAAAAAGCCGCTTACGATGTTCGACCAAAAAGCGCCGTCAGCCAAAAGGAGGCTCTTTTTGGCTTCCTTTTCCTTCCGCCAAACAAAAAAATCAACTCGCGCCCGTTCGGGCGTTTGACGCCAAAAGCGACCTGACCTAAAAAAACGCCCCGGGGCAAGCCTCCGGGGCGTTTTTTTTTAAAGGCTTCGGCCAGGCCGGCGGGATTTTTTGGCTCAATATCTCAAAGAGACGTTGCTCAAGGTTCTGGGCTCCTCGGCGGGCGTGTAGGGAGTGAAGGGGCCAACCCCTCTAAAACCTTCCTCCAAATTTCGGCCATTGCCGTTCCAGGGGACGTTTCCTTCGAAGAACACCATGGGAACGTGGACCCAAGGGCTTTTGCGTCCGTTGGACAGCCTGAATCTGACCTGATATTCGCCTTCTATGACCGTGACGCTGTCCACCAGAGGAGCCAAGGTTTCCTTGACCATTTCTTTGGCCATGGCCAAGCGGCGGTTCTGGCTGACCCCGTCGGCGTAAGCGAGGCGGGCGGTGATGCGACGATCCATATAATAAAAGAACTTCTCCAAGGCGGCGGAATGAGCGACGATGCCTGGCTTGTCGGGCCAAACCATGAGAGCTCCGAAGATGCCGTTGGCCAATTCGTCAAGCACGGCGGGGAAGGTTCGAGCGTCGAGGCGTTCGTAATAAAGTCTCGGCCGATAGTCGGTGCCGTTTCCGCCGTAAAAATGAGTGACGTTGATGTAGCGCCAGTTCCGCCGACGCTCGGGCAGATTGCCTCTGTAGCCGTAAGAAAAGCCGACGTTGAAGGAGCCGTTGTTGTAGCTGGCGGAAAAGCCGCCGGCATGATACGCCCTTTGAGCTCTGCGGTCGCGATTGTAATTGTTCGGAGGGGTGTTAGGAAGTCTGTCGGTGTTGTTCCTATAAGCCCAAAGCAGTTCGTTGGCTATGTAAGGACGCTGGTCGCGCAGTCTGTCCATGAACCCGTTGGTGTCCGCCGCCAGTCCTGGTCTGCCTTCTGGTCTGGGCCGGGGTCTGGGCCGAAAATGCCCTGGAGGTCGACCAGGGCGACCCGGACGACCGCCGGGGCCGGGCCTGAGGCCTGGAGGGGGCGGACCGCCTGTTCCCGGTCGGGAAATGCCAGGACGACCAGGCCTACCGCTGGGAGACTGGGCCAAAGATTCGGCGGCCGAAAGGGCCAGAGCCGCGACAGCTAGAAAAATTATCAGGCATCTCATGAGAAACCTCCTAAAAAAGGCGTCCGACGAAAGGGGGCGACAAGTCGCTTTTGGCCCTTTTTACAGCCGATGAATCATAAAAAGGGCTTAAAAAGATAGGAACCGCCTGTTTCGGCGAAAACGGGACTTATCGTCCTCATATGAGTCTAAACACCGATGGCGACGGTTTAAGAAAAGACGCCATGAAAAACGGGCCAAGACATGTTTCGCAATATCCAGCCGTCCTTTTCAAGTCCGTCCGGCTCGTCTTCTACGGCTCCGGAAGGCGACCGTCTAAAGTCGATCTTCAGGAATTTCCGGCAAACGACAACCCTCGCCTTTTCTTTTTAACACAACCTGCGAGCGAGCGCAACTGTTTTCTGCTTCGCCGATGCGCAAAAAGTCAAGTCAGATATGGCTTTTTAAAGATATAAATTTGCATAATTGTGAATTAATTATTATAATTTATAACCGTGAACAAAAAGACGATCCAGGTCGGCGTCTCCGTTCGAAACAGAACGTCAAACAATTTATTAAATAAAAACAATGTCTTACAGCTTCATTTTTAAATTTCGAATGACTTTCGCTAATATTGTTTTTAAAAATATTCAAACTTATTTGAGCAAATATCAAGTAAAATTTAGGTCAAAATTTTTTTTGTCTGGACGATATTTTTTCCTCTTTGTCCTTCAACGAAGTTCCGCGAAATTTTAAAATTATTAAAAAATTGTTTAATTGCAGCATATTCAAATTGTCTGTAATGCGTCTTTAGCGGACAAATCATTGACCTAACCGAAAAAGCAATTTTCCGATCCATTGGCCAAAAATTATACTTATAAATATATATGCTCATAAATTCATTGTAAAAAAAAATCGGCTTCTAAAAAATTTCCGAAAGCTTCCGCCTCTCTCCGACTAGCCAAAAATCGCCCTCGCCTTTTGAAATAGTCGCGGGGCACGTCGCCAGTCGTCCGTTCGCCGTCATTCCCGGCGAAAACGACAAGAACATCCGGCCGACGCCTGTCGAAAATAAAGCCTCCAGATGGCTTTCTTCGGCGTCATTGGCGGGCAAAGCGGAGAAACGACAACAATAAAAAAAAACCGTAAAATCGGGAGGTTATGGAAACTCCTGAAATCGCGGTAAGACTCGGCTCATAAATCAGCCTGGCCGCCGAAAAGCCAAGCTTTGCAGGCAGAAGAACGGCAAGTCAAACCGCAGCCGTCAGTTTCAGATACTCAAGCGTCTGCCCTTTTCAGGTGAAGCCCATAGGCTCCATCTTAAAATTAGCGCATGATTGGGCCATAATTAGGCCACAAGGGAGGCTTTTCTATGCTGCAGATTTTACCCATTCGGGATTTGAAAAAGACAAGCGAAATTTCAAAACTTTGCCGAAACGCGCAAGAGCCGATATTTATTACAAAAAAATGGATATGGGGACATGGTGATTATGAACATGGAAACATACGAATGCGCCATGTTCGCCAATGATCTGCACCGTAAGTTGGGAGAAGGAGAGCGTTCCATTGAGGCCGGCGAGACGATGGATGCTCGCGATTCGTTGCGCGAAATAAGAAAAAAATATGAGCGATAAGCTGTTATTTTAAAGGATGCGCACAACGACACAAGGGGCATTGCCGAGCGCATCGCGCCTGAGTTGAAAAGCCCGCAAGCGGCCACAGACTGCCTTGATGGTGTGGAAAAAAGCTATCAGCGGCTGGCCGCCAGTCCCCGTCTTTATGCCTTTTGCAACGCTGCCCCCTTGGCGCGTATGGGGCATCGAAAATTGCAACCAAAAACTATTTGATGCTCTACCGCTTTGATGAGGAAAACAATTTATGTCGTCCGCATTGTGCATGGTGGACGACAATGCTCAGAAATCCTGTGAACTGCCCCTCGGCAAGCCACGGGGCTTCTCCAGAAACTATGCCTGACGATATTTGTTCGTAATTCGTAGACGCTGCAAGCGCTTCCTTACAGGACGGTTCCTCGCCCGATTTAATAGGTTTCTAGTTTAAACCCAGTTGTTTTAATCCTCTATCAAGCATGTTGATTGCTCCATTGAGATCAGCGTTAATTTCTAATCCACATTCCAGACACTTGAACTCAGACTGCGATTTTCTGTTCTTCTTGAGATATAGCAATATTTGCCTGTTTCGGATTGTCCGCATGATGGGCGATTTTCGGCAGCACGGCATTGTGCTGCGCAAGCATCACCGAAGTTTGCTGCGGGTCAACGATTCTGAGAATCTGGCGCTGTTAGCGGATTCCAAAAGCATTCCAAAACAGCGGCTAGGCCATCTCCGCTCAAAGAGGAAATGGTCGCTGCTCGGCTCGCCCAAATCGCTGACGAATCGGTTATTTGATTTGACGATTTTGCTTGACATTATGCTTCAATGAGCCTACAATAATTTTCATTAAAGGAGGCTATAATGCTTGAATCACCAGTACCCGAAACGAAAGAAACATTTCCTGACGCCGCTGGCGTTGAGCGCTCTGCGGTCGCTCCTTTTCCCAAAAATGAAAACGGTCAATCGGAAAGACTTTTGAAAATTGAACTTCAAATAGCCAGTTTTACTGATGATGTCCGCGAGTTGAAGAAAAATGCTTCAGAAAATACGAGATCCATAGGCAATCTAAAAGGCGATATTAGAAACATTGACGGTAAAATTGATTTACTTGATGGTCAAATTAATTTACTTAAAAAAAACATGAACATTAAATTTGATTATGGTAACAATAAACTTGATGCCATATACAACAAATTTAATATTATGTACGGTAAATTTGATGTAACATACGGTAAATTTGATTGGATTACGTGTCACACCACATCAAAAACGTCCTGTTTTCATGACAATCCAGACCAAATTCGCCTAGTCTGGCCCAGTTTCGTTTGAAAGAATCCAAACGGCAAGCCCTTGGCGGAATGAGCTCGTCGTTTCTGGAAAGTTAAAAAGACCATGTTTCCCTCCCCTGCCTTTTCCGACCCAAACATATAGGCTGCCACAATAAATCGCCAAATTGCCCGCAAATATCTACCGTTCGCTCGACGAGCCCGTTCCCTGAAGCGATTTTGGTTCGAGAGCGGACTTTCCGCCTAATCCCGAGCCAAATGTCCAAAAAGTCCGCTAAGTCTTCTCGGACTCTTCGGTGCGTGGGCGAAGAGAAAGCCGCCGCAGTCGAGATTTTCGGCATAGGCGTTTCTTTTCCGGACTTTTTTCTCCTCCCGTCAATCGCGTTAGACGCTCTTTGTCGGCCTGGGAAAGAAGGCGGAAACAGATGGACTTCTAGCGCGGATTGACGATATTCCTCACCGAAGTTTCTATCCCGTCTTCCAAATCAATCATGGCGTTGATGAAGCGAATCGTTTTATATTCGGCGATATTTGAGACTTCTATAACTTTTTCGACTATTGTTCCTTCATGAAGAAGTTTTTCTCTTTTTACGCCTTTGAGCAAAGAGTTTTTAGGGGTGAAGAGTCCTTTTTCGTTTTCGAACACCAAATTAGCTATGCTGGAGTCGGTCACCTGGCCTTTCTGGATGACGATTATCTCGTCGGCCGAACTATTTCGCTTCAACTCGTTCAATTCTCGTCTGTCCAGATACTTGTGGCCGTAGTCGAGACAATCGGCCGGCGCCAGTTCGACCGTCTTGATTTTTTTCGCCTTGTACGGCTGACATTCCGTCTCAATCAAACTACGACCGTATACTAGCCTGATCTTGAAGAGACCTTTGGGAAACTGCTTCGAATAAGAGGAAACGACGTCCATAAGATCAAAGTCAATTTTTCGGCCGTAAAACTCTTGACTTGCCCTGTTCATCCTTTCCAAGTGCAGATTCAGACAATAAGCCCGCCCGTCCAGCTGTTTGATCGCTTCCGTGAAGATTGGCGAGGGGCCGTCCCTGTTCAGGCCGGCGCCGTTCAGACTGTCCCTGCTCAGGCCGGCGCTGTTCAGACTGTCCCTGTTCAGACTGGCGCTGTTCAGACTGTCCCTGCTCAGGCCGTTTATGTTCAGGCTGCTCCTGTTCAAGTCGGACTTTATCAGACCTTTCTCGACCTCGTTCATAAGTTCCCTTTCTGACCGCCGCTCCAACCAAGCCGCGCCGCCGAGGCGCAGTCGTTTGGGGCCGACGTTTCGGCCGTTTCCTTCCAAAAGGAGCCGTCACGAAATAACTTGCTGTTATTACGAAGGCGCTATCCTTCAACAACAGCTTAAAAGAGTGACGCCAACACTAAGTTATTTTTTGACAAGCCAAAAAAAGTCCGCCGGGATTGAACGGGCCGACTCCCGGCTCTTGAGGCCTTGACCGTCCAATCTTCTGGAGACCCTGTCATTTCCTTCTGGCGAAAGGCAAATATATTTTTTCCAGAGCCTCGTCATACTCGTCTTCCATTCGGCTGTAGGCGGTGACGCCGCCGCCGCTTCTGAAATGCTTTTGGCCGTCGATTTCTTCGATGTACCGGATAATGACCCCGGAATCGAATTCATCTCCGTCGTAGTAGCCGAAAACTCCAGCATAAAAGCCCCTTGGACCAGATTCGGAGTTTCTGATTATGTCCAAAGTCGATTCTTTCGGCGCTCCGGACACCGAGCCGGCCGGGAGCATGGAGAAGATGACGTCGCCTAGACGCTGGTGATAATCCTGGCCCAACTCGCCCCGAATGTCCGAGCTGACTTGAAGGATCTCTCTTTCGCTCGTTTTGAGCCGCTCCACGTAGCGATATCTCTCGACTCTGACCTTCGCGGCGGAAAGACTTAAATCGTTTCTGAGCAAGTCGACCACCGTGGCGTGTTCGGCCGATTCCTTGAAGTCGTCCAAAATGATCTGTTCGGCCCCCGGAATTTCGGCGTTTATCGTTCCCTTCATGGGACAAGTTGAAATCGTTCCGCCTTTGTCGATGCGGACGAATCTTTCCGGAGAAAAGCAGACGAAACGGCCGGGCAGATATAGGCTGTAGGGCGCGTCGCTCGCCAGAAAGATCTCTTCCAGGCTTAAATCGCACTCGATGGGAGTTTGCAGAGTCAAATTGACCAGATAAGAGTCGCCTCTGGCCAGTCCCCTAGCCGTCGTCTCGAATTTGCGCCTATAGCTCTCCAAGCTCTC
>JAIRTO010000137.1 GCA_031254895.1 Deltaproteobacteria bacterium
CCATTTTTAAAGATAAAGTCATTGAGCGTTTCATCAGCTCCTACTTGTCGGGTCTGACGCCCAACCCCTGCATCGACTGCAACCGCTTCGTCAAATTCGGCCCTCTTTTGGAAAGAGCCGGGCTTTTGGGTTGCGAGCGTCTGGCCACCGGCCATTACGCCAGAATAGTCTTCGACCCGGCCTCGAAACGACATTTATTGAAAAAAGCCCGAGACTTGAGCAAGGATCAAAGCTACTTCCTTTACTGTCTCACTCAGGAAGAATTGGCTCGAACCCTCTTTCCCTTGGGAGAACATTCTAAAGATAAAGTCAGAGACATGGCCCGCAGCCGGGGCTTGGTCAACGCCGAGAAACCCGACAGCCAAGACATATGCTTCGTCCCCGACGGCCGCTACTACCGCTTTGTGGAACAATACGGCCCTCCGGCCAAACCGGGCGACATCGTCAATTCCGAAGGCCAGATCCTAGGCCGGCATGTTGGGCTGCACCGCTACACGGTCGGTCAGAGAAAACGCTTGAATATTTGCGGTCCCGAGCCTTTGTACGTGACCGGCCTCGATCCGAAAAACAACGCCGTCGCCGTCGGCCAAGAAAAAGAACTTTACTCCGTCGGGGCCGTAATAAACGACGTCAACCTCATCGCTTTGGACAAAATAGACAAACCTCTGGAAGTGCAGGCCAGACTGCGCTATAGACAAAAAGACCTTCCCGCCGTCGTCGAGCCTCTGGACGACGGCCGATTGCTGCTCTCTTTCCGGACTCCCCAGAAAGCCGTCGCTCCCGGGCAGGCGGCCGTGTTTTATCAGGACGACTTGGTGATAGGCGGCGGAGTCATAGAATCAGCCAAAAAATAAGCCCGCCTAGGCTATCTGGCAAAAATGCCGAAAACGTTTTCCCTTTTCCTGACCATCTTAATATTTTTTTTAGTTTTATGCATAATAAATATGACAAATATGCATGACCTAAAACGTTATTGCAGACATAAAACAAATAATATAGCCAACTTATAATGTAAAAGGACTATTTATGATTCCTCAACATGTTATGGACAAAGAAATTCAACTTTCTTCATACCTGAGCGGGCTGGGCAGTTTGGCGGTGGCCTTTTCCGGGGGCGTGGATTCCAGCTATTTGGCGGCGGTCTGCGCGAAAAGTCGGCCTCTGGGGACGACGCTCGTCACCGGCTGTTCGGCGAGTTTTCCTCAGCGCGAATTGACGGCGGCCAAAGAATTGGCTCAAAAACTTAACCTTAGACATATTCTGGTGGATTCGGAAGAATTGGGGCTGCCCGGCTTTTCCGACAATCCGCCCAACCGCTGCTATATTTGCAAACGCGAGCTTTTCGGAAAGATTATGCGGGTGGCCGCCGAGGAGGGTCTGGCTCATGTGGCGGAGGCGTCCAACCTCGATGACGAAGGCGATTACCGTCCCGGTCTTGCGGCCATCGCCGAGCTTGGCGTTTTGAGCCCTTTGAGAAAAGTCGGCTTGCAGAAGGAAGAAATCCGGCTTCTCTCCAAGCGGATGGGCTTGTCCACCTGGGACAAGCCTTCCTTCGCCTGCTTGGCCTCCCGCTTTCCTTACGGCGAACAAATCTCCGCCGAAAGGCTGGCCATAATCGACCAGGCGGAAAGCCATCTTTTGGAGTTGGGCTTAAAGCAGGTGCGGGTCAGGTTTCATGAAAAGGGAAAAATGGCCAGAATAGAAGCCGATGAGGAAAGCCTGGCTCGCTTGTTTCAGCCGGATATCAGACGAAGCGTCGCCGAGAAATTCCAAAGCCTGGGGTTCGTCTACACCACTGTGGACTTGCAAGGCTACAGAACCGGCAGCATGAACCTCACCCTGCCCATGGCCGCGAGAGACAGTCAAAAAGCCAGCTGAGAAAAAAGGCTTCGGCGTCTTTTTGGCGGAGCGGGCGGCTGGCCGCCGTCGAGGTCGGCCAAGACGTCTTTGAGGGGACAAGACTACAGACGGACAAGGCGACCAAAAGCGACCAAGGCTGCTCAGACGGACACGGCGGCCAGTGTCGAACAAGTGAAACTGATAAAAACAAAAAAACGGCCAGGCCAAGGAAGCTCTCTTTTTCGGCGCCCTTTTTGGGGCGCCCAGCTTTTTCAGAACTTCCTCTAAGGCGCTGGCCGTCGTTTTTGAAAAAAACGGGTTATGGCTGGACGACTTTGAGGGATTTGATGACGACTTCCGTCAGCGGTCTGTCTGATCTGTCCGTCGCGACGCGGCCGATGTTTTCGACGACATCCATGCCTTCGATGACATGGCCGAAGATGGCGTGACGATTGTTCAGATGAGGAGTCGGAGCCAGAGTGACGAAAAACTGAGAGCCCCCTGTGTTCGGGCCGCGATTGGCCATGGACAAAATCCCGGGAGCGTTGTGAACGAGGCTGGGGTCAAACTCGTCTTGGATCACGTACCCCGGTCCGCCGGCGCCGCTGCCTGTGGGATCGCCGCCCTGAATCATGAAGCCGTCAATGATTCGATGAAAAATAGTTCCATCGTAGTAATTTTTGTTGGCCAAATCGATGAAGTTTTTTGAGGTGATCGGCGCCAGGTCGTCGTAGGTTTCCACGGTGAAGGAACCCATGGAAGTCTCGAAGACGAGCTTGGTCCTTGCTGGGGGATCCTGCTCCTGAGCGGACAAGGAGGTCGGCGAAAGAAGAAGCAAGCTGGCTATGAAAGCCACGATGATGAAATTGAACATAAGAGACACTCTTTCAATGATTTAATGTTTTTTTTGGCTGAATCCCGACCAACAAGACCGGAAAAAAGCTTTTCGAAAAGAAGCGCTATGAACCATAATGGACGTCGTTTTGAACGGACGCCGCTTTGAAGTCGAAAGCCTCGCCCAAAGACAATTGAAACGACGGCAAGTTGAACGAAAAATCTGCGTCAGTCGACGATACCGATATTATACGAATTTGTCACAAAAAAACAGGCTTATTTTTCTTTTTGACCGCCCTTCGGGGGGGCCGATTTTCCGTCAGCGAAAGGAAGTCGTTAGAGGCTAGTTCGGCGGGGCTTTGGGGCGGGAAAAAGAGCCGAATAAAACTTTTTTGACAAAAGAGCTTTGCCCGGCCGAAAATCAGGAGTTCACGCGCTTTTGGCTTGATCTGGACGAAAAATGCGGACAGCCCGAAAAACGGAGGCGACCAGCTCGACGCCTAGTTTTTCGACAGGAGAAGAACGGACAGGTTGAAACGGGCAGAGCTGAGCGACTCAAAAAAAAACGCGTAAAAAAAAGCTTATGCCGACTGAAAATGCCAAAAAAGGCCTATCGATAGCTTTCTTTCGTCAGCAAGGCCGAAAACGACAATTAGGCAAATTTATCTGGTCTCCAGCCTAAGACCTGCGCAGTTCCTTCGAGGCGGCTGAATGACGATTT
>JAIRTO010000205.1 GCA_031254895.1 Deltaproteobacteria bacterium
ACGAGCGAAAATCATTCTTATGGCGGCCTCAGGAGCGACAAACAAGGAAATGGCCGAGGCTGTGAAGATGAGCGTGATGTCGATGAACAATGCCCTCAAGAAATTCCACAAATATGGAATTGACGTGGCTTTGGCGGATATTCAGAGAAGCGGCCGTCCTTGCGTCATTGACGAGTTCGCGATCTCGTGGATATACAGTTTGGCGAAACGGAAACCTTGTGAATTGACGACGTCCGACGGCAAAGCCGAGGAGCCCGAAGAATTAGAGGAGGTCGAAGAGAACAAATCTGTCGAAAAGATCAAGGATGCCGAAGAGCTTTGGAACTTAAGGCGGCTTCAGAAATATGTTCGCGGCCATTGCGCCCAGCATGGCCACAATTGTTTGGAAAAAATCTCCATCTCGAAACTCTGGACCATAATAAAACAAGGGCGCAAAACCGGACGCTTCTTCATCTATTCGCCGAAAGCGTAAACAAATAGGCGACTTGAAAGAGTCATGTCTTTGGCGTCCGCGATGAGACGGCTGACGACGTCAACTCCGGGCTCCATGGACTCCAGGTTCCATCGAAGAAAAGGACAAGAGAGAAATATGAGAGAAAAACCAGGGGAAAATGGCGGCGTTCAAGCGAGGAATTGAGGCGTTCAAGCTGAGAATCAAAGCGGCATTGAGGCGAGAAATCAGGCCAAAACGACTAAAGGAGGCGGAAGCCGAAAAAAAATGAAACGGCGGGGTTCTATAATTTCCGGGAGAGCAAGGCTCTGGTCAGCTCTTCCGCCCTCCTTGAGGCCAGGCGATGGATGTTCAGGCCGAACAGGACGGCTTTCCGACCGAAACCTATTCGCCGGGCTCTGTGGCTTAGGGCCTTTTCGATTTTTGAGGCGTCTTCCGCAAGTCCGACAAGGCTTTTCAAGATGACGACCAGGCCGAGAGAAGACAGTAAAGACAGTTTTTGACCCAGAAAAGGCTTGGAGATCTTTAGCCAGGCTCGGCCCAATTCCAGAGGGGTCCAAAGAAGCGTCAAAATTAAGCCCAAAGCCAGCCAGACGCCCAACTGGGCCGGCGGCCGAGGCTGAGCCAGACCGAACAGAAAAAAAAACAGCCCGAAAACGGTCCAGTACAACCAGAAGATCGCCGCCGTTCGGACAAGTCTTTCCCGGCCAGGCCGGCCATAGGCCAAGACGCCGCAGACGACCAGCAGAACGAGACTCAGTCCCGGACAAATCCAGGGGAACAGATAGGCCGAAACGGCCAAGGCCCAGATCAAGCCAATGGAAAGAGGAGCCCCTGTTTTTCTTAAAAAAGTTCTCGTTTTTGGCGAATGATGATGGAAGGCCGTTTCCTTCATTTTGTCGGGCAGGAAATCATAATAGGGGGCGCCTCGGTCAAGCCGATCATGCGGGTCAAGTCGGACAAGTCGGTCAAAGGGTTTTTGGCCTGTCAAACCAGTCAAGCCTGTCAAGCCAATCAAACCAGTCAAGCCAATCGAATCGATCAAGTCTGGTCAAACAAACCAATTAAGCCAGTCAAGCCAATCAAGCCAAACCAATCAAGTCTGTCAGGCAGGTCAGGTCAGGTCAGGCCAGGCCAGGCAATCAAGCCAGACAATCCAACCAAGCCTGTCAAGCTGGCCAAGCAAGCAAACAATCAAGCCAGACAAACCAACCAACCCTGTCAAGCTGTTCAGGCCAAGCCAATCAAGCCAGACAAACCAACCAAGCCTGTCAAGCCTGGTTAGACAAACCAATCAAGCCTGCCAAGCAGGTCAAGCCAAGCAATCAAGCCAGACAAACCAACTCAACAAAACCAAATCCAACCAAACAATCCAATCAGACAAGCCAATCAAACCAGACAAATCGGTCAAAACAATCAAAACGTCGACAGAACAAACCGGGGTGACGTCCGTTTACGCCCTCGCGGCCTTTGGCCGCGAGGGCGTATTCAAATGCCTTCCGCAGCCTTGCGGCTGGCCGTTATGGCGGCCCGGATCTGCTTCAAGGTCGAGAGATAATTGTCAATGGTCGCCTGCTCCAAACCTTGGTTCTGGGCTTCTTGAACCGCTTGGGCGGCCATCTCCTCGGCTTCGTCGAGAGAGCCCCCGTCCAAAAGGAGAACCCAAGCCACGTTGTTGGCGGCGGCCGGCAGACGGCCTGAGCGCCAAGCCGCCCGCCAGTGACGCAGAGCTCGTCCGGCCTCTCCCTTTTGATACAGAACGTTGCCCAGCCCCAGATAAGCGGTCGGCAAGGGCAGAGCCGCCCTATATTCCCTTTGGGCTATGTCCAGCTCTCCGTCGTTTTCATAGCTCAACGCCAGACTAAGATGCTCCTCTTTGGTCAGGGGATCGCTTAAGATATGGATTTTCGGCAACCAGCCGCAAGCCGATGGAATAAGGAGAGAAAAGGTCGTCAGACAGACGAAAAGCAAGGCCAGACGCTTATTTTTCATGAATCAACGCTCCCAGCCCATGACCGGCTCCGGCTCGGCGGGCTCCTGGGGCGGCGAAGCCCCGCTAGTCTTGACCGCCGAATCGCCGGCCGATTCGGGCGGGGCCGCCCCGGGAACCCTGGCCCCAGGCACGGTGGCCGGGCCTTGGAAGGGGGCCTCTCCGTATGGCGAGCCGTTGACGGGCTGAATTTCCGGCAGAGGCGCCACCGGCAGGGTCAGGGGAACGCCGATATGGCTCTCGGACAGACCGGTCGAAGCCTCGTCGGACGAATGTCTTTCCCAGGCTCCGCCTGAAGCCGGATCCGCTTCGTCTTGTCGACGAGACGGGTCGGTCATGTTGATGATGGGCTCCTGACGCGTGGGGTAAGGCGCCGGCAGCTCCGCGCCTTGAAGATTGGTCGGCAGATCCGGCTCCTGAATCCATAAAACGGGGCGGAGCGGCTGCGCGTTCTCCGGCCCTTGGTTCAGGGCCGGAGCGGACAGGGCTTCGTCGACTTTCGGCAGACTGCCTTCGGCGACGGCCGGATAGGCGGTCTGGTTGAGACCGGCCCCGGGGAGCGACTCGGGGGAGGCTCCGTCGGTCTTTTGCCCGGGGGAATTGCCCGGCGCGACTGCCGGTTCGGCGTCGGTCGAAGGTTTTAGACCTTCGACCAGGATGGCGAAGTTGCCCAGGCGGAGCCAGTCGGTCAAGAGGGTCGACCAAGGGATGATTTCCTGCTGGATGAGCCCGGTGTTGACCACCAGGCCTTGCGGCCCGTAGCCGACGGCGGTCACGAAGTGACCTTTGCGGATCGGTCCGAAGCCTGATTCCAAAAGGAGAATGACGGGCTTTTGCCGGGTGATGTGGTCGACGAGCTCTTCCGGAGTCATGGACGAAAAGCTGGCCTCCATCCCTTTTCGGCGGGCGTAGAGGACCATGTCCGGGCCCAGAGCCCCCCGCAGATCCT
This sequence comes from Deltaproteobacteria bacterium, assembly GCA_031254895.1. Classification (GTDB taxonomy): domain Bacteria; phylum Desulfobacterota; class Desulfarculia; order Adiutricales; family Adiutricaceae; genus JAIRNQ01. Next base: position 3,391 of record JAIRTO010000205.1, read on the forward strand.
CGCGTTGGACTTCGGCGGCCACCTCTTCCTTGGTCGTCGGGAGCCCCTGAAAAGTCATGACCGCCGCCAACGTCGACGGGCCGCAATGACTGGAATCGTCGGGAATGAAAGGCACCTCGGCGATGAGACGATTGTCCAGAGGCGCGGAGAAGGAGCTGGGACGCGGGCCGGCCGGGCCGAAAGCGAGGCAGCCGACCAGCCAGAGCGCGATCAGACACGGCAGTCCCAAACGAAAGAGAACGGGCCGAAGGAGGCGTCCAGGCCAGAACCTTCCGAGACGGCGAAGCCGCGCCGTCGGTTCGTCCGCCCGAGCTAGGTTCGGCCTAGGGTCGGCCGAGTGGGTCATTTGGGCAGGAGGCGTCATCCCTGTGTTCATGATGTGGCGAAAGCTCCTGAAAACCCTAAAAAAAGGGGGGAACGGGAAAAACGATTAAAACAGTCGCCGCCCAAGTCGGCGAGTCTTGCCGGCGGGTTTTTTTTTCGGCGGACCGGCTTTGAACTCGCGGCAGATGTAGGCGGGCAGCAGGGACCAAAAGACCGAGGGGGCGCCGGAGAGCGGCTGGCCGTAGAGGAAGCGGGCGTTGGCCCGAGACAGGCAAAGTCTGTCCTTGGCTCGGGTGAGAGCCACGTAGAAAAGCCGTCTTTCTTCCGCCAAGTCGACTTTGTCCTGCAGCTCGAAAGGACAGAGTCCTTCGTCCAGGCCGATGACGAAGACGGCTCTGAACTCCAAACCCTTGGCGGCGTGCATGGTCAGAAGGCTGATTTTGTCGGCTTGGAAGTCCAAGCCGTCCGCCGCCGTCTCTTCCTTCTCTCCGGCCATCTGCCAGGGAAAGCCGGCCAAGTCCAAAGCTTTGGCCACTTCCTCGCCCAGATGCCGGATCCGGAAGAGGACGGCGATGTCTCGAAAATTTATGCCCGAGAGCTTTTCCTTGTCGAAGGCGGCGGAGCCGCCGCCGGAGAGACTGGTCACGCCTAAAACGGCCGAGATCCTCTCGACCACCCAGGCCGCCTCGGCCTGCGGATTTTTGAGTTGAGCCCGGGCGATCTTTTCCGGGTCGACGGGCCGGACGGGGGAGCGTCTCCGGCCGCCTTGGGGGCGAACGGCTTCGCTGGCCAGACAGATGGACGGATTGGACCGAAAATTGAGACTGAGATCCATTTTGACGAGTTCAGGGCGATCGGCTTCGACTTTTTCGAAAATATCGCCGCAGGCCCCTCGGAAACCGTAGATGCTTTGCTCCGGATCGCCGATGACCGTGAAGGACGAGGCTTTTTGGCTTAAGGCCGACAGGAGGGCGTACTGAGCCAGGGAAAAATCTTGGAACTCGTCGGCCAGGACCGCCGAGAAGGCCGGGGCGAAGCCATCCAGACACAACCTGGTCGCCTCCAAAATGAGGTCGTCGAAGTCCCACAGTTTCAGCCGGGCCAGCTCCCGCTGGTAGGCGTGCAAGGCGGCGGCCTCCGCCCTGGCGGCGGCGCGAATTCTCTCCGTCGAGACGACCGGCCTCTCTTCGCCGGGCGATTCCGTCGAATCGGGGGCGCGGAGGAGCTCGGTCCAGCTCAGGTCGTTCGGCTCGCAGGGTTTTAGGACTCCTTCGACGGGATCGAAGTAGACGGTCAAGCTGGCGAACTCGGCCAACATGAGGTTGTTTTTCTTCAAGGCGCAAAGATTTTGGAAACGTCTCGGGGACACGCGACAAATCTTGGCGGCTCGGCCGACAATTTCGTCCAGAGTCTGGGGCTCGGCCAGCTTATGGTCGGGGGAGCGGGCGGAGGCCAGCTCCAAAGCCAGGGCGTGCAGGGTCGAGACGCGAACGCGGTCGGCCGAAGGGCCAAGGAGTCCTTGAAGCCTTTGGGCCAACTCTTCCGCCGCTTTCCGGGTGTACGTGGTCAAGAGCATGTTTTCGGCCGCGCCTTGGCGGGTCAAATAGGCCGCTCGTCTGACCAGAACCATGGTTTTGCCGGCGCCGGGTCCGGCCGTCAAGGCCAGGGCCGGGCCGGCGAAAGTCACGGCCGCCAGCTGCTCGGAGCTCAAATCGGTCAAAAGCCCTCCGGAAGCCTGGCGCCGTTTGACCACCGCGCCGTCCAAAGCGGCGGCGGCGGAGTCGGCGCTTGGGGCCTCTTCCGGCCCGGTTTTATCGGCGGCCGGTTTCGGTTCGGCCGTCAGCTTGCGGCGACCGGCACGGGCGGGGAGCGCGTCGAAAAGCGGATTTCGTCCGGAAAGCTCTTGCTTTTCGCGATGGGAGAGGACCTTTATCTGTCCGAATTTGCCGTCATAGCCGCCGGAAGTCTCCACCTCGCCCAAGCGCATTTTTTCGATGGCCCGGGCCAGGAGCGGACCGGCGAAGCTTTTGACGTCGTCCAGAGGCGTCTCCAGAAGAAGCCCGTATTCGCTGCCGAATTCCTCCACCAGCTTGAAATAGGAGTTTCGGACGTCTTTGGCGGTCGGGCCCCGATCCAAAACCTGGCAGAGCACTTCCGTCAGGGGGACGAGGTGCCAGTCCGGCCGCCTCTCCGCCAGGGCTTCCGAGCGATCGGCCAGCTCCAGCACCCGGCTGAGGACGCCCACGGTCAATGGCTTGCCGCAGACCGGACAGATGCCTTGAACCTCCTTGGTCTGGGCCGGCGCGAGAGCCGGTCCGCAGTCGACGTGGCCGTCCAGATGGTATTTGCCTTCTTCCGGAAAAAATTCCACCGTGCCGACGAGCTCCGGGCCGCCGCCGAAGGCGGACTTGAGAGTCGCCCAGGAGACGGGGCCGGCCATGACGGTGGCTTCGCGCCCCAATTTTTCGGGACTATGGGCGTCGGAGGAGGAGACGAGGGCGTATTTGTCCAAGGCCGAGATGAGACGGTTCATCTCCGGGTCGGAAGAGAGTCCCGTTTCCAAGGCCCGCACGTGTCCGGAGAGATCCAAAAAGCAGTCCTCCAAAGCGTCGAAGCCGCTTTTGGAGCCGAAGAGAGAGAACCAGGGCGTCCAGATATGGGCGGGAATAATCTCCATCTCCGGGTCGACGGTCAGAGCTATTTCCAAAATGTCCCTGGCCGACAGGCCCAAAATGGGCCGCCCGTCCGAGAGAACGTTTCCCCGTCGGCCTAAGGCTTCGCTGAATTTTCTGGCCGAACGCAGATTCGGGGCGGCGGCCACCAGATGAATCTTGCGGGTGCGTCCTCCCTGACTGTAAATGGCGCTGATTTCGCCGGTGGGCACGAAGAGCGGCCCGTCCTCGCGGTCGGCGAGGCGATAAAGACCGTCCTTCGTTTCCGTCAAAGTCTCTTCCAGCCTATCCAGCCAACCTGGGTGGGTCATGTCGCCCGTGCCCACCAAATCCAGGCCTTTTATTTTCGCCCATTCTCCGATGGTCAAAGGATCCAGAGTCTTGGCGGTGGCCCGGGAAAAGCGGGAATGGATGTGAAGATCGGCAAAAAAACGCCTCATGTGACCACCAAAAAACGTCGCCCGGTCATGGCCTCTAGGGCGGCGTCTCGCCGTCGGCGGCTTCGGACGGGTCGTCCGCGTCGCCGGAAGTTAGTTGGACAAGATGAGACGACGACGTCTTCGGCCGGGGCCGTTTTAAGGGCCGGGGCTTCCTTCGCGTCGTCGACGAAAAGGCTCTATCGTCTCTGCTTGGCCGTTCGGCCTAGTTCCTGACCCATTCTCTCTGTGACGGGGGCGTACATGAGGGAGCTTTTGTCCGAAAGCCAGATGGTTTTTCTAAGACCGAAAAGTTCGCAGGCGTTGGACAGGAGGGCGAAAGAACCGGCTTGGGGCGGCAGATCGCTGGGCAGACCGACGGCGATGGTGAAGCCGTTCAAGACGACCACGGCTTGATCCGGACCTATGTCGGCGTCGGAAGCCGCTTCCGTCAAATTGTCCAGAACGGCGACGGCGACTTTCACGTTGGGCAGCTCCTCCAACTCCGGAGGCCGCCCGACGTCGGGAGCGGTCATGACCTTGGCGCCCAAAGCCAAAGCCGCGACGGACAGAGGGGCCGGAGAGCGGATCTCGAAGGCGCGGGCCAGAATTTGGCCGTTCAACCGCAAGGTCACCGCCATGGGCCGGACCAGACTTAAGCTCCGGGGCAAACCGTCTTCCCGAGGCATCCTGACTTCTCTGTCCTCCAAAAGGGCCAGCAAGGGCTCCTGAGCGATGATGACCAGATAATTCATGTCCTTCGCCGGCATGACGAGAGGATTGAAAGAAGGGAGCATTTGAGCCGACGCGGGCGTCGAGAAAGAAAGGGTTAGACAAAAGGTCAGAAAAAAAGCGATCATGTAGAGCGACGCCCGCAGGGGCCAGGCCAGAGCAAAAAGAGCCCTTTCGGCCTTCAGGCTGGGGGATGAGGTCGCTATTCCAATAAAGTTAATGGGCATGGGGCAAAGTATCCGAACAGGACGATTTCGTTCAGAGAGTTTTTTTAGGAATTTGGCGGGACAAGGTCCTTTTTGAACGATATGGTCGGCGGGCGGGACAAAAGTCGGCCGATTCCAAATTAGGGCGCGTCCGGCCGCAAGGCCAGCGGCCGAAAAAGGGCAATTGACCGAAAAGCCAGCGGCCGAAAGGGCAATCGGGCGAAAAGGCCGGCGGCCACAAAAAACGATCGACCGAAAAGGCAATTGGCCGACAAGGCAATCGACCGAAAAAACCGAGCGGCCAAAAAACAGTAGGCCGAGAAAACGATCAGACGTGGATGAGACGGCCTTCGACGACTTCCAAGCAGGTCAAGGGGCCGCCGAAGACCGCGCCGGTGTCCAAGCCGGCCCGACCGGGAAAAATGAAAGGCGCCTTGAACGGAGTGTGTCCGAAGACGATCGTTTTGCCGAAATCGTAGTCGGATTCCAGAAACTCGTCGCGGATCCACAAAAAATCTTCTTCGGACTGCCGATCCAGCGGCAGACCGGGCCTCAAGCCGGCGTGGACGAAAATATGCTTTTCCGTCTCATGGAAGAGACAAAGATTTTCGTAAAATTCCACATGCGAGACAGGGAAAGGGCTGTTTTTGGAGTAGCTGCGCATCGTCCAAGCCACCCCGTTGGAAGCCAAAGCCGGCTTTTCGCGGCCGTAGATGAAATTTATGAACATCTGTTCATGGTTGCCCTTCAAAACGACTACTCTGTTGCGCCAGCGGGCTTTCAGTTCCAGAACTTTTTCCACCACCCCGTAGCTGTCTGGGCCCCGATCTATATAATCGCCCAAAAAAACCAGCTCTTCGTGGTTTTCAGGCCGCCAGTCTATTTTGCCCAAAAGTCGGTCAAGCTTGTCCCGGCAACCGTGGATGTCTCCAACGGCGAAGATGCGGCGCTCCATATTTACCTTCAACAAAAGTCCTCGCAAAACATCCCGCCCGGACGCAGGCCGGGACGGCCTGGGCTATCTTCCAATTCGCAGGCTGATTTTGGTTGCGGCTTTATGGCCGCGCGGCGGACAAAGCTGACCGGGACAATAAACAAGTTGATTGTACTACAACAGTGGGGAAAAATTCAAGATATATTTAGAAATGCTTCGACATGATTCCTATAAATAAATATCATATGGAAATAAGATAGACCAATGCTTATTCAGTCCTTTACTCTGGACTATAGGCAGAAGCTTATATAGGCGTTACAAAGATGATTTTGACATAAATAACTTACAATTTAGTAAACATTATCGTAGTAATCATCTAAATTTAGCCAAATTTGTCTCAACTCCATTTTTGGCTAAATTTCAGTTCGATGAAGCCCAATAAAAAGTCGACTTGACGGCAGGTTCATTGGCTTTTTTTGGGCGCAAGACGCCGAAGAGAAAGCGGCCGAAGAGAAAGACGCCGGAGAGGAAGAGGCCGAAGAGGAAGATGCCGGAGAGAAAGACTGGCCTTGAGGCGAGCTCATCTTGAACGAGAAGACAATTCGCGTCCGGGCCTTGGCCTGTCAAAAACGTGCCGGCGCCCTTCTAAGCGTCCATTTTGGCGTCCATTTCGGGGTCCGTCTCGGCGCTAGTCGACGCCGAGACGGGCGGCAAGTTCGGCATTTTCTTCGTTTGGCGAGCCTTTTTCTAAAATGGGCCGGGATGATTCAGGCCGTTTGGGGCATAGGCGAGGGGAAGCCGCGAAGCGGCGGGGCAGGGGGCTTTTGGAGGAAGCGATAAACGTTTGTAGAACGGTCGCTAGTCTGCCAAGGGGAGGCAAACTGACGCCTGAACCGCGACCGAGAAAAAAAGCCGGTCAGCGGGCGAAAGAGCGATTATGCGAGGCCGCTTTAAGGCAAAGTCGGATCGTTGGCGGTGACTCGCGTCGTCGTCGTCGTCACTCCATAAGCGGTTCCGTTGTTGTAAACGTAAGTCGTCGAACCGACGGCTCTATGGTTGACGGAGAACGAAAAAGTCGGGGCGTCCGCAAGCGTGGTCAAGAGCATGGGACCGTAAAGCACGTTTTTGTCGACGATTAATCCGGCGTCGTTGACGAGGAGTCCGTAATCGACCGTGTAGTCGCCCGTGTTCATGAAGTGGAATTCCTGAGCCGTGGCCACGGCGCGATAGGCGTTTTGAGAAGCCGCGTCAAAGCAGGAACGACGATAACTGGCGTATTGGGGTATGGCTATGGAAGCCAAAATGCCGATGATGGCCACCACCACCAGAAGTTCGATCAAAGTGAAGCCTTGAAGAACTGTCCGCTTTTTTTTGTGCGACATGAGAAAACTCCAGAAAGCTGAGGCGAGCGCATTTTTCGCCGAATAGAGAAAGAAATGAAAGCCGAATTTGATTCGCCTTCAAGTGCAAGAGGCGAAAAAACGGAACGAAAAACGGGACATTGACGCTTCGAAGGCCAGTTGTTCGCCGTCAGGGGCGAACGTATAAAGACGGAAAAAACGGTAATATTTAGCTCATATATTCAAACAAACGATTTAATTGCCAAAATTAGCCTAAAAAACAGTCAATTATAGGTTAGCAAAAAACATGCTAACTAAAGGAAAAATATAATCTTTTTAGGATAGAGAGTCAAGAGTTTTCCTTCAATGGAACGATTTTTTTTCCAAGTCTTTATTTTGAAAGGAAATTTGCCGAAATCGCCTGCCCAGGCAGTTAAATGAAAAAGTTCCCCGGACGGCGAGACTCGAGGCGATGGAGCGGAAAGAAAACAGCCGCGTCAGGGCCGCGTTCGCGAACAAAAAATTAATGTTTTGGCCAAGTTATTCCGTTTCCCTTTGACGAAAGGCCGTAGACGCTCCTCTAGCGTTTTGGCCGTTTTTTCGTCGGTATTTACGTTTTGGCATTTGGGAAGTCAAGAGCTAGACGTCAGCCATGTCGGAGAGTCGCCGAAGCGAAAGGTCAAAAGAGGTTTGCCCGGGCGACAGGGAGAGAGGCGCCGAAGAGAAGCTCGAAAAGCTCTCGGACGATAGTCGTCGCTTCCGCCGTGAAGTTTGAGCCGTAAGGCCTGAGCCGCCGAGTCTGAGCCGTGAAGTCTGAGCCGTCAATTTTGAGTCGCCAAGCTTGAGCCGACAACTCTTCATCAGCTTTTTTTAGGAGGCGGATTAGGGTACAATGTTTCCGGCTCAACGAGCGATTCCCAAGGTTTCTGGCAAGACAGGCCAGTTCTTTTCAAGCGTCGCTATTTGTATTTAGAGACTGAAGTTTTACGTTCGCTGAAGCTTAGTTCGGCGGATATTGCTGTTTTCCAACGATCAAAAATATGGGCGGTTAACTCAGCGGCTAGAGTACTGGCCTTACAAGCCAGGGGTCGGAGGTTCGAATCCTCTACCGCCTACCAAACGCTGTGTCGGCAGAAGCCGAAATGAACCGAAAGTCCTTAAAAATCGGGACTTTCGGTTTTTTTTGTCCGCTCTAAAGTTCGTGAAAATCAGCTGACGGCTGACGGCAGACGCGAATGACGGTATTAATGACGGTATTGTCAATTTTCGAAAAGGCGATGCCGTCATATGGCTCTGACGGACATTTTCCTAGAAGAGCCTGAGGCCGCCCCTCTCCCCGACCAAAGATCATGACGGAGATGGTTTGTATTTGTGCGCTTCCGCCATCGGCTTCAAGTCGTGGAGGTTTGACTGCAAGTTTGAAGGCAAACGCAAAACTTTGACTATGGGGTCTATCCCCTCGTTTCTCCAGAAGGAGGCCAGGAAAAAACTTGGTGACGCCAAGCTCTCCCTTCAGACCGACATAGCGCCGCGTCTCAGAAAAAAAGGCGACAAAGAAGCGGCGCGAGCCGAATCCGTTAACTCGTTTGAAGTGGTAGCCAGGGAGAGGTTCGCCAGAAAGCGGACAGGCCAGAACGAGAGACGCGCACAGCGCATTTGGGCTAGGCTTGAGAAGGACTTTCGGCCTTTCTTGGCCAACCGCTCCATATGCGAAATCACGTCACAGGAGGTTTGGGAGGTTTTGCGGAAAACCGAAGCCAGAGGAACGGCGGACGCCTCCCGCAAGCGTCTTCAATAGTGCGGGCAAATTTTCGACCTGGGCAATAGGGTCATTTAGGCTGTATTCTGTAGAGGCGCTGGTTTAAGTTTGAAGTCAAATGCCTTCGGAGCAGTTGCAGCAGGGAAAAACGCTTGCCTGTGAAAAATAATGCCTAACCAGCCGTACCGAAAATTGGTTAGGCTGGTAAATGTTCACCGTATCCATAGGAATTTAATGTTAGGTTCGTTTTGTTCAACCTTGTCCAATTCATGATGGTCAGCTGTGATGATTGTGCCTCCAGAAACCGCTGTTTCTGCGAGGGCAATTGTGTCTGCAAGAGAAATTTTATACTCGACTTTTAAACGCCCAGCTTCAAAGAATACGTCATCCGAAAGTTCAGATATAACACCCACAATAGAATTATTCACGTTGTTCCAAATTTTATCGGCAACTTTTTTCCCTAAACTTCTATATTGATCGTAATAGGAT
>JAIRTO010000257.1 GCA_031254895.1 Deltaproteobacteria bacterium
GAGGCCTGTATTTCTGGCGCCTAAAGTTCCTGAAAGTCTTCCGAATTGATGGAGATCAGATCTTGGCTGACATATCCGCCAGGGCTAAAAATCATCCTGCTCTGGTCTTGACGGACGAATAAAAACACGATTGGGCTTGGCCGCTATTGGCGAGGTTAGAGGCGAAACGGAGGAATTTTGCAAAAAAGTTGTTTCTTTGGCCAAGTCTTTGATTATAAATCCAGCCAACTACAATAATCTTGCTTTGGTTGTTTGTTCAGTCTATAATTTTCTCAAGGACAAAGCGCTCAGCTCAATCTTGGGCAAGGAGGCAAATATGCTGGAGATGCTTGATGCTCTAAGTGGCGGCAAATATTCGCAAGCTTTAACAATAACTTAAGAAACGCTCGCTAAAAATGCTGACTTAGAAAAAGCTCTCGCCAAAGAGAAAGCTGACAAAGCTCTCGCTGAAGTGAAAGCTGAAAAAGCTGAATTAGAAAAAGCTCTCGCTGAAGAGATAGTTAACAAAGTGTTCTTAGAAAAAGCTCTCGCTAAAGAAAAAGCGGACAACGCTCTCGCTCAAAAGAACTTAGAAAGAACAGTTTTAATATTGAAGTTGAAAGACAGCAGCATAGCCGATATTTGCCACATTACAGGTTTGAGCAAAGCGAAAGTTAAACAGATTTTGTCTTAGGCATTTTCTCGGCAAATCATTTGCTTTATTCCTCTTTCCCTTGTTTTGGTCGCCAAAGGCTCTTCCCTTCGACGACCTTTTTTTCTTGTGGAAAGGCGAGGCCGGATCGAATCTCGGTTGTCCGCGTCGACGGCGTCAGGCTTTTTGAGCTAGGCGGTTCCCGAAAACGGGACAGTTCATGAGACTCATGAATGCCCGGAAAAGCAGAACCCGCGACCTAACTCTCCTCCTCCCAGGCTTTCGCCCGTTCCTCCAAAGCCTGAACCAACCCTTCGAAAGGGTAGGAGCCGACGGGCCGCCCTTTGACGAAAAGCCGCCCTTTTCCTTTGCCTCCCGCTATGCCCAAATCGGCTTTTCTGGCTTCCCCGGGTCCGTTGACGACGCAGCCCATCACGGCGATGGTCAACGGAGTCTTCAAATCCTTCAAACGCTCTTTGACGTCCCGCAAAAGTTTCGGCAAATCTATCCGACAGCGACCGCACATGGGGCAAGAAATGAAATTCGGGCCTCTGCGCCGCAGATCCAGCGATCTAAGTATTTCCCAAGCGCAGTCGACCTCCTCTTCGGGCGGCCCGGTCAGGGAGACCCTTATCGTGTCGCCGTAACCTTCATGCAGGAGGATGCCCAGTCCGACGGCCGACCTGACCGCCCCGCTTTTGACGTCGCCGGCTTCGGTTATGCCCAGATGTTGAGGAACGTCGCTCTCTTGGGCGAAAAGCCTGACCGCCTGGAGAGTTTCTTCCACCGAAGAGGCTTTGAGCGAAACTTTCACGTTGGCGAAGCCGGTCTCCTCCACCAGAGCAATTTCACGCAAAGCGCTGCCGACCATGGCTTCCGGTCCGTGACCGTAGCGTTCGACCATGGCCGGATCAAGGGATCCGGAATTGACCCCCACCCGCAAGGCGGCGCCGGCCAGGCCCGCCGCTTCGGCCACTTTTCGTATTTTTTCGGGATCCCTAATGTTGCCGGGATTGAGCCGCAAGCCGGCCACGCCGCCGGCCAAAGCGGCCAAGGCCAGACGGTAATCGAAATGGATGTCGGCCACCAGAGGGACGGGACTTCGGGAAACGATCTCTTTTATCGTCCTGGCCGCCTCCTGATCGGGAACGGCCAGACGGACGATTTCGGCTCCGCGCTCGGCCGACCTCTCTATTTGAGCCAAAGTGGCGGACACGTCGGCGGTGGGCGTGTTGGTCATGGTTTGAACCGCCACCGGAGCCCCGCCGCCTATGGTCAAACGGCCCAGCTTGACCGTCCTGGTCTGGTTTCTGCCCTTCATCTCTTTTTGTTCGCCCATCATCCCTCTTTCCAATGCCTGGAACGAAATCGCCGCCAAAAAACGCCAAAGGGCGGCGTTTTTTTTGCCCGTCCGTTTTTTTTCAGACGCCCTTCGAGCCGAAGGCTTCTCTATGGCGGCGGAAGGCCGACGCCAGCCGGAGAAGACGAAAAGTCAGACGTTCATCGTGGATAGGTGCGGCACGCTGCAGGCGGCGCAGGCCGGCTCCGACTTGAAGTCTCCGCTTAAGTGACTCGCTCTCAGCTTCGCATAGGCTTCGTTGTTCCAAATGTCGGCGACGGACGACCTGGTCGCGTCGCCCATGATCAGACGGCGCTCCCAATCGCCGCAGCAAGGGCCGCACAGGCCGTCGTTGAAAATGAACATGCGCCTGAAGAGATCAGGGCAAAAAAAGTTGACCTTCTCGTTCAAAGGGGCGTAATCGCGGTCCATGACCGTCGGCAGGCCGAACCCTATCTCGGCCACCTTGAGATCCCTGAAAAGCCTGATATAATCGGCCTTGATCTCCGGACTCTCCGCCGAACCCTCATCCAGAACCATGCTGGCTCTCGTCTGGACGTGCTTGAGCCCCATTTTTTCCTTGACGGCCATGAAACCGGCGATGTTGTCCAAGACTTTCCCGTAGTCGGCGCCTAGGCGGATCGATTCATATTCGGCCCGATACGGCGAGTCGAACGAGAAAAAAATGTCCGTCAACCCGGCTTCAAGCAATTTTTCCGACAGTTCCGGCGTCAAGGCGACGGCGTTGGTGTTCATCATGACCCATAGATTAAACTTGGAAGCGAAGCTGATCATCTCGGGCAAGCGTTTGTAAAGCAGAGGTTCGCCCAGAAAATTCAACTTCACCGATTTGAGGCCCCTTGGCGCCGCCGCCGCGATGATATTCTCGTAGAGTTTCAGATCCATGTCCGCCGGACCATGAGGAGCCCAATGATCGAGTCCCTTGTTCAAGTAATGGGTTCGGGGACACATGCGACATCTGAGATTGCAGCGGTTGGTCGGGTCGACGTCCAGATGCAGGGGAAACTCTCCGGCCAGACCGCGTCGGCCGCGAAGATCCCACTCGCGTCGGTATTCTAGGTAACTGTCCGGCCGATACGGCCGCCAGTCCAACTCCGGAGGCGCCGGCAGCTCATAATAAGTCGGACTGCGATAGGCTGTGGTCATAAGCGAACGCTTTCCCGCCAAAAAAAGATCCCTAAGGCCGAAGGCCAAGTCTTCGGTCGGCTGTAAGACTACCACCAAATAAGCCCGTCTGACAACCGCCCCAAAAATGGGCCTTGCCTTACGCCAAAAATGGTTGGAGGAGCCTTGTGAGAGAATCCCGCCCTTTTTTTTCGCGTCTGTTAGCCGTCTTGACGGGCCTGACTATAGGTCTAAGTCCGGGATCGCCCGGCTCGGCGAACGACCAAAACCCCGCCGAGCCTGAACGCTTCGGCCTCGTCGCTCAAGCTTCGACGGAATCTCTCGCGCCAACGGCGCCAACCGCGCCGACGGCACCGACGGCGCCGACGACGCCGACGGATCTTATCCCGCCCCCGGACTACGACCCGAAACCCGGCGCAACAAGCGCTCCGGAGCCTCTTGCGGACGAGGCCTCCCCTCCGCCTTCCCTAAATCCGATTATTGACGGAGCCTCTTTCATGGTTCAAAATCCCTTTTTGGGAGCCATGAACGACCGCGAGCCAATCATGAGCCCAGGCTCGTTGCCCATTTTGTCTTTTCCCGTGCCCGAAGGCGCCCTCGACGAATACACGAACCTCTCCGAATTGCTGGAAGCGATGGACAAACAGAACCAGACGGAGCTTTCCGCCGAAGCGGAGCCTTCGCCATCGGGCCTGCCGACGCCTCCGCCGACGCTCCGTTCTCTTGACGAACCCGAGCCGTCGGATCAAACAGCCGAAATCCCGGACATGCCTCCTCCGCCTCGAGACGAAAGTCTGTCTAGCCGCTCCAAGCCGGCCGAACATTCTGAAGAGATTACCGTTTTTTCCGTCTCGGACGACTCCCCTGAGGTCAAAATCGAAAGGTTAGGCTCCCGGCCCGAAGACGAGGCCAATGCCGCTCCGTCGGCGGCTTCCCCCTCTTCGGACCTGCCGCCGGAAATCGAAGCCGCCGAAGTCGACCCGGCGCCCGACGAAGAAACCCGCCGGACAGCCGGTTCCGCCGAAAAGCCCGCTCCGCTCCGCTCGCCGGGGGCCCCGCCTCAAGGCAAGTCCATCGACAATCTCAGCGCGGAAGAAATTGAGCAAGCCCTGCAATCGGAAGACGGCACGGAAATAGCCGTCGACGGCAGCCTGTACGTCTGGCGGGACAACTATCTATATAGACGCCGGAGCGACGGCTCTCTGGAGCCGACGGGCAGCTCCCTCGGCCCCGACGACACCTCTTACGACGCGGAGTCCGGCCAGAACTGGCTGAGCCACGAAGCCGACGGCAGCTTTCTCATCCGCGTGTCTCTGCGCGTGTGGGCCACCATAAATTTCGAGTACAATTCCGCCGAACTGCTCCAAGAATCGAACCAGATCCTTCTGACCTTCAGTCAGGCTCTGAACAGACCGGCCTTGAAGGACAGAAGGCTGCTCATCATAGGCCACACCGACAATCGCGGCCCAGACGAGTTCAACATGCGTCTCAGCCGCCGACGGGCTTCCGCCGTCGGCCAATGGCTGACGGAAAAGGGAGGAATAGCCTCTGACCGTCTGGTTCTGACCGGCTACGGCGCGACCATGCCCGTGGCCGACAACGAAACTGACGAAGGCCGGGCCGAAAATCGCCGGGTCGAATTCGTGCTCCTCCAATGACGACCAGCCAAAGCGCCGCGCCGTCTTCCGTCCGCCGCTTTTTATAGGCTTCTTTAACTCTCCGAAAGGCCCGAACCCCTCCAGTCCGGCCTCCGGCGGCGATTCGACGGTTCTCTTTCGCCTCCCCTCCGTCGGTCAAAGCCCTACGTCCTCGCCTGTCTCGCGCCTTTTCTCGCCTGCCTCGCAGCTTTTCTCGCGCCTATCTCGCAGCTTTTCTCTCGCCTGCCTCGCATCTGTCTCGCAGTTTTTTTCTCGCCTGCCTCGCGCCTGTCTCGCAGCTTTTCTCTCGTTTGTCTCTTGATAGTCTCTCGCCAGTCTTGCGCCTGTCGTTTCCCTTTCGGCCGTAGCCCCGTCAACTCCTTTCGCGCGTATCTGAGCCTCTTCGGTTCGCAGATCAAGCGGTTATTTTCGCCGCCATCGGTTTCGGCGCCGGCGACTATTTCAATTGAGACTAAGTTGCAAAAAATATCTGTCATTTGACAGATGGCTTATAGCCAGCAATTGACAGGGACTCTATCTTCCAATTGAAATAAAATAATCATTC
>JAIRTO010000290.1 GCA_031254895.1 Deltaproteobacteria bacterium
AGGCCTTTATGCGGTCCAGGTCTTCAACAAGACGGCTTTTTTGGCCGAAGCGGCCTTTCAGGCCGCAAATTGCCGTAAGCGCATAAAACAGCCGTCCCCAACTCCAACTAAAACAAAAGAAGATGCGTTTTTCAGAAACAAGTGGAGACATGGCCCAATTTGCGCTAGTTGATTCTACACGAGAGAAACTTTTTTATCAATATAAACTTCGAATTTGAAAGAACAAGTCTAGGCAATAAGATGTGACATACAGTAGTTTCAAAGATTGCCATAAGCTGTATATTTTGCCATATACATATTTTATATTTTAAAATATAACAAGGTAATATGTATTATTAAAAGATTTATCCCGCTAAACTGATAAATTGATAACAATAGTAAATGATACTTTTATGCAAACATGTACATACATAAATTAACTATTTTATTTAAACTTTAACGAAGACACAAAACTATACAAACAAATATAATTTTGAAATTAGTCAATATATTACGCTAAAGACAAGCAAAAATAAACTATACAAGAACAGAGCAATAAATTAGCCTCCAATCGAGGCTAATTTATTGGGAAATATAAAATTTTGAACTTTAATGATTCAGAAAATAGAGGAGGCAATTTAGAGATTTATTTCAAATTGAAGGAGCGCGGAGGTCTTTATTCGTCATCGTCGTCGTCGCCGTCGCTGATGCCTTCTTCCTTCCATTGCCGAAGAATTTCCGTCAACTGTCCAAGGAGATTTTCAAAATTGACCAGGGCTTCGTCAACGCCTTCCAGATTTTTGTTCCGGCCCATGAATTCCAGGATTTTGGCCGCTTCCATGATCTCGCCAGGGGAAAAAATGCCCACGACGCCCTTTAAGGCGTGAGCTTCGGCCATGACCCTGTCGGGATCCCTCTGGGCCACGGCTTCCTGCAGGATTTTCAACCTGGCGTTGGAGCTTTCCATGAACAGATCTATGCTTTCAAAGATCAGTTCTTCGTCGTCCATGAAATTTTCGCAGATGGCTGCTTTATCTACTTCTACGGTCACTTCGACACCTCCCTGGAGGCAAAAAGAATTATTTTTGGCGTATTGGCGGACAATTCCGGCGGCGGAATTGGAATTGACAGGGTTGATTTCGTTTACGGCTCCAAGCCGAAGACGCGTCTGAACATGTTCAGGCTATAGTCCGAGCGGCCATGACGATGGCAGCTTTTGACGAAAATCAGCGGGTTGTGGAGAAGCCGTCTGACCAGCGATTTGCTCATCGCCTCCAGAGCTTTTATTTCCTCGGCGCTGAAATCATGTTTGGAGACTGTGCGGTCCATCTCCAGAGATCTGGCCTGTTCGGCCTGATTTATCAAATCTTTGACGGTCGGATTGGTGGCCAAGCTGGTCAGCCATAGGCTGAATTTTTCGACTTCCTCGGCCACGATGAGACTGGCCTGGTCGGCCTGCTGGAGTCTCTTGGACTGGTTCCGACGAACCACCTCCGACAGATCGTCGACGTTCCGGAGGGTCACGCCCTCTATTTCGCCGACGTCGGCGGCCACGTTCCTAGGCACGCCCAGATCGACCACCGTCAGATTCTTTCGCTGGGGGCCGTCCGTTTGGGCTGCCGCCTCTCGCCAAGTCTCGACGGTTATGAGGGGCTCTTCCGCCCCGGCGGCGGCGATGAGGATGTCGGCTTGGGGCAGCATTTTCGGCAAATCGGCCAGGGAAGCCGCCTTCGTTCCCAATTTCCCGGCCATTTCGGCGGCTCGCTCGACGTTTCGCCCGAAGAGGGTCAAAGACTCGACGCCCTTGGTTTTAAGATGAGCGGCCACGAGCTGGGCCATTTCGCCGGCGCCCAATATGTAGGCGTTTTTGCTCGCCAGTCCGCCCGCCAGAGAAGCGGCCATGGCCGTCGCGGCCGAGGCCATGGAGACCGAGCCGGAAGCCAGGGAGGTTTCGCTGCGGATGCGTTTGGCCGTCTTGAAGCTCCGATGAAAGAGCTTGCTGATCACCGGTCCGACGGTTCGACGCCGAGCGGCCAGACGATAGGCCTCCTTCACCTGGCCCAAAATCTGCGGTTCGCCCAAGATCTGAGAGTCCAGACCCGAGGCCACCCGAAACAAATAGCCGACCGCCTCCTCATCCCGAAAGACATGGGCGCAACTTTGAAGCTCGGCGACGGAGATGGAGGCCATTCGCGCCATCAGAGAGAAGATCTCCGCCTGAGCCGGCTCGGCTTGGGCGGTCACGACGACGATTTCCAGCCGGTTGCAGGTGGAAATGACCAACCCTTCGTCTATGAGGCCGGAGGCGAATAGACCCAGAAGCCCGCGACCGTCCCCCAGATCGCATTTGGCCAATCTCTCCCTGAGAGCCACCGGAGCCGAACGATGTCCGACTCCGATTATGAAGATGTCCATAGAGCCTCTGCAGCGAACCTCAAACCTGAAAGTCGAGGCGAAGTAGCCAAGCCCCTTTTCGCCGCCGGGTCGGTCCAAAAAAGAGAAGGCCAAAAACTGTTGTCCAGACGCCCGAAAACCGCCGTCAAAAGACGACGAAATCTTCAGGCAATTCCAGCGGTTCGACATGCCGGGCGATAATGGCCCGCATCTCTCGGCGAACCGCCTCAAAAGACGGTTCGACGGAACGGACGCGCGAAGGCGGGACATCGTCTTCAAAATCGTCTTCGAAGATGAGACGGGGACTTTTTCCCATCTCTTTCGCGTCGTTCGCCGAGAAGTCGCCGTTATTCGGACAGGGCCTTTCGGCCGAGAAGTTGTCGCCGTTATTCGGACGGGGCCTTTCGGCCGAGAGGTTGTCGCCGTTCTGAAGCGACCCGTAGAGTTCAATCAAGCGTTCGTCTTGAGCCAGGGCGGAGAAAATGCGCCTTCTCCCTTGCGGAGGCAAAGCCGAACCTAAAACCAAAGGACGCAAGCGGCCCAGCATCTCGGCCAAGGCTCCGTGTCCTTTGAATCTTTCGCGCAGCTCCGAGGCCACGGCCGCCGCCAGGGCCGGAGAAGTCCCGGCGGTGCCGACGGTGAGCCGCAGAGGAGGGATGTCCACCAGAGCCGGCAAGGTGAAATCTGATCGTCCCAAGCTGTCGGCCGCGTTGACCATCAACCCTCTAGCTTTGGCCTGACAGGTCAGTCGACGGGATTCTATCGGATCGTCGACGGCTATGAACACCCAAGGGCGAGCCTCAAAAAAAGAAAGAGAAAATTCCTTTTCCAGCCTTATTCGACCCTCCCGGACCAAATCGGCCAGATAAGGCTTTTCCTCAGGCTCCACCACTAGAACTTTCGCGCCAGCTTGGAGAAGATAGGACAATTTTCGCCGACCGACCGGACCCGCTCCGATCAGCAGGGCCTCACGATCGCTGAAATCAATTTCCACGCTTAGAAAGCCCACTTTTTCACCAGGAATTTTAACAAATTGTTCTATTTAAATCAAACGCAGAACTATGGTCAAAATGCTATTAAAATCGCTTTATTAGTCCTTTTCGGCATAACCAAACGAAATTTTCCGTCGATTATAATAAAAGCGCCGAAAAAACAAATCCGGCTCGGCGGTCGGCGATGGGTCAAAAAAAAGCGTCTTTTCGGCGAAAATTTCGACCACACGACGGCTTAGGAATTGAATGATCGCCTGAGAAGCGAGTCGAACCAAGGAGAGGCCGCTTCCTTTTCGCCAAAGGCGACGACGAGATGATAGCCGAACGAGGAACTGGCCTCGACGTATGGATGTTATTGTATCTCTAATCGGCGAAAAAGAAAGGCTCGCCGCCTAGGACGACGGAGAGGAGCCAAGAAAAATGTTTGGCGGAGCTTGGTTGTCGCCTTCCAAAACGGCGCTTTGGGGACGCCCGTGACGCTCGCCAGGACGAAATCCGCCAATCCGCTTCCAAAGTTCTCCAAAAGGCCAAGGCTCTTCCTCCCTTTGCCGCCGCCTCCGACCTCCGGTCGAAAAGCGGTTCCCGACCTGGAGAAACTAAAATGGCCCCGTCATGGTCAAGCGAGGCCAAAAATTTTTCAAAAAGCTTTGTCAAACGACGCTGGCGATTCGGATGTCCGAGTTTTTTGAATGACCGAACCCCTGATGTCCGTCATGCGGATGTCCGTCATACGCATGTCCTCCATACGGATGTCCGCCATTTCGAAAACTTCGCCTCGCGGGGCTGCGATTCTCAACAAAAAAATCCTGATCCGCCGAAGACAAAGCCAAGATGTTTCTGGCCTTAACCAAAGTCGCCGTAATTTCGACCATTTGAAAAGATCGTCCCTCAAGCTCAGTTGAAAGGGTTGTAGGAACCGCCATTTGTATTTTCGAGGGCAACTGACTATAATCCTTCTGGCGATGGCAATAGGCTTGACTTTTTTGACTCCGCAGCCGTCTGGCCAAGTCATGAAACCCTCTTCCCTCTGACGTCTCGCCGGTTGACTTTCGCTCATATCGCCTATGACGACTTAGACCTTTTTTAGTCAATAATTTGATCATCTTATGGCGCAAGTCCGATTGACGCGTCTTTTTTTCGCGCGACGCCTTTGAACTCCTTCCGGCGGCTCGCTGAAACTAAGAAATTTATTTAAGTTTATATGTAAGATTTTTTCATGGAGAGATGGCCGAGTGGTTTAAGGCGGCGGTCTTGAAAACCGCTGAACGCAAGTTCCGGGGGTTCGAATCCCTCTCTCTCCGCCATGAAATCTTAAATTTCAACGATTTCAGGCTTCCGTTTTTTCCGGCCTGATCAAAACGCCTGCCCTAGCGTTGAAGCTGGATGTTAAAAGAGCTTCAGTCTTTCGGCGCTTTGTTATTGAACAGCTCAAGCCTTAAAATTTTCTGCAACGGCTCGTCAATATCTATATTTCAGTTTTTGTGTTTTATGTACGTCTAGTTTTCGGAGAGATGGCCGAGAGGCTTATGGCGGCGGTTTCGAAAATCGCTGAACGAAAGTTCCGGGGGTTCGAATCCCTCTCTCTCCGCCATGAAAGCCCGTAACCGCAAGCGGTTCGGGTTTTATTCTTTTACGTAAATTCTTGTCCTTTATCTTTCAATCTTCTCATATTTCCCAATGGCCAAATCGTTTGCCGCCTGTTCGGACAATGGCGCCTCCATCGGAGCGCTTTTTGTGTAAGGCGCTTTTCTGTTCGGGGAGAAGCTTGCAAACGTTAGGCTTTCTCAATCTGTTTCGCGTCGATTTTTCCTCACAACAAATCCAACAACTAATTTTCCAAATGGCCATCTAAAGGACAATCTAAAGCGCCATCCAAAGGGCGATCTAAAGAGCCGCCCAAAGAGCCGTCTTAGCGTATTTCCCAGTAGCCGAATCGTTTGCCGCCTGTTCGAACAATGGCGCCTCCATCGGAGAGCTTTTTCATAAGCCGCTTGACTGTTCGGGGAGAAGTCCGCAAATGCTCGGCTAGGTCAACCTGTTTTGCGCCGGGTTTTTCTCTCAACAAATCCAACAACTTTTTTTCCAAAGCGCCATCCAAAGCGCCAACGTGACCCTTTGGAACTATGGAGCTTGGCGTGCATTTGAGCCCCTCGAACTTCACCATAACGTCTCCCGGGTGCAAGACGTATTCAGGGTCTGGAAGGCCATGCTTGGCGCAAGCCTCACAAATTCGTTCGATGCCGCAGCCCCGCTTTTCGACATGTCCGGCGCGGAAAAACGCGTTGGCGACGAGTGGATTGCGCGGCTGCGAATCATGTTTGGACGTCAGCGTCTCTGCCGTCCAACCAACCGGGAAAACGCAGCTGTTGCTGACATAAAGTTTGTCTTCGTGTATCCGAATCTGGATAGGTATGCTGGACGGATAATGATTGTGCATCAGGGCGTTGAATATGGCCTCTCTCACGCCATCCTGCGGAAACGGCCACGTTTCCGTCCTTATTGCGCCGTCATAGGAAATATGCGCTTTCACATATTTCAGATAAATGAGGTCGACAACCATGTCGGCTTGGGCCATCAGAGAACCTTTTATCTCGTCTTGGTAGCGCAGATCGGGTCCGTCGGCAAAATAGCCGACCTTGACGAAAGAACCGGTCATCCATTTCTCCGGTTCCCGATGAAACAGCAGTATGGCGGCTCGTGTCAGCTTGCCGCTGGGCTTGTCGATGAGGTGCAGACTATTGAGCAATTGGGTGTTGGACGCCTGCAAGTCTTCAGGCCTCATCCGCTCCGCTCGAAGCGCCGCTTTACGAAAAATGTCAAAACTTTCTTTGTCGAGGTCGTCGACAGTCACTCCGTCCACAGGGACGGCCTCCCACTTGGAGCCGCTCTTAGTCAGCAGAAATTCGGCCAGCGCCGCTCCGCGCAACGGGCGCGTCTCGCTTCCGCTGCGATGGAGCCATTCGCCTCTGAAATCCACCGGATAGGCGCTTGGGTGGACGACTATCTCAAGGCAGTCATGGCCGTCATCGGTCAAAAGGTTGACGTCGACAGCGATGCCCAAGACTTTCAGCGCCTTATTGGCAATATGCTCCCTCAGCTTCTTGGCGTCCGGCGCTCCGACGACTTTCCCTTCGCCGTCGGCGCCGACGCGTATTTTGCCACCTTCGGCGTTCGCTAAGCCGCATATGCATTTCAAAAAATCATCGCGCCAAGATTCTATCCGCTCAATGATTTGATGTTCAGCCATCTTTACTTCTCCCGGCCAAAACACATATAATGCATTTTTGGCGTCAGGAAATTTATAGGATTTTAAAGACATTTTGAATAGGGAAATATTTTTTTTCGACGGCAGACGACGCCTGCCGTCATGCGGACGGACGATTTTTCGGACAAGGCGACGCCACGCGGAGACCGGTTCAAAAATGTCAGTTTTCAAAATATCTAAATTTGACCAAAACGCCCTTTGGAGCTAAGGCGAACGCCTTAGCCGACGGTTTCTCGTCGACGAGGCGTTCGCCTTTTCTTCCCGCAAACGCTTGAGCGAACGCCGTCCGCCGCCAAACGGCGTCATCATGGCCTTGGTCGGCCGCATTATGGCCTGGCCGAGCGCGACAAGCGCGCGGCGGCTAAAATCGCGAAGGGAAGGCTGATGGTCATAATGGAGGAGGTGTTGGAGATATGACGCCGGAACGACTCAAACGATTGCTCGCCGAAGGCAAGGGGCTGGCAATCGAATACAAGGAGTGCGCGGACGAGCTGACCGACGACGTTTGGGAGACGGTCTGCTCCTTTTCGAACCGCTGGGGCGGCCATCTCATCCTCGGCGCCAACGATAGAGGCGACGCGCTTGGCGTGAATCGCCAGGTGGCGCCGTCGCTGAAAAAGAATTTCGTCGATATGCTCCAAAACCCGCAAAAGATCTCTCCGTCGCTGTTCCTCAACCTCGAAGAGGTCGAAGTGGACGGCCGACTGCTGCTGTACGTCTACATCCCCATCAGCGCTCAGGTCGAACTCTGCTCAGGCAAGATATTGGATCGCATAGAGGAGGCGGACGTTGACGTGACGAAGGCGACGGATTTGTCCGCCCAGCTTTGCGAGCGCAAATCGGCGGCTTACTCGGAGCGCGAGATTTTCCCCTACGTCACGGAAAACGAGTTGCGACTTGACCTTGTCGAGCGAGCCCAAAAGATGGCCACATCCCTGAAAGCCGAACATCCTTGGAATGGTCTATCGCCTAGGGAATTGCTCCGCAGCGCGGGGCTTTGCGAGGATGGCCGGCGCTCAGGCAAGAAGGGCTTCAATCTAGCCGCCATACTCCTGTTCGGACGCGATGACGTTATCAGCTCGTGCGCGCCGGGCTATAGAACCGACGCGCTTTTCCGCCAGGAAAACGTCGACCGCCACGACGATCGGCTCACGGTCGGCACGAACCTGATGGAGGCGTATGACCTGCTGTTCGACTTCGTCTCCCGGCGCGCCTTGGACAGGTTTTTCCCCGCGGACAACCTGCGCATGAGCGTCAGGTCTTGGATAGC
>JAIRTO010000294.1 GCA_031254895.1 Deltaproteobacteria bacterium
GACTATGACCCATTGTCGGCCCGGGGCCGCCTGGCGCGGCCGGAAGGCTTTCTCGCGGCTGGAGACGACTTGATGACGGGCCGCCTTGTGCCAGAGACGCCGCAACAGGAGGGCGACGAAAACGAAGCCCATCAGGATGACGGCCAGCTTGATGGCCGTGTCGGAGTCTCCCATCCCGAACCAGGCCGTGAAAATGGCGGTCGTGAAAGTGTTCAGGCCGTAATAGCTGGCCACGCCGAAATCGTTCAGGACTTCCAAAAGGACTAGAGTCATGCCGGCGGCGGCGGTGGGCGCCGTCAACGGCCAGCCTATTTTCAAAAATAGATGAAATTCTCCTTTGCCCAGAATTTCGGCGTTTTCGAACAAGGAGGCGCTTTGTCTCTCCAGAAAGGCCTTGCTCAGCATGTAGACGTAAGGGAACAGAGTGACGGCGAAGATGAAGATGGCCCAGACGAGAGGCGGCGGAGAAAGGCGGCTGTTGGAGACGGATAGCCCCAAGTGGTTTCTCAGAAAAGTCTGTATGGGGCCGGTGAAGCCAAAAAGCCCGTCGTAGGCGTAGCCGGCGATGTAGGGCGGTATGGCCAAGGGCAGGATGAGGGCTTGGTCGAAGAACCTTTTGCCGAAAAAATCGTTGCGGCTGACCAGCCAGGCCAGGGAGACGCCCAAAACGAGGGCGGCCAGGGACGAGCCGCCCGCCAAAAGCAAGGTTTCCCGGAAATACGACGGCAGAAGATGGTCTCTGACGTAAGGCCAATTTTCGCTGGCCGGCGAAAGGGCGCTTCGAATCAGGCTGAAAAAGGGGAGGGCCACAGCCAAAGCGGCCAGAGCTCTAAAAGAGCTCCAGCCGCTGGGCCAATAGGCCAATGTCGATGTTCGCGGTTTGACGGTCATGGCCGGCCGGAGAGAAAAACCGGCGTCATTTCCAGCCGCCTTGAGCGAACAGTCTTATGGCCAAGGCGTTGTTTTCGCCCAAAACGTCATAATCGATGTCTTGGGCTTTGAAATCTCCGAAGGACGACAAAAGCTCGTGAGCTTTGGCCTTCGGGTTGACGGGATATTCGTAATTGCCGGCGGACAGCTGGTTTTGGGCTTCCACGTCGGTCAAAAATTCGATTAGCTTAACGGCGTTGTCCCGATTGGGCCCGTTCTTGACCAGACCGACGCCGCTGATGTTCACGTGCGTTCCGGTGGTGTTCTGGTTGGGGAAAAACACGCCCACGGCTTGGGCGGCTTTGACTTCTTCGGGATCCTTGGAGTTGAGCATCTGGCCGATATAGTAGGTGTTCATCAAGGCCACGTCGCCAAGGCCGGCGGCAATGTCGATGGCCTGGCCCCGGTCGTTGCCTTTCGGCGGGCGGGCGAAATTGGCGGCGAAGCCCTTGACCCAGTTGGCCGCTTCGGTTTCGCCGTCCAAAACGATCAAGGAAGCCAAGAGAGACTGGTCATACAGAGCCGAAGAGGGGCGAGCCAGGGTTTTGCCTTTCCATTTCGGGTCGGCCAGATCCTCGTAAGTGGACAGTTCTTCCGGCTTCACCCTTTCCTTCGAGTAGACGATGACTCTGGCTCTGGTGGTCAAGCCGACCCACTGGCCGTCTTTGTCTCGGCGGTTTGGGGGCACGTTGGCCAAGGCCTTTTCGGAGGTTATGGGCGAGAGGATGCCGGCGACCTTCGCCGTCCGCAGAACCCCGCCGTCGACCGTGACGAAAAGGTCGGCGCTGGTGGAGTCTCCTTCCCGTTTGATGCGTTCAATCAATTCCGGGGCGTTTCCGCTGACGGCGTTGACCTTGATGCCCGTTTCCTTTTCGAAAAGGTCGTACAGAATCTGATCGCTTTCGTAGTGTCTGGCCGAATATAGATTCACCTCCTGTTGGGCGTTGGCGGTTCCGCAAAAAACCGCCAAGATCAGAACGAACAAGAAAGGAATGAAATGGTTGCGCATAAATTGCTCCTTAGTGCTATTTTTCGATTTTTCGATATGTCAATTGGGCGAGTCCGTTGTCGACGCGCGGCAAACGGTTCTGGAGCATGGCTCCCGCCGGTTTCCCGCCGAAGGACAAGGATTGTTCTCTAATCAGTTGCTTTCTAACCAATTGTCTTCAAACCAATTGCCCTCGCATTGAGGGAGGCGAAAATGTCGTCGTCCGCCTTCGCCGGTCTTGTCGACGAACCAAAATTTAGACCAAAAATCGTCAGCGGTTGCAGCGTCCGCGCCGAAAAAATATAATAGTAATTGATTCTCAATTTCAATATGTTTTATCACGCCAGAGCCGCTCTGTCAACCTCAGTTTTCGAAGTCGGCTGTTTTTTAGGTTTTTCGGTCAAGCGGGGAGCGGGCTGGGCGGAATCGAGCGACAACGCTATGCCGCCGAAGCGGCGGAGTGGCTGGAAGGCGGCTTGGCTGGAAGGTGGCTTAAAGACTACTTGTCGCCGGGCAAAAAAGAGCTTTTTTTGCTTTTTAATTTGTCGTCTCAAAAGAGACGCCAAAAGGGTAGCGCCGGAGGTCGAATAATGGAGAGCGGCTCGGCCGCTCGGTCATGACCAAAAGGGAGCGCGAGCCGAGGGCAATTTTTGGCCCGGGCGGGGAAGATGCCTCCCTCAAGCGGGCCAAACTGGTTCCGGAAAAGCCACATTCGCGACAAGACGAGCCGTTTTCGGGGCGGCGCCGGAGGTCGACGTCGCCTGAGGCCACGTTTTAGGCCGGAGTCGCCTGCGGCCACGTTTGGAGGCCGGCGTCGCCTGCGGCCACGTTTGGGGGCCGACGTCGCCTGAGGCCTTGTTTGGAGGCCGGCGCCGCCTGCGGCCACATTTGGAGGCCGCAGGCGGCAAAAAGTTCAGCCAGGTTTTGCGCCCCTTTCATAAGGCTTGACAAAGCATCGGCCTTGAGGTACTTTAGAAAAAAAATTTTCTTCATCATCAGCAATGGTTCTTGCCATTAGCGGATTGGTCACGGTCAATTCTCAGTTGGCGTTTTTTCTCTTTTTTTCTGGACGTCGCTGAAACTGTCGGCGGAGACTAGTTTTTGCCGGCCTGGTCTTTTTTCACCAAAACCGTTCCGGTCGGTTCCAAGTTTTTCGACTTGCCCGGGCCTGCGGTCTTTTCTCCCCAAAAGAGTGGTTGTTTATGTCAAATGAAACAAAAAAAGATGGTCATTTTTTAAGCTGGTACTTCAAAGCCAATTTGCTGAGCCGAATCATGATCGCCTTAATTTTAGGCATCATCGTCGGCTGCATTTTGGGCACCGCCCCTGATGCGGCGAGCAGCTTCGTCAAGTACTCCAGATTTTTCGGCGATCTTTTCATTCGCCTCTTGAAAATGATCGTCGTCCCGGTGATCGTGTTTTCTCTCATCACCGGCGCGGCCAGCATCGCCCCGTCGCAGTTGGGCCGGGTCGGTCTCAAAACCATCATTTTCTATTTAGGGACGAGCGCCTTCGCCGTGGTCATCGGCCTCATTCTGGCCAACATCTTGCAGCCCGGCACTGGTCTGAACATTTTGGGCGAAGCCGGAGCCGCCGGCAAAGTTTCTGAATCGCCGGCCTTGTCCTCGGTTTTGCTGAACATCGTTCCCACCAATCCCGTCGAATCGCTGGCTAAAGGGGACGTTCTGCCCATCATTTTCTTCGCTTTGGTCTTTGGCGTCGCTCTGGCCATCGTGCGCGACTCCAAAAACGAACTCACGGCCAAAACCGCCGACGCCCTGTATCATCTCTGTTCCGTCTGCGCCGACACCATGTACAAAGTCGTCGGCGGCATCATGCAGTACGCTCCCGTCGGCGTTTTCGTTTTGATCGCCATCGTCTTCGCCCAACAAGGGCCGAAGGCGGTAGGTCCCCTGCTTTTCGTGACCTTGACGACCTATATAGGCCTTATCCTTCAGATCGTCATATGTTACGGCTTGTTGCTGCTCCTTTTCCGTCTTGGCCTGATAAAGTTCCTCAAAGGTTGCTATGAGGCTTCGATCACGGCCTTCGTCACCCGTTCCTCCAGCGGCACTTTGCCTATAACCTTGCGGGTGTCCGAGGAAAAGCTGGGCGCTCCCCGTTCGGTCTCTTCCTTCACTTTGCCCCTCGGGGCCACCGTCAATATGGACGGAACCGCCATCTACCTGGCCGTCTGCGCCATGTTCATAGGCTTCGCCATCGGCCAGCCCCTTAACATGAGCCAGCAGCTCACCGTCGTCATTACGGCGACCCTGGCGGCCATCGGCACTGCCGGCGTTCCTGGGGCCGGAGCCATCATGCTTCTGATGGTTCTCGAATCGGTCGGTCTCAACGTCGCGGAAGGGTCGGCCGTGGCCGCCGCTTACGCGATGATCCTGGGCATCGACGCCTTGTTGGACATGGGGCGAACCAGCGTCAACGTCACCGGCGACATGGCCGGCGTCTGCATAATTTCCAAATCGGAAAAAGTGTTGGACATGAAGAAGTGGTAAGCCCGGCCTTCGCGGATTAATCTGCGGATCAACCCGCGATCGGCCTAAACGATGAGAGACTCCATGGGACCTAAAGTCGAGACGCCCTTCGAGGCGAAAGTCATAGGCGTCGTCGGCGGCGTCGGCCCTGGAGCGGGCCTTGATTTGGCCGCCAAAATTACGGCCAACACCATAAACCGCAGGGATGGAGATCATTTGCCGCTGGTGATGGTCTCCATGCCTCACAAGATTTCCGACAGAACAGCTTTTCTGCTGGGACAAGAACCGATCAATCCGGCCCTGGCCATTTTCGAGGTCATCGAGACCTTGGAGAAAGCCGGGGCCGAGATCGTCGGCATTCCGTGCAACACGGCTCATGCCGAACCCATCTTGGACGTCGTGAAGGAAAAGATGGCGAGAAACGGCGTCAAGGCGCGACTCGTCAACATGCTGGACGAAACCTGTCTGCGTTTGGGACAGGTTGCCGACCAGAACGTCCCCGCGGCCGTTTTATCCACTCTAGGGACGTATCGCTCAGGGGTGTACCGCCGCTACATGGAGCGACACGGCTTGAAGTGGCGCGACCTGGGCCTGGAAATGATCGAAAAGGTTCATGACGTCATCTATAATCAAGAATACGGCATAAAAAGCCGCCTGGGTTCGGATTTTCGTCAGGCTCGCCTTATTTTGGAAGATGTTTTGACGGACTTGGCTGCGAAAGGTTTTGGCAAAGTCGTGCTCGGCTGCACCGAATTGCCTCTGGTTTTGTCTGAATCGCATTTTAAGGACCTCGAACTCGTCGACCCCACCTCCCTTCTGGCTAGAGCCTTGATCCGCGAATCCTGCCCGGAAAAACTCAAGAAAAATTAGATCTGTCCCTCATTTTAGCGTCTGTTTTTGACCTGTTCCGGCCAGTTATGGCCTTGAAGAGGGAAGGCCAAAGCCTTATCCAGCGAGGAGGATTTTATGAAACAAGCCCAAAAAATAAAGATGCTGTTCGTCTGTTCCGCCAATGTGGATCGAAGTCGGACGGCGGAAGAGATTTTTGAAAAGCACCCCGGTTTGGAGGTTCGCTCGGCCGGGACGATGGCCTTCGCCAGGAGAAGGTTGACTTCGGAACTGGCCTCGTGGGCGGAGGTCATCGTGGTCATGACTTCCAGACACGAAGAGCAGATTCGGGAAGACTTTCCCGAAGAGGCGGCAGGCGCCCAATTCTTCTGTCTCGACGTGCCGGACGAGCACAAATACATGTCCCCCGCCTTGACGGCTTGTCTCCGCCAAAAAATGAAGCCTGTTTTGGCCGCGCTCAAGTTGGAGTCGGACGTCTGACGGGGCGAAAACAGTCCTTTCGCCGCGCCGTTCGCAGGCGGGTCTTTTTTGGCTCCTGGCGACGATGGACGACGGGGGAAAGCGGCGTGTTTCGTCGGCGAACAGGCGTTCGAACATTTTTAGACGATGACCTTCGTCGTCGCCGTCCGCTTGAACGAGCCTGGCCTGGCCTGGCCTGGACTGGACTGGATGTCGTTAAAGAAAATCGGCCAACGTTATGAGAACTGACGGCCGACGCTGCCCTCCGGCCGTCGTCAGAAGATTGCCCTTCGCTTTCAAGCGGTTATCTTGGCGGCGTCAGAACAGTCCTGGCCGAGCCGGCGCCGTTCGCGCTGGAAAAGATGAAATGAAGACTTCATATTCGGGCCTATATTCCATTTGACGTCGCCATGTGCTAGAATTTGGCGGAAACTGAAATGAAGAAGCGCTACGATGATTCGGAAAAACTGTTAGAACGGTCAGGAGGGATAACCGATGCCAATGACGGATATCGCAGTTAGAGCGAAAGATAGACTTAGACTTGAAGAATTTGAATTGACCGAAGACGCTATAAACGTCGTCGCTGCTATGATGGGTTTTACGGTGACTGACCTCCTTGCGGAGAGAGCGAAAGAGAATCCAAACAAGGAAAAAATAACAGAGCTCGAAAAAAAACACCTTGCCCTTGGCCGGGAAAGACTGGATGTCTACGGCGGCAACGACGAGGTTAAACGTTCTGTAATTGAACGATATTCCGAATACATCCGTGAGCGCGTCGCCAATGCTTGATTTGATTGGACATGGCCGAAATAAAATAAGGGAAGGAAATGCGTATAAACTCGCCAAAGAAGTCCACGTAGAAATATTTAGTGAGCTTCTTTTGGAATTGTTAATCAACAGCGGAGAATCGAAAGAACATCCCCGCATAGTCATTCTTGGAGGACAGCCCGGTTCAGGCAAATCAACGCTCGCGGACATAGCCAGGCACAAAGTTTTTGACAATCAGCCTGTCGCGGCAATAAATGGCGACGATTACCGCGCGTGCCATCCAATGGCCGGAGAAATTTATAAAAAAAATGACAAGCGTTTTGCCGAATTAACGGACGCTGACGGGCGCATATGGACTTCTAAATTGCTCGAATGCGCGATTCAAGGGAAGCGGGACATCATTTTTGAAGCCACGATGCGAAATCGCGAACCGCTTATGTCAACAATCAATCATCTCAAAAATGAGGGATACGACATTGAAATAATGGTTATGGCCGTACCCGGGAGCGTGAGCCGCGCGGGAATCGTGAAACGTTACGAAAACCAGAGGGCAAGGGGTTATATGGCGCGTTGGACGCCATTTCAGGCGCATGACGAGGCATATGTAAATATGCCGGAGACCGTCTCGGGAATCGAAAAGGAGAGTCCCATCGATTCAATCTGCGTATATAACAGAGCGCAGGAGCTTTTGTATTCAAACATGCGTCGAGACGGCATTTTAAAGCCCGCTTTGCCGCAGCAAGACGCAAAAGCCTCAATTCAAATTGAACGTAGTCGCCCGTTGAGTTTGTACGAACAAAATCTTCTGAACGATAATGTGAAAAACATTCAAAAGATGATGGAAGACCGAGGCGCCGGGAAAGACTTCAACGCGATCAGCGCTGTCATCTTCGGCAACGCAGGTTTGGAAAGACATTTAATCTGACTGTGCGATCTCTTATTGCTAAGGGGTCGTCACGAAATGACTTGCTGTCATTTCGAAGGAGTTATCCTTCAAAATCAGCATAAAAGCATGACATCAACGCTAAGTTATTTTTTGTCAAGCCCTAAGCGAAACATTCTCTTTATATTCACTTATTCGATCTTATCCCGCTTATTTCAGCGGCGCGGTTACAGACAACTCCTGTTTCTGATTTTCGCTATGGCGTCTCACATTCAGGCCATACTTGTCTATCATTTCCTGCGCTGCTCTGCGCGTGAGCGCGGCGCGCTCCGCTTGAGTCATGTTCTTTGTTTCCTCATAAATCCTCTCTCGGATTTCATGTATCTCCCGCATGGCGCTTGGTTCATTCATCATTTTCGATCACCTCCGTCGGCGAGTGGATTCCGATGCGCCTGTAACCTTCCCGAATGTTGATCTCCTCGGTCATGGTCATCGTTTTTCGCTTTACTATATGCCTGAAATTAAAACTGACGATAAAATCAAGGTCGCGCGCCGCAGCAAGCGCGATGTGAATCCCGTCTGATGTCTCGCGGAAATTGCTCCCTCGGCTACATAGATGCCTGCCAAGCGTTCGGCCTCGTCGCTCTGTTCAAGAAAAATCATCCGATGCCGGCTGATCAGCTCAATCATACGGCTCTGTTTCGGCTCGGCGACTTCGCGCAACACCTGCAAGACATAATCAGATGTGTAAGGCTCGTATTTGCCTTCCCCGATCTCTTTGAACAGTTTCAGCGCATCCAGCTTTTTGTCCGGCGCATCGTCCCCGAACGCGAAGTTGAACACGGACGTTTCCAAAAAAAACTCTCGGTGTTCGCATGACGCTCATCCCATCAAGATTATTATACTTTGTCGCGCCCTTAAATTTAAATAAAATTCTTTGCCAACGCCTCGTCACGCCGCCTAAGCGGACAAAACTGCGTTCCCTCAATCGGCGATCCAAAGCGCGTTACGTGTCAGATCACCCCGGAAAGTTACATTTGGCTCCCCCGGTCGGCCACAGCAGAGACGACTGAAATGTCGCGCGAGATTAGCATTGCGGACATTCCGATTTGGTCGCGCAGGGACTAGATTCAAGCTCCCCATAGATTCAGGCTCCCCTCAGATTCGATCGACGACTCCAATCTTGCGAATGGCGACGCCCGCTTCTCGTCTGGATGGTCATTTCGTCGGCGTTTTGGCCCTTTCAAAAAAGAATTTGTTCGAATCTGACTGAACGCACTTTTTTCGAGGCGCATTTGCTCAACATGAGGGGTCAAAAATAGCGATAAGACGCCAATTTCTCGGCGATTCGCACATTCTGCCGACCGTCTGTGATAGTGGCGAAAAATTTAGCCATCCTGGAAATATTTCTCTTATTCCTCATTTACGTCCGCTGCTAATTTTTTTTTGATTAGATGATTTTGCTTGTCATTTGTCGCAAATTAGTTTATAATTATTTTCATCAAAGGAGGCGTTGAAATGTTCGATCCTGTAGTGTCCTCAACAAAAAAAACATCTTCTGACGACGTCAAGCGTTCTGCGGCCGATTCCTTGGCCAAAAATGGAAATGGCGAATCCGAAAGACTTTTGAAACTAGAACTTCAAATAGCTAGTTTAAGTGACGATTTTCGCGAGCTGAAGAGAAGCGTTTCAGACAATATTAGAACCATTGACGATAAAATTGACGATAAAATAAAAAATAACATGAACATTAAATTAGATTCCGTTATTTCGAAGTTAGGAGATATGGAAACAAAAGCTAAAACTAGTCTTTATTCAATTAATTCTGATTTTGATGGAATAAAATTTAAAATTGATGCTAAGCATGACATAAATACAATCTATATTTGGTTTATATTATCTTTATTATTTGTTATACTTTTTGCATTGTATAAAATGAAATAATTTAATTATATTATTTTTAAATATTAAATATTAATATTTTCTTATTACTTTTTTTATATCTATTTATAGTTTTTATCCATAGTAAAGTCCGATTTAGACAATTTTACGTTATTTCCTAAAATGCCCAGCCATAACGTGACCAATGTTTGCTTTCGTTTTCCATGTCTCGCCTGAAATATTACGCCGACGTCGAACATCGCCGTTACGTTGAACCCTCCAGTTTTTCCCCTTCGCGCCGGACAATAACCTACAGTCGGCGAAATTGCTGGATTCCAAATAAGATGCTGCTTTCGCTTTCAATTACCAAAAGCGCTGCGTTCGTAATTAAGGGGTACGAGTTAAACGAACGATTTGCAAAGGAATCGAAGGGTTATATAAGCGCTACTTTTTGCGATGATGTCATACGCATTATTATCGAGTCGCGTGACAAGGCCGTTAGAAGCGTTGATTTTCAGCGTGTGGCGATGTATCGGCGGCTTGGGGCGCACATTTTTGTCTAAGATCAACGCCGTAAAGAAGGCGCCGGATATCGATCGTCTTTGACATAAAATCTGGCGGCCGTGATCGAGCCGGAATTTGGGACTGGATTCTCCGCGCGGCAATTGGAATTGAGCCGCCAGTTTTATAGGACAGGCCTAATTGCGAACGCGCTGCGTTCACAATTGAATCAGTGTCAATCAAATTAGAAAATATGAATTAAATCAGCATATTATTCAAATACCACTTTAGCGCCTGTTCGGTTCAACTGGCAAAAAAAAATTAGATGGTTGACATTCTGATTTTTACATGATCTGACCTTAACAATATGCGGATTGCTTCTTGAGTGAATTTTGCAACGCCGCTTGTTCGCGGTCGTCGTCTTGGCTGACCCGTTGAAAAAAATCAAGACGCACTATATACTTGGACGACTAATGACAGGCCAAGTTTTAGCTAGATATTTCTCCTGTCCTGGAAGTTTTTCCGCCTCATTTCATTCCTAACTTGGCCGGGCAACCATTGATGACGGCAATTAACTCTCGCTGCCGTCAAACGCCAAGGCAACGACATGATCGACATTAAAAAATCTTTTGAAGCTCTAAAGCCTCACCTTAGCGACAAGGAACTAAGGCTATTAGCCGCTGCCTTGACTTTAAGCGGCGAACCCGGTCTACGCGCTCAAATCTTGCGTGACGCCGGCCTTTCGGCTAAGGAGCTACGTCTCGGTCTCGCCGAGTTGGAGGCGGGCGCGCCTGCGTCTACTCACTCCGAACCAGTTGGGAAACCTGGCGGAGGTCGAAAAAAACGGCCGACAAAAGTCCAGCCTTAGCGGAAGCTTAAAATAAGCTTATGGAACCTGCCGCCCGAGGCGAACCGGAACCCTTGCTTTTCTGGGCTTGCCAAAATCCTCAGAACCTTGACTGACGAACTTGGCCGCCAGGGCTTATCAACTGCGCGACTGTAGACGTTCTTTTCAAAGAAATGGCTAGGCCTGCCCAGATGGCAAAAAAGGTCTCGGCGGTTCCAGCCGTCCAGACCCAAACGCTCAGTTCAAGTTCATCGACCGAAGAATTCGGGAGTTTCTAAGGCTCGAACAACCCCTTTATTTCCATCGACCGCCAACAACGCGAATTAGACTGGAGACCAGATAAATTTGCCGATTGTCGTTCTCGGCGTTGTTGCTGAAAGAAAGCTATTTTAGAGGCTCTTTTAGGCATTTTCCATCGACAGTCGGCCTAACCGGCCATTTCGGAAAAAGCGGTTCCGTCGGCCGGAAAAAGGAGAACCGGTCAAAGGCGACGTTCGGGATTTCCTGGAGCGCCGCCGAGGGGCAGGTCTTGGCCGGCGAGCTCTCTGAGGCGCATGAGAACGAAGGACTTGACGATGTTGAAGTTGAGGGTTATTCCGCCATATTCGCCGTTCGGAGCCTTCGCTGATGGCGGCTGACCATGGGGGCGCCGCTTTTCGGACAATCCGGCCAGACTCTTGGTTTTGGCCGACGGAGGCGCCCTCGATTCGCCTTCAAGACAATTGAGGAATCGAGAAATGGCCAAATTGTTGAAAGAGCTGAATTTAATTATTTCAGTGTGGCGCTGCCCTATGGGCGCCAGAAAATTGAGCCAAATAGAACCTCAATTTTGCGCCAACGTAACCGCAGCCAAATCGAACCTCAATTTTGTGCCAACGTAACCGCAGATAGAAGAGACAAACCTCTCTTCGCCGTCACGAAGTCGTCGTCCGTCACGAAGTCGACGTCCGTCACGAAGTCGTCGTCCGTCACGAAGTCGTCGTCCATCGCGAAGTCGTCATCCTTCACGAAGTCGTCGTCTCTCACGAAGTCGTCGTCCATCGCGAAGTCGTCGTCCATCTGCCGTCTTCGGCTATAACTGATCCTATGGCCAAAATGCCTGGCCAGCTGAATTTCGAAGACGATTAGGCTTTAAGCCAGGTTGACGGGACTGCCTCAGATACGGCCAACTGACAAGCGGAGCCAATTTTGCGGCGACTGGAATTATGCGTTTTGGCCGTAATTTTGGGCCAACAATGAGAAGGCTCAACCGTCGGAACGACTTTCCCGAGAGCCTCGCCCTTCGCGTCTGGCCCATTTGGCTCTGAGCGTCAATCTGAGCTTGTAGGCCGCCGGGATGATGAACATGGACAACGTGAAGGCTGAAATCATGCCGCCGAAAAGAGGCGCGGATATTCGTCTCATCACTTCCGAACCGGTTCCCGCGCTCCAGAAGATGGGCACGAGAGAGACGACCACCGTCCCGACCGTCATGGCCTTGGGCCTGACCCGGAGGGTCGCTCCGGCGTGAATGGAGTCGTCGGCGTCCTTTTCGGTCATGAGCGCCGGGGTCTTCATGATCGGCGATTCCTCGGCCGCCTGGCGCAAATATATGAGCATGATCACGCCGAACTCCGCCGCTAGGCCGGCCAGGGCGATGAAGCCGACTCCGGCGGCCACGGACAGCGAGTAGCCCATAAGGTGCATGAACCAGAACCCCCCGGCTAGAGAAAAGGGCAGCGAGGCCATGATCATGACGGCGTCGGAGAAGCTTTTGAACTCCAAGTAGAGAAGCAGGAAAATGATGATCAACGTGGCCGGAATCATGAGCTTCAGACGGGCCGTCGCTCTTTCGAGCATTTCGTACTGTCCGGCGAGGGACAGACTGACTCCGGCGGGTCTTTCGACTTTCGCCAAAATTTCTTTTTTCAGATCCTCCGCCACCGAGAGCAAATCCCGGCCTCGGATGTCCAAATAGACCCAAACCGTCGGTCGTCCATCTTCGCTTTTGAGCATCGAAGGGCCAACGGCCGTTTTGACCCTGGCTATGTCTCCCAAAGTTATGTTCTGACCCGTCGGCGTCAGAATAGGCAGGCTCTCCAAGGCCTCCCGGCTGTCCCGATACATTTGCGGATATCGCAAATTGACGGGGTATCTGGCTATGCCCTCCACCGTCTCGCCGATCATTTTTCCGCCTATCGCCGAGGAAACGAACAGTTGCGTCTCGGCGACGCTCAGGTCGAACCGGGCCGCTTTCTCCCTGTCTATGTCCACGTCCAGATAACGTCCTCCAGTGAGGCTTTCGGCCAAGGCCGAGGTCACCCCGGGGATCGTTCTGGCGAGTTTCTGGACTTCTTGAGCCGTTTGGTCGAGCTTGACCGGATCGTCTCCGGAAACCTTTATCCCAATGGGGCTTTTCACGCCGGTGGAGATCATGTCTATGCGGTTCCGTATGGGCGGAACCCAAAGATTGGCCACTCCGGGCAGGCGGACGGTTTTGTCCAATTCTTCGACGATTCCCTCCATGTCCATGCCTTTCCGCCATTCGGACCGAGGCTTGAGCCTGATGGTCGATTCGATCATTTCGATCGGGGCCGGGTCGGTGGCCGTCTCGGCTCGGCCGGCCTTGCCGAAGACCTGCTCGACTTCGGGCACTTGCCTTATGAGCTTGTTGGTGATTTGCAGAAGAGAGCCCGCTTCCGCGACCGACAGGCCCGGCAGAGTCGAGGGCATGTAGAGAAGATCGCCTTCGTCGATGCGCGGGAGAAATTCGCCGCCCAAATGTCTGATCGGATAGACGACGGAGAGGAGGACCAAAAGGGCGGCCAGCAAGGTCAAAGCCGGCTTTTTCAAGGCGACTTTCAACAAAGGCTGATAGGCGGCGACCAGCAGCCGGTTGATGGGATTGGCGTTCTCGTTGGGGATGCGTCCCCGGATGAGGTACCCCATCAGGACCGGAATGAGAGTGACCGACAAAAGGGCGCCTCCGGCCATGGCGTAGGTCTTGGTGAAGGCCAGGGGGCCGAATAATCGGCCTTCCTGGCCCTCCAGAGCGAAGACGGGGATGAAGGAGATGGTTATGATCAAAAGGGAGACGAATATGGCCGGACCCACTTCGCAGGCCGCCTCGGTCATAAGGCGCCAACGTTCGGCCGCGGTCGGCTCCTTTTCGGGGTTTTCCAGCCGCCGGCGCTCCAGTTTCTTGTGCCCGTTCTCCACCATCACTATCGAGGCGTCGACCATGGTGCCGATGGCTATGCCCAGACCGCCCAGAGACATGATGTTGGCGCTGACCCCCTGAATATGCATGACGATGAAGGACAGAAGAAGCCCCAGAGGCAGGGTGAAGATGGCCACCAGGGAAGAGCGCAGGTGCAGAAGGAAGACGGCGCAGGTCAGGGCCACGACGATGAACTCCTCGAGCAGTTTAGAGCGAAGGTTGTCGATGGCCCGGTCGATGAGCTGGCTGCGGTCGTAGACGGTCACGATTTCCACCCCCTTCGGCAGAGAGGGCTTCAATTCCTCCAATTTTCGCTTGACCGCCTCGATCACCTGACGGGCGTTTTTGCCGGACCGCATCAAGATCACTCCTCCGGCCGCTTCGCCTTCTCCGTCCAGTTCGGCGATCCCCCGGCGCATCTCCGGTCCCAGGCGAACCGCGGCCACCTGTTCCAGATAAATGGGCGTCTCGCCTTCGACCGTTTTGACGGGGATGCGTTTGAAGTCTTCCAGACCGGTCAAATAGCCGTTGGCCCTGACCATGTATTCGGCGCCGGCTTGTTCCACCACCGAGCCGCCGACCTCGGAATTGGCCTCTTCGACGGACATGACCAGCATCTCCAGAGGGATCCCGAATTGAGCCAGCTTCACCGGATCCGCCACAATCTGGTACTCCTTGACGGCCCCGCCCACGGCCGCGACTTCGGCCACGTCGGGGATCGACGACAGTTCGAACCGCAGGAGCCAGTCCTGAATGGTTCGCAAGTCGGCCAGATCGTTTTGGCCGCTTCGATCCGTCAGGGCGTATTCGAAAATCCAGCCGACGCCGGTGGCGTCGGGCCCCAGCGAGGGGCTCAGCCCCTCGGGCAGACTTCCCTGAACCTGATTGAGGCTCTCCAAAACGCGGCTCCTGGCCCAGTACAGGTCCGTCCCGTCTTCGAAAACGACGTAGACGAAGGAATCTCCGAAGGCTGAAAACCCCCGAACCGCTTTGGCGCCTGGAACGGAGAGCATGGCTCTGGTCAGCGGATAAGTCACCTGGTCTTCGACCAGTCTCGGAGGCTGACCGGGGAAGGACGTTCTGATGATGACTTGGACGTCGGAGAGATCCGGCAGGGCGTCCACGGGCATATGGACGACGACCCAGATTCCCCAGACGCTCAGCAGCGCTGAAACGAGAAGGACCAAGACGCGGTTTTCCACGCAAAGCCTGGTCAGTTTGGCGATCATGGCGACGCTCCGGGCATGTCCGCGCCAAGACGACGACCGGCTCGGCCAGGGCCGGGCGTCCGACGGACATGCTTTTTGTTTTTTTTTTGTTTTTTTGTTTTTTTGTGGAAGACGTCCTTGACGACGTCAATCATCATAAACTTATATAATTAAAAAAAATTACAATAAGATCACTGAGCGTTCTCGTTCGCGGCAGCGGCGGCGGCGCCGCGAGCTTCATTTTCCAAAATCTCCGCCGAAGGCTGAGCCTCTCGGCGCATCCTCTCCAAAGCTCCGGACAGATTGGCCTCGGAATCGATGAGAAAAAGAGAAGAAACCACCACTTCGTCGCCCTCCTCCAGGCCGGCGGAGATGACGCTCTCGCCCTGGGCGGAGGCGGCCACGGAGACGAGTTTGGGCAGAAACGAGCCGTCGGGGGTTCGGGTGACCACCCTTTGCTCGTCGCCGACGTCGATGACGCTTTGCGTGGGGATGATCAGACCTTCGGGCCCCGAGCCGCGCAGACGGACGTAGGCGGTGAGGCCCGGCTTCAACAGTCCCTCCGGGTTGGGCACGGACAAGCGCAAAGTGACCGTTCGGCTGGCCTTGTTGGCCATGGGGAGAACGGATCGTTCCTCCGCCTCGAAGACTCGTCCGGGCCAGGCCGCCGCCGTCACCCTGGCCCGGCCGTTCAAGGCCAGGGACAAGTCGTTCTCCGGAACCTCCGCCGTGACCCAAATGGGGTCGAAGCCTTGGATGACGGCCAAAGTCATGTTCTTGTCCACGTTCATGCCCGGGTAGACGTCCAGGGAGGTGATCGCTCCCGAGATGGGGGAGCGAAGGCTCAGATTGGTCTGGACAGCTCCGGTCCTGTCCACCTCGGCCAGCATTTCTTCCGGCATGCCGTTGAGACGCAGCTTTTCCCTCACTCCGCCGATGAGACGGCGTTCGGCTCCTTGGCTTTTCAGCAACAGGTATTCGCTTTGGTCCGAGGCCCAGGCCGGCACGGTTATTTCGGCTATGACCTGACCGGCTTCTATTTTGTCGCCTATCGCCAGCTTCGCCGCGGAAGCGACGAAGCCTTCGGCTCTGGACTGAACTCTGGCTTCCTGATAGCGGTTGAAGGCCACGTCGGCGGGCACGTTTCGGCTGAAGGAGATGCGGCCCCGCCGGACTGCGGTCGTTTTCAGGCCCAAGTTCTGGACTTGTCCGGGGTCGATGGCGAAGCCCCGGCCCGACCCCGCTTCGGCCAGGCGGGGCACTAGATCCATGTCCATGAAGGGCGATTTGCCGGGGGCGTCGAAATGCGCGCCTGGATACATGGGGTCATACCAATACAGAACTTGGGGGCCTTGGTCGTCCGGTTCCGCCGTCTCGACGGCGGCGGCGGCGGCGGCAGCCGCGGCGGCCGGCGAAGTCTCGGCCTCGTATTTCCAGTAAAGGCCAGGCGAGAGGCCGATAACGGTTCCGATGAGCAGCAGAATCAGGTTTTTTGGCTTCATGACGATGCTCCCTCAATCCTTGAAGACGTCGACCACCAGATAATTTCGCCCTTCAAAGCGGATGTCCATGACGATTTCGTCGCCGACGACAAGCCCTTCCAAAAGAACCGGATCGGCCACTTTGAAGCCCATGGTCATGGCTTCCCAGCCCACGGCCGGGATGGGGCCGTGAGCGACGACGAAGCGGCTGTTTTCAGGATCCAGCTCCACCACTTTGCCTTCGGTCGAGTAGACGGCGGCGGTCGAGTGGTCGCGCGTCCCGCTCATGGCTCCATGATCGTGCTGGGCCAGAGCGGCTTGACTCCAGAAGGGCCACGAGCAGAGGCTCAGAAAAATGAAGAGAAGGGAGAACAAGCGCGGCCGAGCGTTTAGGGTTTGGCCGAGAGAGGCGAAGGTCAGATTTTTCTGACGGACGGGGGAGAGATGTTGGCGCATTTTAAAGCTCCTTTTAGTTTTTTTATATTTTTTTTACGGATATGGCGGCCAGCTTTTGGGAAGAGCGGCCGAGAGCTCGTTCACTGATTCGAAGACGAGGCCGGCTTGTCCGAAAATTCCTCGTCTTGGGGAAAGCCGCCGCCTAAAGCGACGTACAGAGAGACGTCGTTGAAGATCATCTCCGTCTTGATTTCCAAGAGAGCCGACTCGGCCTCCAGAACGTTGCGCTGGGCTTCCAGCACTTCCAGGTAGCTGACGACTCCGTTCTGATAACGGCTGGTAGCCAAGGACAGGACTCGCCTTTGGGCGGCCAGATAATCGTTTTGAGCTTTGAGACGGGCCTCCAGACGCGGCCGCATGGCCAAGCCTTCGCGGACTTCGCGAAAGGCGTTTTGAATGACGGTTTCATAGGCGGTCACGGCCATGTCTTTTCGGATTTCCGCCAGATCCAGACTGGCTTTGTTCCTGCCGCCAGAGAAAATGGGCAGCCTTATTTGCGGGCCGAAATTCCAGGTCTCGCCTCCGCCGCTGAACAGCGAAGACAATTCCAGGCTCATCAGACCCAGAGCGCCTGTCAAAGATATTTGCGGAAAAAAAGCGGCTCTGGCGGCGCCAATGTCGGCGTAGGCCGCCTTTAAGGCGTGTTCGGCTTCCAGGACGTCCGGTCGGGAGAGAAGCGCGTCCGAGCGAAGACCGGCCGGCAGAACGAGCTTGGGCCACCTCGAAAGGGAGGTCGCCTCGGGGAGAGCGGCCAGGTCGAAGTCGCCCAAAATGAGGCTGAGGGCGTTGTCGACTCTGACTATCTCCGCTTCGCGGGCAGCGACTTGGGTTTCGGCGAAGGCGACCAGACCTTTGGCCTGTTCCAGAGCCAAAAGGTCCGTTTGACCGGAGAGAAGCCGTTTTTCCACGAAGGCCAGAGAAGCCCGAAAGCTCTGCAGGTTTCGTCTGGTCAGTCCCAGTCTTTCGCGGGCCAGCCGGCCGTTGAGATAAGCTTCCGTCGCCGAAGACAGTAGGGCGAGTCTGGCGAACCGATAGGCTTCCGTCGTGGCCAGACGCCTCTCCAAGGCCGCTCGCGAGAGATCGCCTAAACGACTCAAATAATCAATCTCGAAGGACGGCAAGGCCAGACCGGCTTCGAAATCCCGATTGGTTTCACGGCCGGCCCCGCCGGCCACAGTCTCTCTACCTTCCGCTTCCAGCCGAGGCAGGCGATCCGACCGGGCTAGGCCGTGTTCGGCTCCGGCTTCATAAACCCGCAGGAGAGCCAGCCTCAGATCGCGATTGTTTTCCAGCGCCCTGGAGATTACGGCCTTGAGCCTGGGATCCGGCAAAAATTCCGACCAAGGCGGCAGGGAAAGGGCCGCATCCTTGGCGATCTCGCCTAGGGCAGCCGGAACAGGAGCCGCCGGGCGGTTATATTCCGGGGCCAGAGAGCAGCCGAACAGAAAGACGACGACGGCCAGACTCGAAAGCGGAAGGCCTACTTTCCAGAGACCGCTTCGTTTTCGGGCGGTCGAAAACGTCGGCCGGGCGGCGTCGCCAGGGAGCGATGAGGCGTAATTGAGCATGTCGTCACCATCTATTTCTTTTCTTTTTGGCGAGAAAAAAAAATAGTCCAATCTCCCCCAGCCTCCGGGCGAGGGGGGCATTCGCCGAAACTGGCCAAAGGAGCCAGGCCGACGTTTAGGTCAAGCAAATGATTGTAAAATTTTTTGAGTTGGCCTATATCTGATAAAGATGTAGATGCAGGTATAGATATGGCTCAGTTTTCCCGAAAATTTTCTTCAAGCGAGTCGCCTTGTCAAGCGTCCGCCGTTCGAATACGGTCGAGAGCGGACGAAGTCGAAGCCGAAGCTGAAGCCGACGTCGAAGCCGAAGCTGAAGCCGACGTCGACGTCGAAGTCGAAGCCGAAGTCGAAGCCGAAGTCGACGTCTTTCAAGACGCTGCCGGAAAATGACGGGCCTAAGGCTGTTTCGAGGGCTCGCTTTGGTTGATTTGGTTGATTTGCGATTCGCCGATGGAGATGTTTGGTCAAATATCTCTTGAGGCGAGATCGGCTGACGACGGCTTTTTGACGACAAAGCGGCGCTAAGAAGCGCGGCTCTGGCCAAGAGGCTGGCCAAGAGACTGGCGATGGCAACCGTAGCTGGGCGAAACAGCTTTAGATTATGGTGGAAGTCGGTATTAGGCGAGACGCGGGGGACGAAAGATGGAGTAGGGGAGAGATAAAGGGATGAGGCCGCTCTCTTCGAAAACCAAGGGGCTGGCCGCAATCAGGGCGAGAGAAGTCAAGTTGGCGTCAGGCGGAGAGGCTGGGGACATTTTCAGACAAGAAACGAAAGCGCAGGCCGGCGAGTAAGGATGCGACTCCGAGTCGTCGGCCGCTCTCGAGTCTTGGCGGCTGTCTTCCGGCTCCGTCGAGGCGAAGTCCATAGGAGCGGATTCCATTGGAGTCGGCCTGGAACGGGCAGAGCTGTCGGAGTCTTTGGCGGAGCCGTGAGACGAATGACTCGCCTGTTCGTCGGCCTCGTCATGGCAGCCGGGAGAGCCTTTCGGGGTTTCCCGAGGAGATGCGGAGTCTGAGGACGGCAGGCAACAGGGCGCCCTGCCCAGAACATTGGCCATGCTCAGGGCGGGAACGGACAGACACAGAAGAGTCGTCAGCAGAAATGAAAATAGTTTAGCCAAAATGCCGTCAGCCTCGATTAGGACGCCATAGCGGCATGAAAAAAAGAGCCATAGCGTCAATTTGGAAGGAAGAATCCGTCTGCTGTTTTAAGACTATAGACCAGCCTCTTTTCTTTTGTCAAGCGGAGCGGCCGGCTGGTCGCCGCCGACGCAAGCAGTTGAAATAATCTCATTTTTGGCCTATATTCAGGCATCCACGGCTTTTTGACTGCGGCGCAGCCAGACGTTAACGGCTTAGGTTTTTTTTGGCGATTGCGTCCGCCCGCTAAATGACCCGAAACTGACTTCGGAGGTTTCATGCCCACACATTTTGTGCTTGTTGACTTTGAAAACGTGCAGCCGGAAGCTGAGACCTTGGCTCTTTTGAACGACGAGCGCATAAAAACTCTTATTTTTGTCAACTCC
The DNA here is from genome assembly GCA_031254895.1 of Deltaproteobacteria bacterium. Classification (GTDB taxonomy): domain Bacteria; phylum Desulfobacterota; class Desulfarculia; order Adiutricales; family Adiutricaceae; genus JAIRNQ01. The sequence goes on from JAIRTO010000294.1 coordinate 20,037, forward strand.
ACGCAAAAGTTGTCGGTGGACAGGGTCAAGGTTCTGCAGCCTTTTGGGGATAGGGTCGAGTACGTCGAAATGTCCGGTTCAGGCAAAAACGCCCTCGACTTGATGATCGCCTTCTATATTGGACGCGCTTGGAGCGAAAACCCGGAAGCCAAATTCTATGTGGTCTCCAAGGATACCGGCTTTGATCCCTTGGTGAAGCATTTAGCCGCCCTTCGGCCTGGCTCGGTGATGAGGGAGATTGATTTAGCCTCCATCAACGCGCATATTGGCCAGCCAGGGAATTATTCAGCGGCGCCCGCCAAGCCGGGCATAATCCGACTGCAGGTGGTCGACGTCTGCTCGGCTCTCCAAGCTCTCCCCGAAGCCAATTGGCCTGATTCGTCCGCCGCCTTCGATGTTTTCGTCAAGACAGCTTTAAGCGGCGACGATTTGCCTGAAAGTCGTCTAAACACTCTAATAAAGTTTATGGGTCGAAAGGAATTGGCCGAAGTTGATCAGGATGGCGTCCTCAAATGGAAATCGGCTAATGTCCTCGCCGGCGCGGCGGGACAGTTCATCACGAAGGAACCGGTCAATAACGTCCCAAAGGAGTCGAACGGCCCAAAGGAGTCGACGTCCATGCAGGCCGTTTCTAAGGAACCGATCAACTCGAAGGCGCAGGTTAATAACGTCCCAAAGCAGTCAAATGCCGCAAAGAAGTTGACGACAGTGCAGGCAGTCTCGAAGAAACCGGTCAACTCGAAGGCTCAGGTCAATAACGTCCCAAAGAAGTCAAATGCCGCCAAGAAGTCGACGACAGTGCAGGCCGTCTCGAAGAAACCGGTCAACTCGAAGGCTCAGGTCAATAACGTCCCAAAGAAGTCGAATGCCGCAAAGGACGCGACATCCATACCGGGCGCTGAAGCAATCGCCTTGAAAGTTTGCGATATCTTGAAGAAATACGTCGCAAAGCCGCGCACCGTTAAAACGCTTGTCGCCACGATAAAAGCCATGTTTTTAGAAAGTCTTTCCGAAACACAGGTTGACGCGACGTTGGATTATTTGAAGGTCAATAATTTTATTGCCGTGTCCGACGATTTGAAGGTCGTCTATAATCTCGAAAAAACGACAGATGGCCAGAAAAAAGACTGTGACCGCCGCCAAGTGACATGGCCGTTTTGGATGAGTCATTCTCTATAATAGTCGTATGGAAGAACTTTTTGCCGTCTTTTTTATGCTGGAAACCATTCAAATTTGCCGATTCGGGGCTTGGTGACGCCCGCATAATATGCAGGTTGACATTGACATGCGATCCCTAAACATGGAGGCTTATCATCCAGGTTCAACTCGCCGGCATCATAAAAATGAATTTGCCAAATCACCTTAGCGCAGTTCTTCTATGCTCTCACATACTTCTGTTTGCGACTGTTCGGCTTGTCGGGAAAGGTAATTATAAGTTTTCTTGATTCAAGCAACAGAAGCAAGATGGCCTTGTTGAAATGCTCACGGCTTGCCATTCCGACAAATTCCTGCATTTCGCGACGCGTTTTGGGCATGTTGCAGCATTCGAGCAATTTCTCGGCGCGATCATCTTGCCCTGCCACTTGACTATCGACTTGCCCTGCGACTTGTTTATTTGCGACTTGTTTATTATAGGGCAAGTCAGAGGGCAAGTCAGATTTGGTTATGCTGGCTTAGAAAAAGAAAAATTAGATGGTTGACATTCTGATTTTAACTCGATGTTCTTGTGCCTGGATTCCCTAGGGCGTCCGCTTCATCAAGAAAGGATGGTTGATCAAAATGTCTATTCGCGTGCTGGAAAAGGTTCCGTCAGAATCCAAGAGGCTACGGATTCTCTTCATTCGTTCATTAACAAAGATTTGGGCGAAGCGGCAAGGATGAAACCTTCCGATTCGCTAGGATGAGAAAACTTTCCTTGAGCATCACGCTTTGCCTTATTCTCAGCCTTGTCAAATCAAGTTCTCAGTCGCATCTCGATCGGATGACGGAGATCTTTGGAATGCCTGAAAGAGCCGTTTCGCAACAGGCATTTTGACAAAGCGCGGCAAAAGATCGATTGGAAGGCTTGTCTGATGCTGCACGAAAAGTTGGTTGGAATTATATATGGGCATGATTATTTAACCTGGCGTGGCTACCGGGCAGCCGCAGTTGACGGCTCAAAACTTCAGTTGCCGGCAGACAAAAGGCTTAAAAAAGATATTTGGAACAGTCGCCAGAGGCTGAACTGCTCCAACAGTCCAGTCTTCAGCATTATATGATGTTTTAAACAATAATGTCATAGATGCCATAATTGCGCCTATTTCATCAGATGATGAAAAAATGAATGAACGAGCTTTGGCCAAGAGACATTTAGTTAAACTAAGAAATATGAACACATTTAGCAAAGAACTATCGATTTTCGATAGAGGTTAACCTTCATTTTAATTTCTCAAAGAGCCGGAAGAATTAAACGTCAAATATGTGATGAGAGTAAGATCAAAATTAAACGTTGACATTGATCTTCTGCCGTTAGGCATTCACCCGTTTGTGTTAGAGCAGAATGGCGAAACAATCAACATTATTGTTGTCAAGCTAAAATTAAAGACGAAATCGAAACGCCGCCATCAAACTTATTTGATGATAATATGACAGTCGAGGACTATAGAGAACTATATTTCAAAAGGTGGTCTGTCGAGACTCAATACGGCATCGTCAAAGTGAACCTTGAACTTGAAAATTTTTCCTGTCGCTTGGAAAATGGAATATGTCAAGACTGTTTCATGACCATCTTCGCTTATAACATGACGTCTATAGCTGCAAAGAGCGCCCCGCCGCTTGTTGATGCGCCGAAAGCTGGCAAAAAAAAAGCGTCAGTACAAGGCCAATTTAAACCATGCAGCAGGGTTGCACGAGAAAATGTTTATTCGTTCTCTGTTCGAAATTGACGCCATCAAACGACGAAATCTTTCTGAGGACATCATAACTTGACATGTCTCAGAATGTGGTCCCGATCCGACATGGCAGGGCAAGTCCAAGGAACCCGACTCCAAGAAAATCTAGGTTCCATTTTAATCAAAAATCAATAAATTAGCTGAATTATTGGGATCTACGTAAATTTTTGATCTAGGTTCATATTTTTCAAAGTGACGTGAAACGCCGTTCTCGTCGATTTGAACTTTGGCGCGAAGTCGTCTGTGTAGCCGTACAAATCAGCAGTCGCCTCCGTCTTGTCTCACTTAAACATCATAGCTCTTTGTCCCAAAGAGTGTGTGCCAAAGGGGTGTTGCGCCCCCTTTGGAAACCCCCGCTGCCGGGGCGCGGAAGCCCTGCCCTTAACCTTGCCCCGCAGGATTCATTATGAC
>JAIRTO010000318.1 GCA_031254895.1 Deltaproteobacteria bacterium
TCATGGCAAGACCTCGTGTTGAAGTCGGCGAAAATCCGGCTGGATTCCAGCTCGTCGCTTCGGGCTTTTCCCGTTGCGCCGCCTCCGTCAGGAACGAGGGGCGCGGCTTGTTCTCGCAATTGATGGTCGTTCCGGGCGTTCCGCTTTCAGACAAGCTCTTGTCCGTCATCTTCCTGCGCTGCCTGCGCCTCCTGGCTCTTTCTTGCGCTTCCTGGCGGGCGAGCGCGGCGCGTTCCGCCTTTAGTCGTGTCCTTTTTGGCCTAAATGTTGATTCCCTCGGTCATCGTCACGGTTTTTCGCGTCGCGCTCGGCTTGACCTGCGCCTGTCCACACAGGACAGAACGACCGAGAAAGTCTAGTTTAAGCGTCCTTCCACCGGCGCGGCGGTTTTGGAGCTTTGGTCGGACCACCACAGGTCGGCCGGTTCGAAACTGAGGACGGGGGCGAACATGACGGCGGGAAAAGAGTCCAGAGTCTGGTTGTACTCCATGACGGCGTCGTTGTATGCCTGTCTGGCGTAGCTAATTCTGTTTTCCGCGCTTTTCAAATCTTCCATAAGACTCAGAATGGTTTGATCGGCTTTCAAATTCGGGTAGTTTTCCATCAGGGCCGTCAGACGGTTGGTGGCTCCGACCAAAGCCAGATCCGCCAGACTGATTTCCGAGGCGCTTGGGAGACTGTTTTTTGATTTGAGCGGGGCCGAAAGCATTTTTAAGGCTTCCGCCCTGAGCGTCGTCACTTGTTCAAGAACGTGTTTTTCGTGGGCCAGATAGGCTCTGGCGCCTTCCACCAGATTGGGAACAAGATCGAAGCGTCGTTTGAGTTGAACGTCAATTTGAGAAAAGGCGTTCCGGCAGCGAGTTCTCAAGATCACCAAGCGGTTGTAGACATAGATGAAGAGGAGCGTCAGGGAGACCAAAATGATCGTCAGACAGGCGAAAATGATGTTCATGAACTAGGCCCCTTCAGAAAATCCTGCGGTTCCTGGCGAAGATGGGAATAGCGCTTTAATTTGAGATTTTAGCTGAAATGTCTTTACGTTCGCAAGACGGGAGACTGTTTTGTCGTTTTTTTATTTTTTTTTGCGGAGCCCCTAAATTTCGTCAAAGGCCCGACCGGCTGCGGCTCGCTTGTCCGCAAAATTTCGGCGGCGCGGCCACCGAAAAAGCCTTATGAGGTCAAGTCGGATTAAGCTTGTTTTTAACAACTTTAAATATAGATTCTCTCATTATTTTATCAACTTTAATGTGTGTTTCCCGGTAGTATTTTTCTATCACGTCAATGTCTATGATTCCGGATTCATGATTGGCCAATTCGTTTATTTTGCATTCTAATTCTCTGTATAAATTTGTGATTTCCAATATTGTTCGTTTTTGTTCTTCTTCATATGTAGCCTGTTCTTCGTCCATTTTTGGCCTCCCTTCGGCAGTTTGCCGACAAGCGTAATTGTTGCGCAAAATGGCGGACGATTCAACCGGCTACAGTTTGCCGCCTTCCGCTATTTTGCTTGACCGCTTTTTTTGATCGCCTGTTTGATCTCCCAAAAAGGACTTGGCCGACCGAAGGACTTGTTCGACCGAAGGACTTGGTCGATCTTTCAGCCGTTTTTACGGCTGTTTTCTCGGCCGTTTTGCGGCTGTTTTTCAGCCGTTTTGCGGCTGTTTTTTAGCCGTTTTTAAGGCTGTATTTCCAGCCGTTTTTGGGGCAGTTTTTGGGGGCCGATTTTTAGCGGCCTCTAAAACGGCGAACTTCGGCTGAAGGCGGCCTTACGGAATGTTGAGGTAGGAGCCGGCCGGGGCCGTGTCCGTCAGGATATGCGGGTTCATGTCCCGGAAGGTGCGAATGTCTATTTTGTAGTTTTCGGCGGCGGTTTTCAAACTCGCGGGAGAATCCAGAAGTCGGCGTCCGTTGGCCAGAACCGGCCAGCTCTGACCGGTTCTGTAGCCGTAGGCGGACAGATCGGAATATAGAACTTTGCCGGCCAGAACCAGGCTGACGTTTTGATCCAGCGTCTCCGGAACGTAAAGGGAATAATAATCCTTGCTCCCGGCCTCGGCCATGGCCGTATTGGTCGCCGTCGCGTCCAGAAAGGCGGACAGAGCCATGGTCCAGGTTCCGTAGCTTTTTTTGAGCGAAGCTATTTTTGCGGCGGCGGCGGCCGACGAAGCGACGGGATCCAGTCTTTCGTCGACTTCCTTATTTATCTTCAGTCCCATGGAAGCCGCTTCGGCTTCGCTCAAGCGCCACAGACCTCGGCGAGCTCCGTTTCTGTAGTCCGGGGAGAGGTTGGCCAAGGCCATGGGCAGATACTTGAAATCCAGGGGCACATTTTGACTTTTCAAAGCGTTTTCTATGATCGGCAGATAACGGCTCGAACGTCGCAGAGTCAGCCAAACCCGGCTTTTGGCTTCGGAAAGCAGCAAGAGCTGTTGATCGACGCTTTCATGAACCTCCGGTCTGGACAGGGGAACTTTTTCTCCGCCAAAACTCAATTCCGGCGGTTTGGCCTGGCAGGTCGAGGCGAGGCAAATGGCGACTCCCAAAAAGAGTCCCAGCGGCCAGGCCAGCTTGCGCCCGTTCGGCCAGAGCCGGCGTCGACATATGTCCTTTAGTCTTGCTGAGATGGTCATGCTTTCACTGTCTCCCATAAAAATCTTCGTGAAGGGGCGCCGGGACGACGCGCGGCCGCAGCTTCAATGGAACCCCAGGGGCCGAAAAAGGACGTTCGGCCGTCGCCTCAAAAGAGTCGAGGCTTATTTCGACGAATCGCCGGCAGTCGGCTCGGAATCGGCGGAAGCGGGCTCTTCGCCGCCGCTCGTCTCGTTCGTTTCGCTCGTTTCGCTCGTCTCGTTCGTCTTGTATTTGGCCAGAAGGTCGCCCACGGATTTGACCTCGTTCTCTTCAGCATAGTCCGCGGCGGTTTTGCCCTCGACGTCCTTCTGGAGCGGGTCGGCTCCGGCCCCTAGAAGAAGGCGGACGATGGTCGGGTCGGTCGCCATGTTGGCGGCGTACATCAGAGCCGTCCGGCCGTTGACGTCGACCGCGTTGGGATCGGCTCGCTGCGAAAGGATTAGCTTGGTCATGCCCGGTTCGTCGTTGGTCACGGCGAACATGAGGATGGTGAGGCCTTCTTCGTTGGCCGCCGCAGGATCAAGCCCCAAAGCCAAAAGGCGTCTGGCCACCGACAGATTCGGGTTGGAAGCGGCGGCCAGCATCAGGGCGGAAGTGTTTTCCGTTTTTAGCAGGGAAAGATCCTCGGTTTTCTGCAAGAGGAAGGAAAAAACGTCGTAGTTGGGGTTGGCGGCGGCGAAATAGACCGGCGAAAAGCCGTTTTTGTTGGTGACGGCCGGATCCGCTCCCGCCTTCAGGAGGGTCGCGACGGCCCCGGAGTCCGGATTGGAGCGGGCCGCCCAGGCCAGAGGCGAATCGCCCGAACTGTCGACGGCTTGCAGGTTCGCTCCCAGTTCAAGCAGCTTTCTTATGACCCTGACGCTGCCGTAACCTGAGGCGTGCATCAGAGGCGTGGCCCCGAGGCTGTCGGGACTGTCCAGATCCGCCCCGGCTTTGACCAGAGCTTCGGTTATCTCAGGGTTCGGATTGCTGGAGGCCGCCTGAATGAGGGCCGTGCCGCTTTGGAAATTCTGAGCGTTCACGTCCAGCCCCTTGGCGAGCAGAAGCTCGATCATGGCCGGGTCTCTATTGTAGGAGGCGGCGACCATCAAGGCGTTCAGACCGTACATCCGCTCCACGGCCGTCACGTCGGCCCCGGCGTCGATGAGGGCTTCGACCGCCGTTATGTCGGGGTTGAAGCCGGCGGCGGACATGACCGGCGTGAAACCGGAGGTGGTGCGATAGTTGGGATCCGCGCCCGCCTCGACGGCTTTCTTTATCGCCGCGCCGTCGGCCGTGGAACATAATTCCACCCAGGCGTCTCCGGTCGGCGGCGAATAGGGGGCGTCAGGATCGGCGGCCGCATCATCGGCGGCCGGCGACGGCAAAGGGAGAAGATCCGGGGAATCGTCAGCGGAGATCTCGGGGACGGCGCTCGGCTCGTCTTGAGCTTCGGCTCTTTTGCTCCAAGGAAGGACAGAAAAAAGAAGAAAAAGGACGACTAGCGACGACAGGAGACTGGTTGTTTTTGAACTAAACAAGGATAACCTCTATGGCAAAAAAAAAGATGATTATATGGTCTTTGAGTCTTTTCTATAAATAATGAATATATAAACGCTAAAAAAATACAGCGCCAATGTTGTTTTTTCAGCAAATATACTTAAATAAAAGGCGTTAATCTATGCGTTTTGGGAAATAATGACGCTGAACGTTATTTAGCGCATTTCGCCTTTGCTCGTCAATCGGCCTTATTTAAGCCACAAGCAAGACTATGGGCTTTAATATTGAGCTCTATTCTTCATGGACAGCTTTATGGTCGAAAAAAAAGCCGTTTAAAATCGGAAACGAACCAATTATTTTTCATTAACGTCTATTTAAAATTGAATATCTTTATATTGTTGTGATTTATATTTGTTTTTATGTGTTTATAATTTATTTAAGCGCATTTTGATGAAAAAATAAGTCAATTTTATTTGTAACAATTGATGCTGTTCCAATAATAAATATGTAAAAAACTTTTCTTTTGTACGCCGTAGGCTTTTTTGTTTAGCCTTCCGCGCGGGCAAGAGTCGCCATAATGCCCTGGAAACGCTTTTTGAAACAAACTTCATTCAAGGCGATGAACCGACCTTTCACAATCGAATTGTGTCAAACAAAGGCGCCGTGTAGTCGGGTTCTGCATTGAGATTATTAACTTATTTTGTCTATCCAGAATTAATTAAAATATGTCGTATTGTCGCTATTAGGTTTAATTTGTTTCGCTGATAGTATTATAATATAAATATTCAAACGCTGTCAAGGAAAAATGCAGGAAAATCAAGGCAGTCGAGGACTTGACGGTTCAAAGCGGCCCGAGAGAGGAGGCCGCGAAAAAGATCAGGCCAGGCCCGAAGGGCCTGGCTGTCAGCTAGGGAAAGGCAAGAGGGGTTCGGCCGCTTTTGGGACGCCGATTTTGGAAAGACTCATTGAAAATCTTCCTTGGTGACGACCACTATGCCTCTAGGGGTGACGGAAAACCGCTTTTTGTCTTCCTTCGGGTCGTAGCCTATGGTCGTCCGGGCCGGCACTCTGACGTTGTCGGAGATGATGGCTTTTTTGATCTTGCTGAAGCGGCCGATGTCGACGTTTTCCATGACCACCGCTTCGTCCACCTCCGCGCCGCGATGGACGGAGACGTTATAGGAGAGAATGCTGTTTCTGACCAGACCGCCGCCGATGACGCAGCCGTGGGCCACCAGAGAATCTCTGGCCAACCCGTGGAGCAGCTCTCCGTTGGCCTCCGTCACCGACAGAGTCTTGACTGGAGGGAACTGACGCTGGTAAGTCCGCATGGGCCACCGGACGCCGTAGAGGTTGAAGAAGGGGTTGAGGCCGCACAGATCCATGTTGGCGTTCCAGTAGGCGTCCAGGTTGCCGACGTCGCGCCAGTAGCCGGAATCGGGGGCCACCTCCACCGGCAGCTCGGCCCGGCTGCCGCTGACTTCGTCAGTGAAAAAAACCACTTCCTCTATGCGGTTCTCTCGGCGAAAGGGGTAGGCCATGACTTTGTGGGATTTGAGAATGCTCGGGAGGATGTCTTTGCCGAAGTCGGGACGTCCGTCGTTTTTCAGCAGATCCAAGAGAACCTGAGCCGTGAAGATGTATATGCCCATGGAGGCCAGACACTGATCCGGATGTCCGGGAATGGTCGCCGGATTTTTGGGCTTCTCCTGAAAGCCCGTCACCCTGAATTTTTCGTCGACCTGGAGAACGCCGTATTCCTTGGCTTCGTTTTTGGCCGTCTCGATCACGGCGATCGTCACGTCGGCCTTATGGTCGACGTGATATTGCTTGAAGCGGGAATAATCCATCTTGTAGACGTGATCGGCCGAGAGGATCAGGAGGTGAGAAGGGTTCTCGGCCTCGATCATCTCCAGATTCTGTCTGATGGAGTCGGCGGTGCCTTCGTACCATTTGTCGCCCGTCATCATTTGCGGAGGAACGATGCGCAGGAAGTGCCCCAAAGCCGGACTGAAGATCCCCCAGCCTGATTCTATGTGCTGGATCAGCGTCTGGGACTTGTACTGGGGCAGAACCAGTATCTTGTACACTTCCGAGTTGATGCAATTGGACAACGACAGATCGGCCAGAAGGTAGATGCCTCCGAAAGGTATGGCCGGCTTGGAGCGAGACCTGGTCAAAGGCATGAGACGTTCGCCGCGCCCGCCGGCCATAATCAGGGCCATTACATTTTTCATAAAACAACCCCCAGACTTTGCCTGACGCTCGTCGCTCAGGCGAGGTTCCGAACTTGATTGAACGATGGTCAGTTTCAGGATGACCAATGGCGCGTCAGCCCAAAACGGCGCATGGAATCTGACCGAAAAGCAGTTGCGCTCCTCTTTTTCGATTCGAGGACTATCTTCGCGTCGGCGGCAAATCGGAAAAAGACTTGGTTCCGCCGGCAAGTCTCCTTCGTCGCCCTTCCTTCTCCCCTCGCTCGCCGAGCAGATGAGGCCCGTGAAAAAGACGGCTCTCTAAAATGACGACTCTCGAAAATGAGCCTCGGACGATCCTTTCCTCAGGGCCGGCGAGACGATGAATTACAGGTCATGTTTGACGAAGGACATGAGTCTGAAGGTCTCGTCGTTCTGGCGCCGTTCTTCGGCCAGGCTCCGCTCGTGATCATAGCCGAGCAGATGAAGAAGGGCGTGAATGACGCAAAAATAAAAATGTTCGCCGACGGAGAGTCCTTGGATTTCAGCCTCTCGCTTCACCGTGTCCGCAGAGACGGCGATGTCGCCGAGGTATCGCTTCAAACCCATGGCTTCGTCGGTGTCGGGAAAGGCCAGAACGTTCGTGCTCTCGTCTCGGCGGCGAAATTCTTTGTTGATCTCCCTTATGCCATGATCATCGGTGACCAGCACGGTCAGGCTTTCGTTCGAGCGTCCCAGCTCCCGAAGGAGACGGCCAAGGCGGCGCCTGAGCTTATGATGACTGAACCAGCCTTGGGGAGTTTGATCGTTTATGAAGACGGTCATAGGTTTAACTCTCGCTCCGGAACGGGAACTTTGGGAAAGCGATCTTGCTCTCCGCCTATTTTTTTGGGCGGGGCGGCTTTCTGCGGAAAATGGCGAAAGAACGTCAAAACGGCCTTTTTCGCTGGTCTGACTGAAGCGAAATCGGCCAAGGCCATTGGCCAAAAAGCCCGCCCCGGGGAGATGATCTTGACGGCCATAGGTTCCTCATTTAAGGGCAATGTTTTCATTTTGGTCAGTTGGTCGTCTTCTTGCCCTGTTCGAGGTTCAAATGACCGTAAATGACTTTGCTTTTGGCCGCCTGCTCGTTCTGAACTTCCTGGTTGGTCATGGGGTAGGCGATTCGGTGGTGGTATATGCCGACCAGAATGTTGTTGAAGACTCTTATGGTCTCAGTGACGTCTCTGAGGACAAGTTCGGAAGAATCCAGCTGTCCGTCGTTGAAGACCTGGTTGACCAGCTTGCGAACCAGTTCGTAGATTTTGGTCGGCGTCGGTTCCGTCAAGGATCTGGTCGCCGCCTCGCAAATGTCCGCCAGCATGACCAGTCCGGCCTCTTTGCTGGCCGGCTTGGGACCGGGATATCGGTAGTCGCCTTCGTTGATTTCCGGAGAATTGGCGTTGCGGTTTTCCTTGGCCTTGTGGAAAAAGTAGGACATCAGACTCGTCCCATGGTGCTGTTCGACTATGTCGACCACCGACTGAGGGAGTTTTTCCTTGCGGGCCATCTCCGCGCCTTCCTTCACGTGACCGATGAGGACAAGAGCGGAGAGGGAAGGGGCCAGAGTCTCATGCTTGTTTTCGCCTGTCTGATTTTCGACGAAATACAAGGGCTTTCGGATTTTGCCTATGTCGTGATAATAGGCGCCCACTCTGGCCAGGTGCGGATTGGCTCCGATGGCTTCAGCCGCCGCTTCCACCATGCTGCCGACTATGACGGAATGATGATACGTCCCAGGAGCGGCCAACATCAAATCTCGCAGAAGGGGCCTGTTGAGGTTGCCCAATTCCATGAGCTTGAGGTTGGTCGTCAAGCCGAAGGTCGCTTCGATCAAAGTGACGAAGCCGCTGGCCAGGATGCCCGAGAGTATGCCTGAGGCGGCGGCGGCGATCAGATCGTAGGTGTGCTGGACGCTCAACAGATTGCCGTCGGCTAAGGTGAGGGCGGTCATGGTCAGACAGTTGACCAGAGAGGCCAGAAGGGCCGAAGGTATGAAACGAGATCTTTCGCTGATGTGTCTTAGGCCCCAGATGGAGACGATGCAGCCGTTGCAGGAGTATAGGAAAGCCGAGAGGGTGTCCACCCGGGCGATGGCTATGGCCCCCAGAAACGAACCTAGAAAGCACAGATAGACCGTTCTTCTCGGGCCCATGAAGATGGCCCCCAACATGGCCGCCGCCGGTATGGGCATGGCTATGAAGATCGTCCGCGGCTCCACGTGAGCCAGTTCCTTCAACAAGACGCCTCTGGACAAGTGATCCGCCCACCAGGCCAAAAGAACGAACCATAGCAGAAGAAAGCAGGTGAGGGCCAATTCCCTGTAGTCCGTTTCCGAACCGTCTCGGTCCAGATGGATGAGGGTTTGGCTGACGGTCAGAAAGACGAGAAGAAGAACCATCAGACCGACGGTGGGTCTGAGGGACAAAGCCTTGGAGGATTCGTTGTTAATGTGCTCAAGCTTCAAGGCGGCCAGGGGAGTGATTATTTCTCCTTCGCGAACGATGATTTCGCCGGCTTTAAGTTGAAAAGAAGTGGGAATCTTCGCTTTCGCTTCATTTACTCTGTTATCCCAGGCTTCTTGATCGAACTTCAAGTTGGGCCGCAGGAGTCCTTTGGTCAGGCCGGAGACCAGTCTGGCGGCGGAATCGCCGCCAGGCTCCAAGCTGAACAATTCCGTGCTCTTGTCCACCATGGCCTTGGCGCCGGATAACGACAGAGCCGAACTGTAGTTGACGACGTCGACGCCGGTCCAAAACCTGCTTATCTCTATGTCTCGACCCGCGTAGTCGGCTCGGCGGTCGTTTTCGTCCATCACTCCCTGATTCAGTATGTCGAGAGTCCGCATGGCGACTCTGTTTTCAATAATGTCATCGAAGCCTTTTTGCCAGGCGAGATTTAGCAAGTCGGCGCAGTCGTCCAGAAGGAAGGTTTTGCAGAATCTATCTTGAAAATCCGTTTGAGGCTCAGCTTGCAAGGTTTCGCTGAATTTATCTTGAAAAGCCGTTTGAGGCTCAGCTTGCAAGGTTTCGCTGAATTTATCTTGAAAATTCGTTTGAGGCTCAGCTTGCAAGGTTTCGCTGAATTTATCTTGAAAAGCCGTTTGAGGCTCAGCTTGTCTGGAACTGGTCAGCAAGCGGCCACGTCGAAAAATGTCGT
>JAIRTO010000351.1 GCA_031254895.1 Deltaproteobacteria bacterium
AAGGCAACATAAAAAGAACCATCTTAGGCGAACCGATCGGCACTTTGGTTTCCGAATAATTTTTTTGTTTGCTTGATTTTTTGTGTTATTTTTTTGTTTTATTGACTTTTTTTGATTAACTTCTTTTTTTTGATGAACTTCTTTTGATGAACTTCTTTTCTATTTGACTTTTTTGGTTTGACTTATTTTTTGATAAACTGCTTTTTTTAATGAACTTCTTTTGATGAACTCCTTTTTTGGTTTGACTTTTTTTTGGTTTGACTTCTTCTTTAGTTTGACTTCTTTTTTGCCTTTTCTCCTTTGACCTGGCCGAAAAACAGGCGCGTTTTTTTCTTTTTCGGCAACATCTTTCGATCTTGTTTCTCTGATTCGCCTCCCATTTTTTTTTGACGGCTCATCCGTCTTTCTCATCTTTTTTCGACGAAACGCCAGAGGTTTTTTTTCGGAGCCCCCAGAGGCCGGAAAACGAGCCTTTAAAACCATATTTCATATAGGTTGACCTATGTTAGACGACATATTCAATGACGTTGAAGCCCGCATGGAAAAAACTTTGGAGTCCCTGTCCCGGGATTTCAAAAAAATCCGGACAGGCCGGGCCACCCCGGCCATTTTGGACAACCTGACCGTGGCTTACTACGGGGAGAAGACCCCCCTAAACCAGATGGCCAGCATCGCGGCGCCCGAGGCCCGGCTTCTGGTCATTCAGCCTTGGGACGCCTCGGTCATCGGGGAAGTGGAGAAGGTGATCCTGAAAAGCGATCTGGGCCTGACTCCTCAGAACGACGGCAAGGTCATTCGCATCGCCGTGCCGCCCTTGAGTCAGGAGCGCCGCAAGGAGCTTTCCAAGCTGGTCAAGAAAAACGCGGAAGAAGCCAAAGTCGCCGTCAGATCCATCAGACGCGAGGCCAACGAGCAGATTAAGGAACGCAAGAAAAACAAGGACATAACCGAAGACGAGCAGCGCAAGGCCGAAGCCAACCTTCAGAAGCTAACCGCCACCTTCACCGACAAGATAGACAAGTCTGCGGAGGAGAAGGACAAGGAAATCACCGAGCTTTAAATTTAACTTGAAGGGGCCAGTTTGTCTTTTCGGCTCGTTTCGCCCGCCTAAGGCTCCAACGGTGCTGGATGAAAAACGGACGCGCCGGGCTCAGCCCGGCTAAACTAATAGTCATCTATGTCGCGGCCGCCGTTCTGGTCATCGTGCACCAAGCCGACGGCCTCGCCGGATGGCTGGAAGATCTGGCCAGATCGGGCCAGAGCTCCTTTCACGCCTCCCTTTTGAATCTGTCGGCGGATCTGCGCCAGCTGTCTTCGAACGTCGGACTCTCGCGCCTAAACCAGGCCGAGTCCGATCTCCTTTCCTCCCTGACCCCGCGCGGCGTCGTCGGCCAGAAAGACGTCGACTCGTCTCCGGCCAGCCTCTCCGCCAGTATTTCCTCCAGAAATCAGAATCGCCAAACAGGCGCCGGCGAAGCGGCCTCGCCGGACGACTCTTCCCGCGACAGCGCTTCTCCTCAGCTCGCGGCAGGAGATTCGCCCTCGCCGTCCTCCGCCGAATCCGCCAACTCCGAACTCCAGACGGCTCAGTCCGATCAGCCGGATCCATCCAGTCAAACAACTCAGTCCGATCAGACGGCTCAGTCCGGTCAGCCGGATCAGTCCGATCAGACGGCTCAGTCCAGTCAGACAACTCAGTCCGATCAGCCGGGTCAGTCCAGTCAGCCTGATCAGCCCGGTCAGACGGCCCAATCCGATCAGCCGGCTCAACCCGGTCAGACGGCCCAGTCCGACTTCGAGGCTTTGAGCGAAAAATGGGTCGTCAACATTCCGGCCGGCCAGACGATAGCCGCCTCAGCGGGCCTCTCCAGCCTCACCTTTCCGGCCTGGCCCTCGTCCTATGACCATAGAGCCGACTCCCATCCCGAAGGCGCCTACGTCATCTACTTCGGCGAACACGACGAAAACGACGGCAGCCGCACCGACGGCGCCAACCCCGGCGACCCCGCCGCCGACTCTGACGTCCAGATCATCGCTTTGTCTCCTCGTCCGACGTTGCCGACTTCCCCTCCGGAGACTTTGCCCGAGACCTCCGGCGACGCCCCGATCTTCAATGTCCAGGAAAAATTCAAAAGGGTTCTGCTGGCCGGAGACTCCATGATGCTCGACGGTCTCGGACCGCCTCTGGAGCGGCACTTCAAAGCCAAGGAAGGCCTCTTCGTCACGCGGCAGGGCCGTTATTCCACCGGACTTTGTCGGCTGGACTATTTCGACTGGCTGGCGTATTTTCCGGAACTGCTTTCCTCCTACGAGCCGGATCTGGTCATCATCACCATCGGAGCCAACGACACGCAAGACATCGTTCTGGAAGGACGCAAGCGCCACCTCGTCGGCTCCGACGGCTGGAAAGAAACCTACGCCCAGAGGGTCGGCGAGCTGCTCCTCAAAGCCGCCGAGGCCAATTCCTCAGTCCTGTGGCTGGGCCTGCCGATCATGGGGCGGGAGCCTTACAATTCCAGAGTGAAGATCATCAACGAAGTGGCCCAAACCGTCTGCGAAGCCGCCCCGAACTGCTTTTTTTGGGATTCGACCCGTTCCCTGACGAAAGACGGCCAATACAGCGCCTTCGCCACCTCGAGCGACGGCCGCCACGTCAAAGTGAGGCAGAAGGATTCCATCCATCTGACCGAAGCCGGCGGCAAGATCATGTTGGCCGATCTTCTGAAAGATCTGCCTTTCCTGGACTCTCTGGGCGATCCGCCCGCTCCGGCTCCCTCCGCCGACGAGCCTGAGGCTTCCGTCTCCGCCGGGGAATCGTCGCCGCCGTCCGCTAGCGTCGCCGCGCCCGGCGACGCACCGACCGACGCATCGGCTCAGACGCAGGCCCCAAATCAGTCCCAAAATCACGCTCAAAATAAAGCCCTTAATCAGGCTCAAAATCAAGCCGAATCTCAGGCCGAAAGCGCCGAAGAAACGCCTTTTCCTCCGGCGGCCGGCAGCCGAGCCGAGGGGCAAATCCGACAGACTCCGGCCTCGGGCCTACCTTTCATTTTGTCCGAGACGACCTTATTGTCCTCAACCAGGGGACAAACCCGCTATCTGACGGCCGTGCCGTCCGGCTACGACCCGGAAAACGGCCTT
>JAIRTO010000028.1 GCA_031254895.1 Deltaproteobacteria bacterium
CGTCGCCGGATTCGACCAGGCTGTCTTCCCAGAGTCCGATTTCGTACATGTCCCCTCGCGGGTTGCCCAAATCTCTGGCGTAGCGGAACAGGGAAGCGTTGCCCAAAAAGCCGTCTTCAAGCCTGACCACTCTGATTCGATCGTGTTGTTTGAAGACGTCCAAAGCCATTTGTTTGGTTATTTTTTTGCCGCCTTTGCCGCTGGCCACGACGGTGATGATGTGCCCGTGGGTCACCGGGGTATGGACCAAGATGCCGGTCGCCTGAATGTGGGGCATTATGGTCATCAAATCGAGGGCCTGATGAGAGGGGGCTTTGTCCATCTGAAGGGCGTTGGTGAGTCCCCGATGATAATCACCGGGATCGGCCACCCGGCGAATGATGGTGATGGCGGTTTTTTCGATTCCGTAAGCCCTGTCCAAACAGTCGACCGAACGAATGAGGCCGGTGGTGTTGCAGCTGGTGAGTTTCAGGTAATTGGCTCCCAGGCCTTTTTCGTAGTTGGCGTAGCCGTGAAAGAAGACGTCGGCGACGCTGTTCGCTTCGCCGCCTTGGAAAACGGCTTTGACTTTGGCCTTTTCATAGATGGCCTTGTTTTTCAGGCCGACTCCGCCGGGAGAACTGTCGAGCATGACGTCGACTTGGCCGACCAGCTCTTCGAAGCTGCCGCTTACGGGGATGCCCAGGTCATCGAATTTTTTGCGATCCGCTCCTTCGACCAAAAAGAGCTTGTAGGGCATGCCTTTTTCGCATAAGGCCCTTATCGACAGAGTTGGAGCCAGATCGGCCACTCCGACCAGCTCCATGTCGCCTTGCAGGGCGACGCCGTCGGCTAAACGTTGTCCAATGACCCCATACCCGGCCACTCCGACTTTTATCATTTTCATCTCTCCTTTCTGGGAGGTTTTGTTTGCGCTTGGGCCGTCGCCGTCAGGGACGACGCGCCTTTTTTGAAAATCCTCTGAGGCGGCGTCTTTAAACCCGATGACGCGCTTTTTGGAAAATCCGTAGACGAGGGCGCCTTTATAATCCGACGCGGGCGTCGCGGGCTCGCGAACCGACTTTCGGAGACCGTCAGAGCCGCGAACCGCGCCTCAGAGAACGAACGACGGGGAGCTCCTCCCCGGTCAAGAAACGGATGAGAGCGCCGCCGCCGGTGCAGATGTAATCGATTTTTTCAGTTTGGCCGAATTTGGCGGCGGCCGCGATGCTGTCGCCTCCGCCGATGACCGTGCGCGCCTTCGTTTCTCCTAAAGCTTCCCAAACGATTTTGGTGCCCAGTTCGCTCGCCGTCTCTTCGAAGACGCCCATGGGGCCGTTCGCGAAGACGGTCTCGGCGGCCAGGATGCGGTTTCTAAAATGTCGCGCCGAAGTCTCGCCTATGTCGACGGCGAGTTCGCCGGACGGAATTTGGCCTATTTTGGCTTCGACCCTTGCGCCGTTTTTGACGTAGGCGTAGTCGACGGGTCTGACGAGGCGAGCCGAATGGTCTTGCAACAATTTTTCGGCGACGGGGAGCAAATCGGCGTGGCCCGCTTGGACGAGGAAGGCCTTCGCGGCTTCGCCTATGTCCTCTCCGGCGGCGACGGCCAAAATTTCCGCCGCCAAACCCCCGGCCAAGACCTCGTCGGCGGCCCCGGACTTCAGGACCGTTTCCATCATCAAGAAAGCGTCGTTGATCTTGGCTCCGCCCAAAACGAACAGACAGGGATGCTTCGGGCTTTCCATCAGTTCGGAAATGACGCAGTATTCGCGCTCGAACAAGCGACCCATGGCCGACGGCAACAATTCCTGAAAACCGCACAAGGACGGCTGATCCCGATGAGAGGCGGCGAAGGCGTCGCAGACGTAGAAATCAGCCAGCGGGGCGAGCTTGGTCACTAGGAGAGTTTTGGCTTGCTCCGAGGGAGTCAGCTTGAGGCTGAGCTCGAAAAGGGTCTGCTCTTCGGCGAGAAATCTCACGTTGTCCAAAAGAAGAATGTCGCCGGCTTCAAGCTTCTTTATGGCCTCCAGCGCGGCCGGACCGCAAACGTCTTCCAGGAAAAGGACTTCTCTCCCCAAAAGTTCCCTTAAAACGGAGGCATGAGGCTTTAAGGACCAAAAATTCTTGTACTCGATGTCGCTGCCTTGATGGGCCAAGATCACCAACTTCGCCTTTTTGTCGGAAAGTTCTTTTATCGTGGGCAACGAAGCCTTAATGCGAGTGACGTCCTTGAGCTTTCCGGTTTTCCGATCCACCGGCTGGTTGATGTCCACCCGCAGGATGACGGTCTTGTCTTTCACGTCCATTTCGTCTAACGTTCTGATGCCGAATTTCATGGATAAGATCCTCAGTTTTTTTTGTTTTTTTCGCGGCGAACGTGGCGAAGCGTCCAAGGGCTCGAGGCTTTGGCGGAGCCCTTGGACGGAAGGGGGTTGACGAGCGGTTTTATATGTTACAGAGCTCCGATGACGCCTTTGACTCCGGCGTAGGCG
This sequence comes from Deltaproteobacteria bacterium, assembly GCA_031254895.1. Taxonomy (GTDB): domain Bacteria; phylum Desulfobacterota; class Desulfarculia; order Adiutricales; family Adiutricaceae; genus JAIRNQ01. The sequence goes on from JAIRTO010000028.1 coordinate 2,475, forward strand.
TCTTCCGCATAAATGTCGGCGCCTATCCGATTGGCCCAACGCGGCGTGACCGGGGCTCCGGCGACCATGGTTTTTATTTTTCCCTTGAGTCCGGCCTTTTTAAGGGTTTCTTCAAGTTTTTTCTGTTCGCTGAGAGTGGTGGTCAAAAGAGCGCTTGTGGCGATGAACTTCGATTCGTTCTTCAGGGCGTCCTCGATCATCGTCTCCGTGTCGACGTCGCGGCCGAGATCGTGAACGGTGAAGCCGTTGGCCCGGAACAGGGCGATGCCGATGCCTTTGCCGATGTCATGAATGTCGCCTTTGACGGTGGCGGCGGTGATGTGGACATGGGCGTAGCCCGAGTGAGTTCCCTCGGGCATCGATTCGTTCAAGGCCTGGGAAGCGGCCAGCATGACGTCGGCGGCCATCATCAGCTCCGGGAGGAACAGCTTTCCGGAACCGAACAGATCGCCGACTTTGGTGATGCCTTTTATGAACCCTTCGTTCATCAGCTCCATGGGGTCGGCCCCGGAACCGACATGTTTTTTGACGGTCTCCAAAGCCTTGGCCTCGTTTTGCTCCATGATCGAGTCAAAGGCGTCTTGAAATAATGTCGACACTTTATTTTCTCCTTTCCTGGCCTTATAGCCCGGCTCGATGTTTGAATCGGTTGAGGCAGTTGATGTCCAAGTCAAGCGCTCTGGCGATGTTGAACTTGCACTCGAGTCCCTTGGGAGTGTTTCCCAAAGGCATCATGATTCCAAAACCCAAGTCGGTCCGCACTTCGCTCATGATCACAGGATCGGACAGTTCGTCGACGCCCACTTTCAATTTGTCGGCCACGTATTGCTTGGCCTCTTTGATTCTCAGCTTCTTGGCCAGCTGGACTCGTCCCACCAGATCTCCGGCGGTCCTCATTCCACCCATTCCTGAAGCTTCAGCGTGCGCGACGGCCATCCCGATCGGGTCTCCGACGCCTACCTAGATGCCGTCAAGGCCGCACAACTCCACCAGGGCCTTGGAGCAGCGGCTGACCACGTCCACCGGCGGATAGTCGGTGACCGGCACCGCTCCCACGCCCATGCCCATGTTGGCGTGAACGGGGATCTTGGCCGACAGGCCGCAGGGCTTGATCAAAGCCACGGTGCGGGCCAGGTTCCAAGGAGTGCTTTCGTTGGTGTTGGTGTTGACCACGGGCCCGAAGATGGCCGTGCCGGCTTTTTCCGCCAGTCGGCATTGATCGGCCGGGTACATTCCGGCCAAGCGCTCTCCGTCGTAGGTCATTTCTCCGTGCATGCCCAAAACGAATTCGCCCGCCATGCCGACCTCGATGGGCATGTCGGGATACTTTTTGGTCAGCTGCTCGGCGGCCAACAAGGAGGCCCTGAAGTCAGGATCGCCTTGAGCCCCGACCGTGTCGAAGTTGATGCCGTCGGCGCCGGCCTCCCACATTATTTCGGAGGCGAAGACGATGTCTTTGATGGCCGCTTCGACCATGTCCTCATAGGCGGCCCGCCCTTCCTTTATTTTTCCCATCGGCAGAAGTTCCATCGGGTTGGGGAAGGGACCGTCGGGCTTGGTGTATAAGCCCAAATTGGGCATGGCCCCGTAGAACAGAGGCGCGATGGTGCTGTAGAGCGCCTGCTCCATGGTGGCCTGTTCGTAGCTGATGATCGGCTTCAGCGGCTTGAAGCTGTAGTCGACGTGGCAGAGCTCCAAAGTGTCGGCGCCGAGGAGCTTTTCGTAGATCATGAGAGCGCTGACGCGGTCCTCCAAAAGCGAGTGACGCTTGATCTTCAGCGTCGCCGCGTCGTAGCTCATGATGACTTCTTTGCCTCTAGGCACGCCGACGAAGCGGTCAGTTCGTTTGAAGAGATCGGTCAAATACTCGATCTCCTCCTGAGTCAGGGGCGGAACTCCGGCTTTGTCGACGGCGTTTTGGATGGCGTCATCTATGTCCATCCTCAACTCGTCTTCGGTCAACTCCACCGGCGAGCCGTCCCCCATGCGGGTGAAAATTTTAGACACTCGGTCTACCTCCTAAATGTGTTGGCTCGTTGAATCTTCGAAAAACATATGTTCTGGCCTTGTCCATGGCTGAAAAAAGTCCGTTCACGGCCGCCTTTTGGGGACGAGCCCCCAAGGCGCGAGACGAGCCTTGGCCGGCGGCCTGGTCTCGCGCCTTTCGGGTTTTTTTTGAGCCTAATTCCTCTATGGCGCGAGAAAGTCGCGCCATAGTCGCGAGAAAGTCGCGACAAAGACGCGGGAAAGTCGCGAAAAGAACCGGATGACCGCCGCTTTTTTTTTTCGATCCGGCGGCGGGTTTCCAGAGAGGGAATCTAAAAGACGTCAAAAAAGCGAATCCGCGTCCTTGTACAGCGCTTCAAGGCCGAAGGCCTCGGCCACGCCGGGGAAGGTGATGAATCCGTTATGCATGTTCAGGCCGCTCTTGAGCGGAGCGTTGCTTTTGACGGCCTGCTTCAGTCCCTGATTGGCCAGCTTCAGGCCGTAGCCTATGGTGGCGTTGTTGAGCGCGTAAGTCGAAGTCCGAGCGTAGGCGCCGGGCATGTTGGCCACGCAATAGTGAATGACGTCGTCGACGACGTAGGTCGGATCCGTGTGCGTGGTCGGGCGCGACGTTTCGAAGCAGCCGCCCTGATCAATGGCCACGTCGACTATCACCGCTCCAGGCTTCAAGAGCTTCAGCTGCGGTCTTCTGATGAGTTTCGGAGCCACCGCTCCGGGCACCAGCACCGCTCCGATGATGATGTCGGCCGATCTCAGATGCTCTTCCAATATGACCGGGTCGCTGAACAGCGGAGTGACGTTGGCGGGCATTATTTCTCCCAAATACTCCAATCTGTTCAGGTTGATGTCCATGACGACGACTTTGGCTCCCAAACCGGCGGCCACTTTGGCCGCGTTGGTTCCGACCACGCCTCCGCCTAAAACCAAAACCTCGGCCGGAGCGACTCCGGTCACCCCCATGGGGAGAAGACCGCGTCCGCCCTGGTTTTTGGCCGAAAAATATGAAGCCATGATGATCGACATGCGTCCGGCCACTTCGCTCATCGGCTTCAGAAGCGGGAGGCTTTTGCCTTCCGAGATGGTCTCGTAGGCGACCGCGGAAATCTTGCGTTCCAGACAAGCCTTGGTCAAAAGCTCGCTGGCGGCGAAATGGAAATACGTGTAGATTATTTGGTTTTCGCGCATCAAAGCGTATTCGTTTTCCAAAGGCTCTTTTACCTTGACGATCATCTCGGCTTTGGACCAGACCTCTTCGTTTTCGGAGAGCATCTCCGCTCCGGCCGAAACGTAGGCGGCGTCTTCGATGGCCGAGCCAAGGCCCGCGCCTTTGGTCACCAAGACGCGATGGCCGGCTTCCGCATAAGCGTGAACCGAGTTGGGGGTCAGACCAACGCGATTTTCGTTGTTTTTTATTTCTTTAGGACAACCGATGATCATGGATTTTTATCCCTCTTTTGATGAAATATGAAAAAGCGGCAAAATGTTTGGCCGAGCTCGCCAGCCGCCCTTTGGAGCGGCGGGCGAACTCGGATTAGCTGTTCGTTCCGTCGGCGGGGGCGCCAAAAGGCCGCGCTCCCGCCGACGACATGATTATTTGAGGTGCCCTGGCCAGGGTCATTGGCCAAGTCCCTGGCGAAAGCCGCGCCCCCGCCGTCGACTTGATTATTTGAAGCTCCCTGGCCAGGATCCTTGGCCAAGTCCCTGGCGAAGGCCGCGACTAGGCCGTTGACCAGGTTCCTGACCAGGTTCCTGACTAGGCCATTGGCCAGGTCATTTGCGCAGACCCATGGCTTTCTCTTCCTCTTTCAGGCACGAGACGAAGACCGGCATGAACGCGTCCACGTCCTCTTTGGCGAAGGTGTAGGGCGGAGCCAACTCGATGGCGCTGCCCATGGCCTTTATCAGATAACCTTTGGCCATGGCCCGGTTGACGATGCTGTTGAGGTTGGCGCCCGGCATGACGGCGCGGGTCTTGCGGTCGGGGGTCATGTCGGCGGAAACCCACAGGCCTTTGCCTCTGACTTCGCCCACGCTGGGGAGATCTTTGAGCCCGTCCTGCATGGCCTGGAGGAGATAGTCGCCGACGACTCTCGACTTTTCGACCATGTCCTCTTTTTGGTAAATGTCTATGACGGCCAGAGCCGCCGCGCAGGCCACCGGATGGTTGCCGTAAGTGTGCAGGTGCATGAAGTTTTCGACTTTGTCGGCAATGGCGTCCGTGACGCCAACGGCGCTCAAGGGCACGTAGCCGCTGGTGAGGCATTTGGCCGCCGTGATCATGTCGGGCTCGATCCCGAAATGCTCGATGCCGAACATTTTGCCGGTGCGTCCGAAGCCGCAGATCACCTCGTCGGATATCAACAGCACGCCGTATTTGTCGCAGATCTTGCGGATGGCCGGCCAATAGTCCGGAGGCGGAGAATAGCTGCCGAAGCCCTGCTGCACCGGTTCGCCGATGAAGGCGGAGACGAGCTCGGGTCCTTCGGAATTGATGATTTCTTCCAAATGCTCGGCGCATTTGAGGCCGCAGTCGGGGTGGGACAGCTTGTAAAAACAACGATAGCAGTAGGGAGAGGGGATGAAGAGACCGCCGGAGGCGCCCGGATCGAACATCAGCCGCATGGGGAGCACGGTTCCCAAGGCTCTCAGGCCCAGACCGTTGACCCCGTGGTAGGCGCCTTGGCGGGAGACCACTTTGTAGCGGGCCTTGTCGCCGTTGTAGTAATGATAGAGCTTGGCCATCTTCATGGCCGATTCGACCGCTTCGGAGCCGGAGCATTCGAAGGTGAAGCGATTTATTTTTCCCGGAGCGATTTCGGCGAGCTTCGCGGCCAGCTTCATGGCCGGTTCGTTGCTTCTGGCGCAAGGGGTGACGTAGGAACATTCCATTATTTGATCGTAGACGGCCTGCGCGACTTCCTGACGCCCATAACCTAAGCCTACGGGTCTGGTGATGCCGGAGTCCATATCCACATAGCGATTGCCGTTCGAGTCTTCGACATGGATCCCTTGGCCCTTGACGATGGTCAGGATCCCGTCCTCAATCTCTTTTCGGGAGGTTCTATGCAGGATAAGGTTGGAAGTTCTGTCGTAATTCATGTTGATTTCTTCTCCCACTGTGATTTGTCGACAATGGCCGGCTCCGCCCCGGAGCCGGGTCGACTGGATGGTTATTTAACGGCCTCGGTCAGTTTGGCCAAGACGTCTTCAGCCATGAGCTTGTGCAATTGCCCCATGGGGTGCCACTCGTCGTACCAAAGATATTTGTACGGCTCGGGATAGACGTAGGTTCCCCACCAGCCGGTTTCGACGTCGTCGAATTTGAAGCCTTCCGCGCCGGCTTTGATTTTTTCCATAAGGGGATTGGTTTCGTAATAATAGATCGAGAGTTCGGGGTGTTCGGGCAGTCCTTTCGAGAGTTCGGCTTTGGTCGTCTCGTTGCTCTTGTCCACCAGCCTGGTCCACGGTTCGGCGTATTTGACGTAGTCGCCGGCCAAATAGCCGGGCGCCAGCATGGCCGTCATGGTTTCGCAGTAAAGGACGTGCTTGGCGCCTTTGGCGGCCAGCCGTTCGATGCCCGCCTTAATGTTGGCCGCCGTAGTCGCTCCGTCCTCTATGCCGTACCAGACGTCGTTGGAGCCGACCATGACGGTGAACAAGACGTTGGATATGTCTTCGCCTGGCTGCAAATTGTCGACGTAGTCGTCAATCTGCCATAAAAAGCCGGACCACTCGACGCCTTCGGGATGGTTGCAGTTGCGTTTGTCGCTCATGGCTCCGCCCCAGGCCCTATCCTCCAAAGGCAGGCTCAAGAGTTCCGCCAGCTGCTCGACCCAGGTCTTGGTTTCCGTGTATCTTTTGAACCCGAAGCCGTCGGCGAAACCGTCGTCCGAGAAGCTGTCTCCGAAAGCGACGATGCGGACGAAGGGCATCTTCGGAGGGTCGGCGGCGAAAGCCGCAGGGGACGAAAAGGCGACCGAAACAGCCGCCGAAACGACGATGAAGAACGCCATGGCTAAACAGGAACATGGAAAGGTTCGCGACGATTTTCTCGACATTTTTGCCTTCTCCTTTGCAAGTCGGCCAAAAGGGTGTTTCCGCCTTGTCGGTCTTTTTTCGGCGGACAAATTTTAGTCGGGGAGCGCGGACTATTTTTCGCTCTGAAAGGCGCGTCCAGGCGACGAGCCTGGATAGGGCGCCCTTAGGCGACGCGCACAGATGACGCGCATGAACTAAGCGCTCGGACTAGGCGCATGGACTGGCGGACGGCGGAGCGGACGCGTCCCCTACGCCAGATCTCGCCCGTCATGAGCGGCGTTCATTTTTGGTCTCTGCCCTCGATTTTGCGGTTATCGGCGCGAGTCCAAGCGAGTCTCCGAAAAGAGAACGGTCGCCGACTCGAAAATGGCCTTTTGTCGAGCTTTTCGCTTCGCTTATTTGCCAAAAATAGCTTCGCTTGGTCGCTTCGCTTTTTTTGCTTCGCGCAAATAGCTTCGTTTTGTCAATTGGCTTGGTTTTGCTCGGACGTGATTGGTTTAGTCGCTATGATCGTCGTTCGTTTCGCGTCAGAGGTCGCCTTCGGCGGCGCTCGCGCGACTTTTCAGCCGCTTTGGCTTCAAAAGCTGTTTTGGTCGCGAAAAATGATCGGAAGCTGTCGCCATTGATCCGAAAAAGCTCCAAAAGAAAGGGGGACGAGCGTTTTGGCGTCATTTTGTTCCTCCTTTTGGGGAATTCGGGCGTTCCTTCAGCGACCTTTCAGAAATCTCCGCCAGATCGGACCGGCCGACGGCGGGCTATTTTTTGTCAAAAAGACTTTGCAAAATTAAAACCAACTGAGATTCGTCGGCCAATAAAGGCTTATTTCCGCCGAAACCAGAGACCTGGCTTGTTGTCAGAGAAAAAAAACAAACGCCTGGCGGAAAGAGTCAGGAAAGTTGTTTTGATTCAAAAATAAATCAAAACCTTTAATTTTCTCTCGGGGAAAAGGAGGAAACAAAGGGGTCAGACTGGAGAAAAAGATTAGACAATAGGGAAGTTATGATTGGAAGAGGAGGGCGTTTCTTTTTGATGCAATTTTGAATCATGACTGAAATTATGACTCAGCTCCCTTTTGCCTGGAGCGACCAAATTGTGCTTCTTCAGCTTCCGGGAAATGCTGGCTTGGCTTATGCCGAGAAATTTGGCCATTTCTCTGGTGTTGCTGCAAAGAGTCAAAGCTTCCATCAGCATGGCTTTTTCTTTGTCCACCAGACCTTCGTTCAGGAGCGGCTTGTCGGAGGCGACCCGATCCGCGACGGACGACGACGGCGTCGCGGCCGCGACGCGAGGTTGAGTCGCGGGCTTCGTCTTCCAGCGGGCGTCTAAAAAGCTTTTGAGAAAAGGCCCGATTTGAGGGGATGGACTCAACAACACCGACTGATGGATGCAGTTGAGCAGCTCCCGCACGTTTCCGGGAAAGTCGTAGCTTTGCAGAACTTCTATGGCCAGAGGATCCAAAGCTTTGGTTTGTCCGTAGAGGTGATTCAAACGGTGCAGCTCGCGGCTGGCCAGTTCCAAAACATCCTCGGTTCGGGACCGCAAGGGAGGTATTTGCAGGCAAAAGACGCATAAGCGAAAGTAGAGATCCTGACGGAAGAGCTTTTGGTCGACCAGGTCGACCAAGTCCTTGTTGGTCGCGGCTATTATGGTGCAGGGCGAAGAAATTAGTTTGCTTCCGCCGACGCGCCTGAACTCGTGATTGTCCAAAAAGGTCAGAAGCTTGGCTTGGATCGACAGGGGCATTTCGCCTATCTCGTCCAAAAAGACGGCGCCCTGGCCGGCCGCTTCGAACAGACCGGCTCGGCCTTGGGGGCTTCCGCCGGTGAAGAGCCCTTTCTCGTAGCCGAAGAGTTCGGCCTCCAGCAGAGTCTCCGGTATGGCGGCGCAGTTGATGTGGATGAAAGGCTCGTTGCGGTTGGCGGCGTTGGAGTGAATGAATTTGGCGATCAAGCCTTTGCCCGTGCCGCTTTCCCCGGTCAGCAGAATTTCCTTGACCGCATAGCGGGCCAGCTTCAGAGCGGTGTCCAAGACCAGCTTCATGGAACTGCTCGAAGAGACGATGTTGGCGTTGGCCAGTTCCGCCAGCTGAACGGCGGTGACTTCGTCTTTGTAGCGGGCCAGGATTTCGCTTTGCTGGTCGAAACGGTTTTGCAGCTTGATGATGCCGGTGAGATCCCTTTCGTTGATGACCACGAAATGAACCGCCCCGTTCGCGCCCAAAATGGGCTTTCCCGTCAAGAGCATGTATTTGCCGGTCTTGAAGTGGCGAACGAGCTTCGTGACGGGCTTCTTCGTCTCCAGCACTTCCATCCCGACGAAGCTGTCCTGCAAACGTTCCTTGACCAAAAAATCCACATGCCGCCCGACAAGCTGAGCCGGGGTCAGTCCGACGTTGGCCGCCGAAGCGGCGTTGACCATTATCAAACGGCCGTCCTTGTCGCAGATGCTTATGCCGTCGGCGGAGCTTTCGAATATTTTCTTGTAGTAGGGGGTCAGCGGGTCGATGGACGGAGCCGATTCCAAAAAGGGCTGCCACAGCCTTCTGTCGAACACGGAAATGGCCAAACCGGTTTTGGGCCCGGAAATGGGGGTGGCTTGAAGGAAACAGCCGTTCATCTCTTCCAGCGGCATGCCGATGGCCTGGCGATCGGAATTGGCTATTTCCACAAGAGACCCGGCCGTTTTGGGCCAAAATTCGGAGATGTTCAGACCGACCATCTCCTGAGCGCTCATGTCCAGCAAGGCGGCCAGATGATTGTTGGCGGCGAGGACGCGTCCATAATCATCCATCAGCAAGAAAGCCACAGGCAGGCTGTTGAGTATTTGCTCTAGAAGGATCGGATCTTCAGGGAAATTGGCGACGTTTTGAATCATTATCCTCTTCTGCGAGATCAGAATGAAAATTCGCCGCAGTGAAGCGAATTTTCGGCGAAATGCGTTTCTGGCGTATTTCTCCATAATTGGAGAAAAACGCCTAATTTTAATCTACCATAACGAAAACAGATTTGTAAAGAAATTGAGACGACAAAAAAGAAACGGAATCGCGTTTTTTTTAATTCTCTCGCGACTGGACGGGCCTCTCGCCAAAAGTCTTCGCCGACGTAGGGGAAGTCGAGTTGGCCGACGAAATCGCGCGAGTCGTCGACGTCGGAAAAATGGTCGAGGACGCAATTGTTTTACAAAAGAGACGAAAGCGAAGACGAAGGGGTCGCGTTCGCCGCGCTTTTGGTCTCGAAGGCCGCTTTTTTGGCCTCAGTGGCTTGTCTTTTGACCGCAGTGGCGCGTTTTGGTTCTTCTGTCGATTGGTCGCCAAAACAGCCTTCCGCAAAAAAACCAGGGGAGCCTGAAGCCGAAATAGCGAGAAACGCTAACCATATCGCCGCCGTCCGCGGTCGGCGGCTACGCCGGCAGTCGACGGTTTCGCCTCAGTCGCCGGCCGAAGGCGGCGAGCGAAAGGGGCGGTCAAAACTGGCGGGGAACGCTGTTTTGGTCGACGTCTAGTTCGTTTTTTCGTCCAATAGACGCCGCCTGGAGCGTTTTCGGTTCCGTCGGAGCGCGGCTTCGAACATGCCCGTCCGTCGAACTTTCGTTCGCCGAAATTTCGACCGCCGAGTTTTTGAGCTCCTCGGCATTCCAGCGTCTAGATTTTCCAGCGTCTTGGTTTTCGACCGTTTTTCCTTCGACGAAAGGAGGAGCTCGCGCTTGGTCGGTTTGTTCATTTTTCTTCAGACAAGTTTTTCTTCGTCAGTATTTTCGGCTCTTGTAGTGGGGGATTGCGAGTCATTGCCGTTCAGGCGAACTCACTTAAAAAAGGTGACGGCGGCTTTCTTTTTGAGCCAAAAGGCGGCCAAGGTCGAAAGGACGCACCAAAACAAGATCGGCTTGAACGCCTGAGCGTAATGGAAGTGGGCCCCCAAGGAGCTCGAATCCGGACTTGTTCTCACGAAAGCCAGGATTCGGCCGACGACGCTTTGCATGACGGCGCCGACCAGAAAGGGCATGAGATTCAGAAAGCCGATGACGGCGCCCGTCACTTTTTCCGGGAAAAAACTTTTGCCGATGGCGAAAAGCAGTCCCGTGCAGTGGATGCCCAACGGGGCCGCGAGGCAAAGCAGCTGAAGCATCCAGGGAGCGGCCTCTTTCGGCCCCCAGATGATGAAAGCGGTTATGCCGACGTTCATGAGGCACATGCAGATGACCACTTTGCTGTACGAGCCCCAGCGATTTCCCAACATGACCAAAAGCGGCCCGCCGACCAGAAAGCCGACGGCGGCCGTCGAAAGCATGTTTCCTGCGGCGACCGAGGAAAGCCCGTGGACTTCCTTCAGGAAGGGGCCGGCCCACAAGCCGGTGAAGACGTCATAGACGAGGTCCGTTCCGGAATAGACCAAACTGATGAGCCAAAAAACAGGGGCGCGGAGCACAAGCTTGGCGGTCTTGATCAAGCTTTGCTTCTCTTCGGCTTCGCTTTTCCCGTTCTCTTTCGGCCGACCTTCCGTTTTGGGACGATCGGAGATGACGAGCAGAACCAGCGCCAGGACGACCAGAGCGATCAGGCCGAGCGCCAGAAAGGAGAAGCGCCAGCCGTGTTGGCCGGCCGTTCTGGCCAAGGGAGAGCCGGCCAAGAAGTTGGAAAAGGCGCTGGCCGCCAAGATGCAGGTCGAAGCCATGCCGAAATGCTTCTCCGGCAGCCAGTTGGCCGAGAGTCTGACCGCCGGCACGAAGGCCAAACCGGCCGCCAGACCCACCAGCGCCCGAGAAAGCCAGGCCGAGAAAAAAGACTGGCTTTGGCTGAACCAGATGGAGGACAAGGCCAGCAGGGCGGCGCACATGGCCAGACAGCGCTTCGGGGCGAAACGATCCGCGCAATGTCCCGCCAAGGGCTGCATCAAGGCGTAAGTCAAGAAGGTGGCGGAAAAAATGAGGCCCATGTCGTCCGGACCGATCCGCAACGAATCCATAATGTCCAAAGCCACAACCGGAGGGGATATCCTCTCCAAAGCGGCGAGCATGTAGACCAGACTGGCCAGAGCCAGCATGAGGATGGCCGCCGGCCTTACCTTTTTGACCTCGTTGGCGGCTGGGGCTATGTTGTTGTTCGTCATCGACTTTCTTTCATTTTTTTTGGGGCGAACCGGCTGAAGGTTTTCGTCGGCTGCGGAGTCGCCAAAAGACCTGGCCGCAGACTTGGCAGCATGGCTTGGTCGCATGGGCCGACCGATGAAATGCAATAAGCGAGCCAATGACGCGGCGCCCCGCGCTCGTCGTTTTTTTTGCTGATTGAGCCACGTTTCAGGCATTCTTCGACTAAAAACGGCGTGTTGCATTGATTCGGATTCAAGGGAGCCAACGGAATCAAAGGAGCCAACGGAATCAAAAGCGTCAAAGGAGCCAAAGAAGCTAAAGAAGCCAAAGGGGGAACCAAGGCGAAAGCGTGAAGGGACATTTTTCTAAAAAGTTAAAGTTCGCGGGCTGAAAATTTTTTTTCCGCGTTAAAATTCAGATATAATTCTCGCGCTTCATCGGTTATTGCGCTCATCAAAATCAAGACGTCATTCGACCGGCTGATTTCTCCCGACTGCGTCGAGAGTTTTTCCTTTTCGGCATAGGGTTCAGTAAAATTGCCTCATTCGCCAAATGCTTCGCGGCGAAAAGCCTTTTTTTTCAAGACATGGAGATAAGCTGCAGTCGACTGCGCCAAAAAAAAGCGTTCTGAAGGGAAACGGTCGATGATGGCGTCGGTTTCGCCGTAAGGAGGTCTTTTGGTGCCGACGAGACCGGAAAGATTATAAAGCGAAAGCAAATTTTTTGCCAATGAGATCCATAAGTTGCGCCTCGCTAGTCGCGGTTTTTCGCAGTTTTGACGCTTTCGCTCTGCCGGACGATAAGGGGACTATTAGCCGGAAGTGCAATAAAAACTTAATTGTGCTATAAATGGAGTGATCGAAAATAAGATGGATTACCCTGAAGGAAGGATCATATGGCCGACGACAACCCGCAGGCAATCGTCCTGGCCGGCCCCAACGGAGCCGGCAAATCGACCGCCGCTCCCAGACTGCTGCGGGACGCTTTGGCTGTGGATCAATTCGTCAACGCCGACGCCATCGCCGAGGGGCCTTTCCGCCTTCGCTCAGAGACGGCGGCCATCGAGGCCGGTCGCATCATGCTCAAACGGTTGGCTGAACTGGCGTTTAAGCGGGTCAACTTCGCCTTTGAAACCACCTTGGCCTCGCGGACTTTCGTCCCCTGGCTGGAAAAGTTGACCGCCTCTGGTTGGCGCGTCCACCTGATTTTTCTGGCTTTGCCTAATGCGGAGACGGCCATGGGGCGGGTAGAGACGCGGGTGAGGTTGGGCGGCCATAACGTGCCGGAAGATGTGGTCAGGCGGCGCTTTGCGGCGGGATTGCGGAATTTCTTTCAGCTTTATGGTTCCATAGCGACGTCTTGGCTATTTTACGACAATTCCTGGCCTGCTCGCCCTATATTGCTGGCCAAGGGGGCCAGCAATCATGTCAAGGCGATTGATCGGCAACTGTATCGGCAGTTTTCAAGAGAGCACGTAAATGACTGATAAAAAAAATGTTGACCTTGAAGCTTTGATTCAGCGCGGAGACCCCGTGACTGCGGCCATACGCCAGGGCGGCTTGGAGGCCATGAAGCGCTGCATTCAAGCCGGGGTTCCCATGGTCGGGCATAAAAACGGCCAAGTGATTCGCATTCCGCCGGAAGAACTGGCGGAAATGCTGAAAGCGGCCGAAGCGGAAGCATAATCAGGGCGGTTATGACCTCAATTAGATTTTTGTCAGGAATGAACTGTCGACAATTTCGCCTTGACGGCAATGTTCCATGCTCTTCTTTCAGATCAAACCGCGCTCCGCGCACCGTTCTTTTTTCTGCCGTAGCTGACTTTACGAGGCTTTTTTTTCGATAGGAGGACACTCCTGAAAACCTTGCACAGGGAGCTTATGGCTCTATATGGAAAGCCATATCAAACTTCAATTGACAGGAAAAAAACACTCTGCTATTGTGAGCGTATGATTGATTATCTGCCCAATGAAGCTTTAAAGATCAGGAGAAGCGTCATTGGCCTCAAATAGTGATTTTGCGGTCTTAACCCATGAAGTACGCGTTTGCCTTGGGCTTGCCCAGGAAACGTTTGCAGCAGAGCTAGGCGTTACGCTTCCAACGAGCAATCGGTGGAAAAACGGCAGGGCGAAGCCATCTCCCTTGGCAATGAAAAAATAACGGGCTATTATCTCAGCTTTTGATGAAGATAGACAAGACATCATTGCTAAATATTTGCCTGAATAATGAAATTTGGCAAAACCGAACGGTAGTAGAAATGGTCGCCGTCCAGAAACATCATGATGATTTGTTGCGTAGCCAGCTTGAAGCGCTCACTGAGGCTGATAAGGACTATTGGTCTTTCAAGGGTAATTCACGCCGTGAGTGCGGCCATGGGATGTTTCAATATCCAGCTATGATGGTGCCCCAAATTGCCAAAACAATTCTTGAACAAGCGTGCGCCGTACATCCCGACATTGAGAACGTTGGAGACCCATTTGTTGGCTCTGGCACCATCATGACTGAAAGCATGATGCATGGGCTATCTTTTTACGGAGTAGATATAAATCCATTGGCAATTTTGCTGTGCCGCGTGAAAAAGGGACCTTTTTATATTAATGCGCTCAAAGACAAGACTATGCTTCTAAATAGTCGAATTGACGGCGACGGCCAAGATAGCATCGAAGTTAATTTTCATAATAAAGATAAATGGTTCACAAGAGATGTTCAAGTTTCAATGTCGAAAATACGTCGTGCCATCCGAAAAGAGGGAGCTTTATGGGCACGTCGTTTTTTTTGGGTAGCGCTAGCAGAGGCAGTACGACTCACAAGCAACTCCAGAACGTCTACCTTCAAACTGCATACTCGAACCCAACAGGATATTGTAGATCGTGTTTGTGATCCCATAGGAATGTTTAAAAGGGCGCTCTTTAGAAATATCCATCACTACGAGGAGCAAGCAAGAACACTATCCTGCTCTGGCCAGCTCGCGCGAGGACATTACAAACGAGAAGTTAAGATATCATTGGCTGACGTTCGAAATGCGCAAGAACTATCAAATTTAGATATTATTATTACATCTCCACCTTATGGTGACAACGCGACTACGGTGCCATATGGGCAATATTCGTACCTGCCATTACAGTGGATTGATTTAGATGACGTCGAAAGAGGGCTCGACACGAAATACTTAGACTCCACACATGAGATTGACTTTCGGAGCCTTGGCGGAAGCAGACGGCTAGAAAAGGAAGAATTGGAGAGCCTCCAGGATCGGTCTTCAGCTTTCAAAAATTATGTCCAAACGCTAAATGACCAACCACGCGACCGCATTATCCGAGTTGCAGCTTTCTTTCGCGATCTAGACAATAGTCTTGACCCGATTCTCAAAAGCCTGCGACCGGGCGGTCTAATGGTTTGGACATTAGGGAATCGCAAAGTTGGCGGCAAACGTGTCCCGCTAGATTGCGTTCTCACCGAATTGCTCCAATTACAACAGGCAGCGATGTTGTGTAAATTGACTCGTCGCATATCATCAAAGCGTATGGCCTTTAAAAACAATATCGCCGAGACGATGTCCAATGAAACTATTTTAGTTATGCGTAAGGCAATATGACATGGCCCAGGACAATCAATTACACTTTGAAGTTCATCCCTCCGTTGTCTACCAACTTGGCGAAAGCCTAATCAGCAATCCCATCCAAGCGCTTATTGAGCTAGTCAAAAATTCCTACGACGCCGATGCGAGCTACGCTAAGGTTACCATTGATACACATGGCATTGCCAACGTTGACGGAGAAATGTTTTCTCCGGAAGGCGGGCGCATCATGGTGGAGGATAATGGCGTCGGCATGACTTTGACTGACATAAAAAATGGCTGGTTGACAATCTCAAATAGAAAAAAGCAAGAACTTAAGCGAGCCAAGAAGACGACCCCTGGAGGGCGTACGCCGTTAGGCGATAAAGGTCTTGGACGACTTGGCGTGCAGCGTCTAGGCGAAAAATTTGAATTATTTACGGAGGGAAAAGATGGGTCAGGATATCATTTTGGTTTCTCATGGCTTGCCTTTGAAACTGCTCCGAAGTTGGAAGGTGTTGACGTTCATCTGAGAACGCTTGATTGTACAGGAAAAAAAGGCACAAAAATCATTGTGTCCGGCCTAAAAGAAAGGGATTTTTGGCGTGGCCAAGGCGCTCTAAAACATTTAGAACAAGAATTGTCTCAGGTGATTTCTCCGTATCGCGAGATTCGTAATTTCATGGTCCTGGTTTTGGTGGACGGCAAAAAGCTTGAGCTTGTAGACGTAAGTGAACGCATCCGCAACATAGCTCCAGTGAGGTATAAGATAAATTTCGACGGCGCCGAAATTACCATTGAAGGACGTGTTCGCCTTGATCACTTTCGCCCCGCCAACGCTAAAGAAGCTGAACAATTCGCCTTAATTGCCGAATCTGACAATGGCGACGCGTTTTTTGATTTTCTTCAATCACAATTGGGGGCGCCCGCGTTTAACCTGAGGAGAGCGAAATCTACGCCATGGTTTGCGGAATTTTCTTGGACAAAATCTCTCGCCAACCTAGACAAGGTGCAACGAGCCAGCAATGACGACATTGCTAACCCTGGTCCATTTCGAGGAGAAGTAGATTCATTTGATTTGAGTGATATGGCCTTTCGTGGTCAAAGCGTTTTTGACAAAAGGCAGGAATATCGTCAATATGTCAAAGACTTGAGCGGCATTCGCGTATATAGAGATGGCTTTGCAATCAAGGTCGATCATGACTGGCTTAAATTATCTGCCCAGTGGACGTCAGCTACTTCTTATTATGGATTGAAACCAGATAATACGATTGGGTATATTGCCCTATCTGCGCGTGACAATATTGAGCTCGAAGAGACCACAGATAGAGAGGGCTTTAAAGAGTCGCCGCACTATCGAAATTTTCTGCTGCTGTTGCAGGAATTTAAAACCTTCACGACCAGGGCCCATGATTTTTTTGGTCGCTCATGGATTGATTTTCGCAAGAAGCGGAACGAGATAGCTGCACAGATAGATTCACGAAAAACAACGGAAGACCTCTCTAAGGCGCTCACCAAAGGTCTGGCGGAAGCGCCTCAGCATAGAAAAAAAATAGATGTTTTTAAAGCGCGGCTTACAAAAGGTGTTTCCGCTTCCAAGGAAGTCGTCGAATGTGTCCAGACTACACATGAACTTACGCCTGAGTTGCGCCAAAAAATGGCCGACGCAATGTCTGAACTTGAACCGCTGCTTATTGACGCAAATAAGGCTATTGAGCAATTATCAAAATATCTAGATGCGCTTAGCTCGCTTCAAGGCCTGGGGCAAGTTCTTGAAGATAGAATCGACGGGCTTCGACGGCAAATGGACTATATGTATGAAACAGTCGGCCTCGGTTTGACTGCTGAAGCCTTGTCGCATGAAGTTTACAATGTGGCGGATCAACTTGCAGTGCGCGCTAAATCAGCCCAGACGAGGCTTCGGAATAAAAGTACAACTGAACGCCCAATCCTCGCTTTTGTAGAATATGTGCTATCAGCTGTAATGGCGCTTCGAAAACAAATGTCTTTTTTGTCGCCGGCTTTGCGACACGTCCGCGAACAACGCCACAGTTTTGACATCGCTGATCTTTTTTCTGAATTAGCGGAGTTCTACCAGACTAGGTTAAGTAGAGCCAACATTGCCATACGAGTGATAAGTGACGCCGACTCGCCGCTCAACATTCGAATAAACAAGGGAAAACTAACACAAATAATCGATAACCTTGTGTTGAACAGCGAATACTGGCTCAAGGAAGACATCGCTCAAGAGCGACTGAAAAGCGGAACCATCACCTTTGAGATTTCCCGGCCATTCTTGCGGATATGGGATGACGGCTGCGGCGTTGATCCTAGCGTGGAGCATGCTTTATTTGAACCCTTTGTATCCTCAAAAAAAGAAGGGCGGGGGCTAGGGCTTTTTATCATAAAACAACTGCTGGATTCTGAAGGTTGCAGTATTGGCCTCGTCCCGGAACGTAACAGCCAAAAGCGACTTTTCAAATTCCAAATCGATCTTCGGAGTGTGCTCAATGACGACTATTAAGCCAGGCCTAGCGGACTCGCAAAAAGCAATAGCGGCGTCGCAAAAAGCAGTGGGCAGCATTCTCGAGGCTCTTAGGGTTGATTGCGTAATCAACGTGGACGATGCCAATAAAGAATTTGCCGTTGAAGACGTTGTCATTGCGGCTTTAGCCATTGATACTGCTTTATTGGCGCCTATTTTTCCTGAACTCGGATTGCCACTGCCAGAAGAGCTAGACATTCTGACCGAAAATGTCACAACGGCGTGGAGAGATTTAACCCCGGAAAACAAACTGAGGCGAGGCAAACAAGTTATTGCCGCCGCCCGACGGCAGGACGGAAAAGTAGATGACGATCTTGTGCATGCCTCAATTTTGGATCAAATTATTCCTGAGGGCAAGCTGGTTAGCCTTTCTCCTGAACAATGGGAACAAGAAAAGAGTCAAAGAATACTGGACTGTACAACGCAACGCACGCTCTTTTTAATTGATCAAGTTTTTTCAGACGCGGCTGACAGGGATAGCCAAGCCGGAATTAAAATCATTACTTCACTTTTGAAAAATGATGCAACCGAAAATATATTTTGCGGTCTTCTAACGCATACCGTAACTCCAGAAGAGCAGCCTGAGGAATGGGAATCGCTGAGCAAAAAATATCGCGTCTCGCGTGATCGGTTCACCGTAATTCCTAAATTGCACCTCATAGAAGATCCGATGCTTTTCGCCCAAATTTTAAAGGTAACGGCTTTATCATCTGACCTTACGAATTTTAAATTAAAAGCAAGGGATATCCTCGGCGAGGCTGCGGCAAATGCGGCAAAAAGAGTCGAAGATCTCGACATATATGCTCTCGAACGCATTGTATTGCAGGTTTCCGCCAGCGAAGGGTTGTGGGAACCAGACATGCTGTTTAGACTCCATGCGATGTTTCACCGCATGGAGTCGCGCCGCTTAGCCTATGAAGGCGGCGCGCTAGAATCAATTGCCGCAAAACTACGGAAGGTGAGCGGAATTCCGACCAAATGTGAACTTTTGCCGGTTCCTCTCAATACGTGGTCATTACAGCGCGAAGAACTATATGAGCTGGATGAACATGTCAACAATAACCATCTGCCGCTTGAACTTGGTGATATTTTTGAAAAGGCGGGCGGAAACAGCCAAAAAAAATACATTTTGCTAGCTCAGCCGTGCGATCTTATGGTGCGGCAGTCGGGGAACCGGGAACCGACCTTGTCTCGTGTTCCGCTCGCTGAAATAGTTCTGGCGGAAGACGAAAAAGAACATTATTACGCTGACGAAATGCCATATTTTGACAAATCTCCTGATAGAAAATGGTTGGCTAAATTCAGACGAATTAAATTTGTTCATATCTGTATTTTAGACTTATGTGTTTTTAATGAAGATGGCGTGGCCAAATTATTCATAGATGCCCCCGCGCCGGACAGTATTAGACCAACATGGAAAGAGCGGCATAAATATTTATTGCGCCATTGGAAGCCAATGTTAGATTTATACGATTTATCGCAGCCAAAAGAGAAAGATTCTGCTGAAACCAAGAATGCCAAGAAAGCTATAGCAAAAAAATTAAATCTATTTGATGATGATTTATTTAAAGGCGGAATAAATGAAGAAAACGGAGCCAAATATATACAATATAATTGCAAAAGAATTGGGCGATTATCCCGCGAACGAGCAATGGGCTTATTAATGTCCTTCACTTCAACCTTAGGGCGGCCGGCTTATGACCGTGATTTCGTCGATTGAGCGTTTCTAATTGTGCGCGTCTTCCTTGATATTTTATTCTAACTTCTAAAAAAAAACTAACAAATCATGCCGTAGAAGCGTTCGTCGCTTAGCCATGGATTTTTGAACCCTTTCCGCTTAATGGCCCCCCTTAAAGTCGCTTCGTCCTAAAACTATGGCTTGTGTCGGGAAAATGGGCTATAATGTCCAATTGTCTGACATTCCCCGCTCGTTGGACGGAAGCGGCCTATTCATATCCGGCGGCTTTTGTCCATATCCGGGGCCAAGGTTCAGAGCAAAATCGTCCGGCGGCTCCATTGCGCCGGAACGAACGCCTTTCGCAAAAAAAACTTTTTATTCGCCCTTTTTCTTCCCTTTGTCCGTCGTTTCGGTGAAATATGCTTACCACCAGAGCTTTCGGCGCCCCATTCCGCTACATTCAGGGGCCGGGCGAAATCAAAAATTTGCCCGCTCATTGCGCTTCGTACGGCCGGAAAATTTTGGCCTTAATTGATCCTTTTCTATTCGATCGGTATTCTTCCGTCTTGCATTCCGCCTTCCAAAATTCTGATCAACTCTTGACGACGGTCAAGTTCAACGGCGAATGCTGTCAGGAAGAGGTGGAAAGGCTCATGAAGCTGACCATGGAGCAGCGGATCGACGTGGTTTGCGGCTTGGGCGGAGGCAAGACCTTGGACACGGCCAAGCTCACCGCTTGCGATCTGAAAAAGCCCGTCGTCGTGGTTCCCTCATCCGCCTCCACCGACGCTCCGGCGAGCGCCATGGGCGTTCTGTATCATCCTGACGGCCGTCATCTGCGCTGCCAGTTTCTGGATCACGCCCCGGAACTCGTGCTGGTCGATTCGCAGATCATCGCCCAAGCCCCCTTAAGGCTCTTCGCCGCCGGAATCGGCGACGCCCTGTCCACCTGGTTCGAAGCCGAAGCCAACCGCGCCTCAGGCTCTCTAAACTACGTCGGCAGCGGCTTTAGGGCCTCTTTGGCGGCGCGGGCCATCGCCAGGCGCTGCCATGAAGCCCTGCTCGAAGACGCTCCCAAGGCGGTGGATGATTTGGCCGCCGGTCGACTGACCGAAGCCGTGGAAAACGTCATCGAAGCGAATATTCTATTGAGCGGTCTAGGTTTTGAGAACAACGGGTGCGCCGCCGCTCACGCCCTGCACACCGGGATCCACGAGCTTCCCGGCTCGGAGCGTCTGTACCACGGCGAAGTGGTGGCTTTCGGCGTCGTCTTTCAGCTGGTTTTGGAAAAAGCGGAGCCAAAGTTCTTTGACGAGATCCTGTCTTTCATGATTTCTCTGGGGCTGCCCGTCTGTTTCGACGATCTTGGCCTATCTTTGGACGACAGCGCTCTGGAGGCCATGTCCAGAAGAATCATGGACGGCGCCTCGGGCATCGAAGCGGAACCCTTCGCCGTCACCGAGGAGATGGTCAGAAAAGGCTTGGCCGAGGCCGACGCCGTCGGCTACAAGCGCCGTCGGCTGTTCGACGGAAAGACCAGACCGGCCTTTTGTCGCGAGAAGGCGGGCTGTTCGGACTGAACCCCCGGCCGCCTCGGCTTTCTTCGGGATTTTTGTCCTGCCTGTGGTTTTTTTTGGAAAGCTTTTTTTGACGGCGGGCTCGCCGAGGGTTTCGACGCGGGCGCGTCAGCCCAAGTTTTTTCTGAACAGCCAGCCGGAAAACGCCAGAGACAGGACGCCTATGACCAGAAGAGGCCAGGCGTTGAGCCAGACTTCGCCGGCCGGCATGTTTTTCAAGAAGACCCCTTTGAGCATGATCAAGGCGTGCTTTAAGGGGTTCATTATTACGGCCCTTTGCAGCCAGAGCGGCATGTTCTCCACCGGAGCGGCGAAGCCGGACAGAGCCACGGACGGCACCATGAACATGAAGGCCCCGACGATGGCTTGCTGCTGCGTCTTGACGATGGAAGAGACGAAGAGGCCGAAGCCGATGATCGAAAAAGAAAAGATGATGACGCACATCATCATCAGAAGAAACGAGCCTCTCATGGGAACGCCGTAGAGGAGGCGGCCCAGCCCGTAGATCAGCATGGACTCGAACGAGGCCAGCAAAATGGCCGGAGCCAGCTTGCCGATGATGATTTCCGCCGGAGAGAAGGGCGCGACCAGAAGCTGCTCGAAGGTGCCCAGCTCCTTTTCCCGGGCCAGCGACATGGCCGAGAGGTTCAAGGTCATCAAAAGGGTGATGATGCACATCAACGACGGGATGATGGTCCAGACGTAAGTCAAGTTGGGATTGAACCAGTGGCGTCCGACCGTCTGAACGCCGAGGCCGACTCCAGGCCGGTCGGCTTCCGCCAGTTCCAAAGCGTATTGAGAGACTATCTCGGCCACGTAGGCGGTGGCTATCTGAACGGCGTTGGATTTTCGGCCGTCCGAAAGGATCTGCATCGAAGCGCCGGTTCGGTTTTCCGCCTTGGCCGAAAAATCCGAGGGCAGGATGAGTCCCAAAAGGATTTCCTGATTGACGAGGGCTTCTTCCAGTTCGCTCTGGTTCAGAGTCGACTCCGCCACGATGAAATAAGGCGAGGCCTTTATTCGCCTGGCCACGGCTTGGCTGTGAATCCCGGCGTCGTTGTTCAAAATGGCGACTTTGACGTCCCTCACTTCCAAAGTCACCGCATAGGCGAAGAGCAGCAGCTGCAGAAGGGGAGGGACGACGAGCATGGAGCGTCCCTTGGCGTCCCTCAGAAGGATGAGCAATTCCTTGACGATCAGCGTTTTGAGTCTGCGCAGGAAAGCGGTCACTTCAGGCCACCTTTTTGACGGTTCGAAAAGCCATGACGAAGAAAAAGGCCAGTCCAATCAAAGCCATGTGCAGCATGGAGGAGACGAACAAGGGCCAGACGTTTCCGGCCAGGAAGAGCGTTTGCAGACTGGAGACGAAATACCGGGCCGGTATGACTCTAGTGACGGTCTGCAACGCCAAGGGCATGGAAGAGATCTCGAAAATGACTCCGGACAGGAGAAACGAGGGCAGAAAACCGGTGATCATGGCCAGTTCGGCGGCGTGGTACTGATTTTTGGTCAGGGCGGATATGAGCAAGCCTTGGCCCAAGGCGGCGACGAGAAAAACGGAGCCCAAGGCCAGAAGGGCCAAAAAGCTGCCCCGGAAGGGGATCTCGTACCAGTGGACGGCGACGGCCCAGCAAAGGGTCAGGGAGAACAGGGCCAGGCTGAAATAGACGAACAGTTTGGCGAAGATAATTTGGCCGACGCTGGCCGGAGCGGACATGAGCGACTCCATCGTCCCCCTTTCCCATTCCCGAGCTATGACCAGAGCGGTGAGGATGACCCCGGTGATGGTGAGAATGACGGCGATGGCGCCGGGCAAGAGAAAGTTGCGGCTGGTCAGTTCCGGGTTGAACCAGGCCCTTGGTTCAAGAGAAATGGGCGAGTTCGGGCGTCGACCTTGTTCGAGAAGCTGGCCGGCTTCCCATTGAGCGATGGTCGTCTGGATGTAGGAGCGGACGAGAGCGGCCGTGTTGGCTTCGGTTCCGTCAGTGACGATCTGGATGGCCGAGGCCTGTCCTACGGCGCGTTTGCGGCCGAAGTCGGCGGGAACGACGGCCAGTCCTTTGAGTCGGCCGGCGATCAGGTCGGCCTCGAATTCTCGGATGTCCCGGCCGGAGACGACGTCGAAGGATTTCGAATTGCTGAAGGCGGTCAATAAGGAGACGCTTTCCGGTTCGTCTGATTCCACGACCAGGCCTATGGGAAACCGGCCGACGTCCAGATTCACTCCGTAGCCGAAGATGAACATGAGGACCAAAGGAAGAAGCAGGGTGACGAAAACGGTCGCCGGATCCCTTTTGACCTGGATGAACTCCTTGACGATCAAAGCCCTCAAGATTCGCATCCTCTACTCCTCTTCCAGATCCGCTCTTCCGATTAGCTCGATGAAGGCGTCTTCCATGGCGGGTTCTTTGAGCTTCTCGGAGGCGACCATGGCTTTGAGCTGGTCAGGGCTGCCGGAAGCTATGTTTCTCCCCCGGTAGATCAAGGCTATTTCGTCGCAGTATTCGGCCTCTTCCATGAAATGAGTGGTGATCATCACGGTCATCCCCTTGATGGCCAGATGATTTATGTGCAGCCAGAATTCTCGTCTGGTCAGAGGATCGACTCCGGAAGTCGGCTCGTCCAAAAAAAGGGCCTCGGGCTGATGCATGACGGCGCAGGCCAAGGCCAGACGCTGCTTGTAGCCCAAAGGCAGATTCGCCGCGCTGACGTTCATGTAGGGGGCTAAGCCGAAGACCTGCTTCATCAGCTCCGTTTGCTCTTTCTGACTTTTTCCGTGCAAACCGTAGGCGCCTGAGAAGAAGTTCAGATTTTGAGCCACGCTCAGCTGCTCATATAAGGAAAATTTCTGAGCCATGTAGCCGATGCGGCTTCTGGCTTTGGAGGGAGAATTGAGCAAATTGAAGCCGGCGATCGCGGCCGTTCCCGAGGTTGGCGAGAGCAAGCCGCACATCATCTTGAAAGTGGTCGATTTGCCGGCCCCGTTCGGTCCAAGAAGACCGAATATCCGTCCTCGCCTGATCTGAAACGTGTTGTTTTGGACGGCGACGAAATCTCCGAATCGCTTGGTGAGGTTTTTGGCTTCGATGACGACGGCGTCGTCGTCCGGCTTGTTTTCCATTCGTTTGGCCAGCTCCGATTCGCCCATGGACGATCCGCCCAGAATGTCGATGAAGGCGTCCTCAAAGGAGGGCTTCATCGGGCGCCAGGCGCCTTGGCGGGCGCGAACGGGAGAGCCTTTTGCCTTGGCGACTATTTTTATGTCGCCGCCCTGAATCAGTCCGTCAATGACCGCCTCTTCCTTAAGGAGCTCGGTCAGAGCCAGACGTCTTTCCTGGCCGACCAAGCCCCCCAGCGCCAGACAGCGTCCTTCGACTCTGGACAGAGCCTCAGCGGGCGGCCCGCTAAAAAGGTTGCGGCCTTGGTGCAACAAAATGACGCTGGCGCATTTTTCCGCTTCGTCGAGGTAAGAGGTGGCCCAGACGACGGTCAGTCCGTCGTCGCTGAGTTTGGTCACCATGCGCCAGAGCTCTCGCCGGGAAATGGGATCCACGCCGACGCTCGGCTCGTCCAGAAGGAGAAGCTTGGGCGTGGACAACATGACGCAGGCCAAGCCCAGTTTTTGCTTCATGCCCCCGGAGAGACGTCCGGCCAGTCTGGTCTTGAAGCGATCGAGATCGGTGAAGGCGAGCAATTCGTCGAATTTGGCGGCTCGGCTCGTTTTGGGCACGTTTCGGAGATCGGCGTAGAGGGTCAGATTCTCCCAAACGGTGAGGTCTTCGTAAAGCCCGAATTTCTGGGGCATGTAGCCGCTCATCAGGCGGATCCGATCGGCCTCTTTTCGACAGTCCAGACCGTCGACCGTCGCGGAGCCGGTCTCCGGGACCAGAAGGCCTATGAGCAGACGGAGCAAGGTCGTCTTCCCGGCCCCGTCGGGCCCCACCAAGCCGATCATGCCGCCTTTCTCGACCTCGGCCTCCAAGCCGTCCAAGGCGGGCCTGATTTGACCTTTGAACGTTTTCGTCAGATTTTTGACGACTATGAAAGAGGATTCGCTCATTGGTTCAGAGCTTGTCGATGGTCACCGTCACGGGCATGCCTTGTCGGAGCGATTGAGCAGGCGCATCGACGACGATTCTGAGTCTGTAGACCAAACTGGTGCGCAAAGCCTGAGTTTCCACTGATTTTGGGGTGAACTCCGCCTTCGGGGAGATGAAGCCTATTTGCCCCGAAAATTGCCGGCCCGAGTCGGTCCGGACGGCGACCTTCTGTCCTGGACTCAGCAGTCCGAGGTTGGGCTCGTCCACATAGGCCCTGACCCAGACGGGATTGTCCAGACTGATCACATAAACGGTCTGACCGGCGGCGACAATCGCTCCCGGCTCCGCCGCTCTGATCACGACCGTGCCGTCGCTGGGGCTTTTGAGGGAAGCGTCGGTCAAACTGGTGGAGGACGACTCGACCAGAGCTTCGGCCGTCTCCAGTTTGGCGGCCAATTCGTCCCGAAGAGCCAACGAGTCGTCATAGTCGCTTTGCGAGACGGACTTGTTTTTCAGCAAAGCGTCGAGGCGCAAGAATTTTTTTTCGGCGTTGGCCAAAGCCGCCTGGGCTTCCCGCCTCTGAGCCTTTTTGACCGCCAGATCGTCTTGATAAGGCTTGTCGTCCAAACGGGCCACGACGGCGCCGGCTTGAACCCTGTCGCCTTCTTCCAGATACATTTCTTCCAACCGACCGGAGATCCGAAAGCCCAAGGTCAGTTCCCTTATGTCGACGTTGCCGTATAAGGTTAAAGGATCCTCTTGGCTTCGGACTCTTTCTGTTTCGACATGGCGCCAGAAAAGGAGACTGGCCACGACAAGCATGAGAAGGAAGATAGTTTTTTTCATAGGACAAGACTTTAAGAAAGATTATTTTATTGTATTAATAAATTGAAAGACAATAAAATATTTAAATTAAGTAAGTATAACTAATATAATATATAAAAGACGGAATATTTTAAATAATGCATAAAAACTATAGATATTTTATCACGAAATATGCGACAAAAAATAGATTGTTCTTGTTTTAGTCTTGTTGGGCTAACTTAGGCGAATTCTAAAGGCGCAGCCGTTGGCCAGATCATCTTCAAGTCATGACCGAATCATAACCAAATCATGGCCAAGCGAAAGACGAAAAGGTCTCGCCCGTCGCTCTGGCCAAAATCTTGGCGTTCTTCGGACTTTTTGGCAAATTGGACAAATTGGCGGGCAGGCCCTAAGTTGATGTTTGGCCTCTGAATGCTCCAAAAATGAAATCGCTCCGCTTCGGCCAAATTATCGCAGGCGAAACCAGGCCGCCTTTTTGTTTTAGTCCTCCGAAAGTGTACCACAAAGCGGGTCGTTTTAGGCTTCAGAGGATCCCCCGACGTGGTTTTTGTCGCGATTTGACTGAACTGGGCCATAAAATAGGAAATGGCCCGCAAGGCTGGAAACGGCGCGGCGGCGAAAAAAGGCTTATTTGCGGACAACTGTTTCGCGGGCAAAGCCAAGGCTGCGGCGTAAGGTCAAACAGGGAAAGGTCATTGGCGTTTGCCGCCTGGACGCGAGGCGGCGCGTCCGCAATCGCCGATTTCCGCATGAAGACGGCGCTTTTCGAACAATTTCGTCCAAAAATGATCCCGCTTTCTGCCCTGGTCAAATCGGACAAACCTGACGGGAACGTCGTCCGCGTCAGTCGGACCAGGGCGAATATCCCTTTGGCGGAAAGATATTTTTGGAAAAAAAAAAGATCCGTAACATCCGAGGGCTTTTTCGCCAGAATATTTTCGGTGTTAGAGATTTCGGGGCAATTATTCAGGCCATGGAAGGCCAAAAGCGGCTAAAATAGGCCCAGAGAGTTGTCCATTTCCAGACTCTCCGAACCGGTTTGAACACGGGGAGCGTGAGACCCTGGCCATGAAAGGAAGAGGCGATCATGAATAACGACTATATGCGGCAATACGTTCAGTTGTCAAAGAAAAGCGCGTGGCAAGCCCCCACCGACGACATTGAAGCCATGTACGCTTTGATCGAAACAATGAAAGCCGACGGCGGCGCGGAGGCAAAATCCGTTCTGTGGCTCGCGTGCAAGTGGCTCGGCTTGCACAAAAGCGCGTATGATTTTTATCCGGCCATCGACGCTCCGAAGGATCGAAAACAACAGCGGAAGCTGTTGGAGTTGAAAGAGAAGGCCGCGACGGATGGAGACGACTTCGCCGTCAAACCGAGAAGACCGCTGGCCGGAGGCGGCGGCCAAACGGACGGGAGCGGTTCGCCAACATTCCGTTATTTCCCCGACCCGCTCGGCAACGGCGCGTTGGCGAAAGCGGAAGAGGGCGAAGAGATCATTTGTCCTTGCTGCGGGAAAGCGACCGAATATTATTACGCCGCGATTCCGTATTGCCGAGAGAACGTGGAAAACCTTTGCCCGGCGTGCATCGCCAGCGGCGCGGCGGCAAAGAAATTCGACTGCGCCTTCGTCCAGGGCGGGGAATCCGTTTCGAACGCGGAAAGACAAAAAGAGCTGTTTGAACGCACGCCTGGTTACATTTCATGGCAGGGCGAATACTGGCTGGCCCATTGCGACGACTACATGGAATATCTCGGCGAGGCGGGGACAAAAGAATTGAAGGAAGCGGGGATATTCGACGAAGTGATCGCGGAGTACGCCACCCACAATGAATACGACGCCGAGGGCCTCGGTGAGCTCCTCGTCGCGGGCGGCTCGGTGACAGGTTATCTTTTTCGTTGTTTGCATTGCGGAACATGCCGCATTTGGGTGGACGCGGA
Source organism: Deltaproteobacteria bacterium (assembly GCA_031254895.1). Classification (GTDB taxonomy): domain Bacteria; phylum Desulfobacterota; class Desulfarculia; order Adiutricales; family Adiutricaceae; genus JAIRNQ01. The sequence goes on from JAIRTO010000028.1 coordinate 29,767, forward strand.
TTGAGGAAAATAAAAATGGACAAACGCATTTTTTTGGAGGGCAAGGAGAAATAGCCTGGATTTGAAACAGCCTGGATTTGACGGAACGATTGTTCGCCATAAAGCCAAGTCTCGTCTTCTGGCGGTTCCTATGGCGATGCGGAGAGTCGGCGGAATATGAGATGCGCCGCCTTCCGCCGTCTCTTGACGCCGACGCGTGGAAAGGTCTGGGCGAGGCGAGACGGGCGGTCAAAGCCTTTGAATTCTTCGAGCCTGACGAAGCTGCGGTGAAATCCTTCGCGCCGAAGGGAGATTAAAAGAAGCAGGCGAGGCCTTTGCCGCTTGGCTCTGGCCTGCGGATTTGGCGGGCGGCGTTTGCGGGCAAGGCGCCCCCGAGCGTCGCCATTTCCGTGCGCCCCCTTCAAGCCGTTCAGCGAACCGAGCGGCGATGTCGGCGGCAAACGGGATAAAAAAAACGAGCCTGACGAAAAAACGACGGCTCGGCATTTTATGGCTGACTGAGGGCAGTCCTTACGACGGCGAGGTCTCCAGACACATTGGCCAAATGCGAGAAATGAAAAGACTCCGCCAGGGGCAGGGAACGCCAAGTCCGACGAAAGGCTATTTGGAGACGCTGGCCGCCGTGTTTGAGGTCATAGTTAGACTCCCGCTCAAAACCCGCCGCGCGAAAGCGTATGATGAACGAAAAAAAACGGCAAAGCTGAAGAGCTCCAGGCATATTTACGCATATTAGGCATTTCATCAACCATAAAAAACAGTTATCCTGCCAGAAAAGTCATCTCCGCCGTCGCCTTGCTTCTTAATACGAATAAAAAGAGAATCTCCAACTATCAAGAATTCTTCAATTCTTCGATTTGTTCAAGAGACAAGCCAATGGCAGAACTGATGACATCCACGCTCACGCCGGCTTTCAAAAGATTGTGCGCCACATCTGCTCTCCCTTTCTCTCTCCATTCTTCTCTCCCTTCTTGCAACCCTTCTTGGAACCCTTTTTCATAAATGTCGGGAGCGAGGTGTTTTAATATTTCAGGATGTTGCGCCAGAGTTAAAATGTCGTCTGTTATCCAAAGTTAAAATGTCGCAAATGATCTTAAGGACGAGGTTAAAATGTCGGGTTTTTTAGGTTAAGAACAATATTGAAATGTCATATTTCAGGTTTAGCGCATTGTTAAAATGTTATGTTTTTGCAACCATAAATTTTAAAAATAACTATCCTAAGCACACAGTTAAAATGTCACAGGGTTAAGGACAACATTAAAATGTCATTATTTGTATACTTTAAGTCCATTGTTAAAATGTCCTGAACTACACATAAGCGCAAAGTTAATTTATCATTGGCCATATTCAACTTAAGCGCCAAGTTGAAATGTCGGTGGCATTTAACCCCAAAGTTAAAATGTCCTAAAATTCTCCTTTTGCCTTTCAATTGATCCCTCGCAAAGGAGAATTAGCATGGATCCGATTGACCGCAAACCAGACAATCACGGCAAGCGTCTAGATTATGACGTAAAACACAAAGACTCATATAATGACGCAGTGAAAGCAAACGAGCCACACGCCGGAGACCGTGAGCCAGACTTTACCCCCAACTTTAACGATGAGAATGTCATAAATAAAAACTCATCTGATTGCAAGAACCAGCCAACCGACTTGAGTCCTGCTGAAAGAGCCGCCATTATCGGCAGGGTCGTCAACGAGAGAATGCCCCAAGCTTACGCAGCCAAGCTCTTGGGGCGCAACATCAGGACGGTTCAGAGGATGACCGACACGTACCGCGCCGAAGGCGACGAGATAATTTTTACTTGGCGCCAACGCCGTTGAAACGAAAATGAGCGTAGGCTGATTTGGCCAGAAACAGTCCTCTAAAACAGACAATTTTTGCCCATCCTCGCCTCGGCTATGGCCGAAAATAGCCGCTCTAAAGAGGAAAAAGCCTATAATTTTTTTGTATTTTATCTCTGAACCATATATAATTAATTGATGCTGTCATGGATATGACTATTTGAGGTTATTAGAGCCTCGTCCCTTTTTTCTATCCCTTGGCTTCGACGAGGTTTCCCCATGAGAGAATTGCCCCTTGGCACAAGCGACTTCGCTTTGCTGAGACAAAATGCCTGTTTTTACGCCGACAAAACCAAGCTCCTCTATGATCTAGTCAAACCGGCAAGAACTTGTTTTCTGACTCGTCCTCGTCGTTTCGGCAAAACGCTCGTCCTCAGCGCTCTGGAACACATTCTTCACGGTCATAGGGAACTCTTCAAGGGACTCTGGATCGACGGCTCGGATTACGACTGGACTCCTTCTCCGGTCGTCAAGCTGTCCCTGGCCAGTCTAAACGCCAGCTCTTATTTGGATATGGAGGCGCGTTTGTGGAAATATCTTTGCGAGATAGGCGAAAAAGAGGACGTCGACCTTTCCCGCTCCATCGAACCGAGGAGAGCGTTCAGCTCGTTGATTAGCTGCCTTTACGCGAAATATGGTCGGAAAGTGGCTGTTCTCGTCGACGATTATGACGCCCCGATAACGCAAAATTTAAGAGAGCCGGAGCTGGCTGAAGCCGTTCGTCAGTATCTTTTTGATTTTTTTTTCCGAGTCCTAGTTTCCGACATGCCGAGGCGGGACTCGTCTTCATGACCGGCGTTGGCCTTTTCGAAGGCACATCCCTCTCTTCAAGGGACTTTAGCCTGGACTGTCTGACTTTTAAATCCGGTTTCGCCGACCTATGCGGCTTCAACAGCGCCGAGCTCGACGAGCTGTTGGATGAACGTCTGGCCGACATGTTGGCGGCTTTGACGGAAAAAGGAGTCCTGGGACCTGACTGCGGCAGAAAAGAGCTCAGAGATATGGTTTTGGACTGGCACGGCGGCTACTCCTGGGACGGAAAAACCAAGGTTCTCAATTTCTGGTCCGTTCTTTCCTTTTTTAGCGAACGCGACTTTGGCTGCTTCTGGCATGAGACAGAAACGCCGTCGTTTTTGACGGAACTGTCGGCGGCCGACAAGAAGGAAATCCGTTTGCATCTCGAATCGCCTTATTTGTTCGGGCTGGATTTGGAATCTATTTTGCGCGGGAACCATGCGTCTTCAATATGTTACTTCAACTTCTACATCGGCGATATGGCGGAGATAGATCCGCACATAGGCCTGTTCCAGACCGGCTATTTGACCATCGCAGAAGAAGTCGAATCCTCCTTTGGCCACTCTGTTTCGGTTCGTCTCCGTCCGCCCAATCTGGAGGCGAAGGTCGCTTTAATTCCTCTCCTGTTTTCCGTCGAGCCGCCTGAACGTGTCTGGATTTCCAAAGAGCTATGTCTAGCGGCCTTCGACGCCTTGATCGAGCGGGGCCAACCGGCGTTCCAGACGGTCATCGTGCGCTATATCCGGCAGTATCCATACCTCCGCCATGAGGATGACAAAACATATCTTCGCTCTCTTTTTTTGGCCGGCCTGACGCTGGAGGACATTCCTTATAAGGCGGAGAATTTCGCCGATGATGACGGACGAATTATCGTCTGCGTCATTCACGAAACGGCGACGCCTTCGCCATCGAAGCCGGACAAGCCGCCAAAGACGAGAAGCCGGAGACTGAACCGGATGGAGAGCCCGCCGACGATTCTCCCTTCGACAGGGAAGACCTTCGGAACAATAACTCCCTAAAGGTCCGAGAAGCCTTGACGTTCACTCCAGGGGGTCATGGCGAGCGGCTTCCTGTCGTCGCACCTCGCAATGGACAAAAGGCGTCATGGGCGGCGCCTTTGGAAGAAAGCCGCGTAGGGAAGGGAAGCTCTTTTAAGGGCAAAGACGAGTCAAAGCCTTCGTCCAACCTTTGACGTCGCGCGCGTCCATATCGCCAAGCCCTGTCTGTTTCGTCGGCGTGGCCTTTCCTTGAGGCATCCCCGCGACCCGTCGCCCCTCCCCCTTTGTGTCGCCGCGTTCGGATTTGACGGCTTCCATGTCCCGCCCCCGCGCGATTGACCCGCTGCGCGCTCCGCCTGGCCAGCTGGCTTCAGACCGGTCGTCATGGACGTCAATGAGGACTTTTCCGCCCATATTACAGGGCGAAAGCGTTATAATTGAAAAGCGCCGCAACTCGCGATGCGTCCCTTATGGAGCATATTGGTATCCAAATTGCTTTCTAAAAGACGTGTTGTAGAGATCGGCGCAGGAAACATGACGATGAAAAGAGACGAGTTTGGAATCAGAGGCCAACGATCCGGCTATTTCAAGAAATGGCGTCGCGCGTTCGGAGCGGGAGTGAAAACACATGACAGAGATCGGGACACAAAACATCAAATTTTTCCGTCTGCGCGCGCCTCATCTGGATGGGCGAAGGGAAAAGAAGCATGTCCTTCGCCGCTAATTCATTGAGCATGGACGCGGTCAGTTGTGAAAACTCAAAGACGTGCCGTCAAGGGCAAAATTCGCAATCGCCTGGAAAATTATCTGACGGCACAAGAAAAAAAAACCGGAAAATTTTGAGTTGGAACATTTTCCGGGTTTAACTTCAATACTGTTAACTTAAGCTGTTTAAAATACGAACGAAAGCATTTTTGCCAGTTTTGGGGATTAGTCTCGTCGATTCGGTCAAGCGTCTATTTGACGACTTGGAAAAAATTCTTGCCTCGCCGCCAGACGGAAATTCGACCGAACGCCAATAAAAGCTCCGCGTCCAAGGAGGCGATGAGTTTTTTTTTCGCGTCATGGACCGAGGGCTCCGTCAACAGATCGATTATAGCTCGAATGCATGGCGCGTTTCGATTTTTTTCCTGGGCCTCGGAGTTTTTTTCGCCAGACGACCGCAAAAAAGGAAACCGAAAAATGAAACAAAGTTTATCTGGGAAATTTGAAGGAAAACTTGGCGGAAAACACGTCCTCACCGGTCCTTTCAGCTACAGCGGCTCGTATCTGGCTCGGGCGCTTCTGGAAGCCGGGGCGGAAGAAGTTCGCGGAATGATCGGCCACAGCCGCGACTGCCCGGTCGGGTTGGAAGCGGTGAAAACGAGTCCTCTGGATTTTTCCAATCCGGACGCGCTGGTTAAAGCCATGGAAGGGGCCGACGTTTTTTACAACACTTATTGGGTGCGGTTCAACCACAAGCGTTTCAACCATCGCGAGGCCATCGACGGCTCCAACCTGCTTTTTCGGGCCGCCCAAAAGGCCGGAGTGAAAAGAGTGGTGCATATTTCCATCACCAACCCCAGTCTGCAATCCCCTTTCGAATACTTTCGCGGCAAAGCCGAACTTGAGCGCAATTTGGCCGAAAGCGGCCTGTCTCACGCGATTTTGCGGCCAGCGGTTCTCTTCGGCGGGCGAGACATCTTGATAAACAACATCGCCTGGGCCCTTCGCGCATTCCCCGTCTTCGGCGTCTTCGGCTGGGGCGATTACGGCCTCCGGCCCATTCATGTGCGCGACTTGGCCGATCTCATGCTCGAAGCCGGACGCGGTCGGGACAACCTGACCCTGAATGCGGTGGGACCGGAACGCTTCTCGTACAAGGAGCTCGCCCAAACATTGGCTCGCATTCTGGGTCTGAAGCGGCTGATCCTGCCGTGTCCGTCTATCCTCGGCTATGCGGTCGGGAGAGCGGTCGGCTGGGCGCATCAGGACGTCTTCATAACTTGGCCGGAAGTGTTAGGCTTGACGGCCGGCCTTTTGGACACCCCGGAGAGCCCCGCCGAAGCCCCGGGCCGGACTTTGTTGACCGCTTGGGCTCAGAAGCGGAAAGACGATCTGGGGCGTTCTTACGCTTCCGAGTTGGCTCGGCGTCGCGGGGCCAGTTGAACGGTCCTGCGGCCGTTCGCCGTCCGATTGGTCGAGACGAGTCTTTTGGCCGACTGCCGGCGGCCGACTACTGGAAACGGATTTTCGGATTCAGCCAAGCGTAAATGATGTCGGCCAGCATGTTGGACAAGCAGAATATGGCGGCCATGAGCAACGTGGTGGCTTGAATTAAAGGCAGATCTCTTCTCTGGATGGCGAAAAGAAGCAGCCTGCCCAGGCCAGGGTAGCTGAACAGCGCTTCGGTGACGACAAGTCCGCCCATGAGCCAGCCAATGCTGATGGCGGCCACGGTGACGGTCGGCATCAGGGCGTTTCGGAGGACATGTCGAAAAAGAACTTGCCTGGGACTCAAGCCCTTGAGGTAGGCCGTCCGAACGTAGTCGGAGTAAAGCGCTTCCACCGTGCTGGCTCTGGTCATGCGGGTAATGTAGGCCAGCGAGACCAAGGCGGCCGTGATCGCCGGCAAGACGAGCTTCGGCAAGATCTCCGGCAGAGTGGCCGTGGGCGAAATGCTGGAGCTGGGGGGCAGCCAGCCGAGTTTTAAGGAAAAGATGGCGATCAAGATGACGCCGGTGACGAATTCAGGCAGTCCAATCAAGGACAGGGAGCTGACCGAAATTATGTGGTCAGCGGCTTTGTTGCGTCTCAAGGCCGCCCAGAGCCCCAGAAGAATGCCGCCGGGAACGTAGATGACGAAGGCGGCCATCGCCAGGATGAAGGAATTTTTGAGTCGCTCCCAGACCATCGGGGCCACCGGATAATTGTTGGTCGACAGCGAAAGGCCCCAGTCGCCTTGCACGAAATTCTTCAGCCAAGTCAAATACTGGACGTAAATAGGCTCGTTCAACCCTAATTTCACTCTGAGAGCTTCGACGGCCTCGGGCCTGGCGAACCGGCCCAGAATCATCTGGGCCACGTCTCCGGGAAGCACTTGAGTCGAGAAGAAGATGATCATCGACGAAACCAGCAAGGTTATCAGAACGAATCCCAGCCGCCTGGCAAGGTATTTCAACATTTTAGCGTCTCCTCACCGCGCGCTGGCGTTGTGGAATGGGCTGGTCTGAACGCGGGCCAGATCTTCCAAGGGAATGTGACAGAAAATCCGGTCGTCTTCGGCGGACATGCGCATCGGCGGAGGCTCGTCGGCGCATTGCGGACCGTAAACTCTGGGACAGCGGCTGCGAAAGGCGCAGCCTTTGATGATCGTCGACGGGCTGGGCACCGTGCCCTCCAGACGTATGCCGGTTTGAACGGCGTCGGGATCCGGGTTGGGAATGGCCGAAAGCAGAGCCTCGGTGTAGGGATGGAAGGGCGGCTTGAAGATGGCCTCGGCTAGCCCGAACTCCACCACCCGGCCAAGATACATGACGGCTATCAGATCCGAAATGTGGTGGACGGCCGCCAGATCGTGCGAGATGAACAGATAGGAAGGGTTGTTGGCCACCTGAAGCTCGAACAGAAGGTTGACCAAAGCCGCCTGAACGGAGACGTCCAGAGCGGAAAGAGGCTCGTCCAACAAAATCACGTCCGGTTCCGCCGCGAAGGCTCTGGCTATGCCGACCCGCTGCATCTCTCCGCCGGAGAGCTCGCCGGGAAGGCGGCTGTAGTAAGTCGAGGGCAAGTTGACCGAATCCAGGATCTCGAGGATCTTTTTCTTGCGGTCGGCCTTTCCGAGGTCGGTGAAGATTTTTAGTGGCCGCTCCAGACATTTGGCTATGGTCTGATTGGGATTCAGCGAGGCGTCCGGGTTCTGGAAGACCATTTGGATCTTTTTGAGGATCGAGCGAGGCCTCTTGGTCACCTTTGGGGCCAGGGGCTCGTCGTCCAGCCTCACTTCCCCTTCAGTCGGCTCTATCAGACCGGTGATGGAGCGCAGCAAGGTCGTTTTGCCGCACCCGCTCTCGCCGACGATGCCCAAGGTGCAGCCTTTAGGCACGGACACCGAGACGGAGTTCAAGGCTTTGATCAACGCCTTGCCGGCGCCCCGCCGCAAAGCGCCGCTAATGGGCGCGTAGTGTTTGGCCAAGCTGTCGACGGCGAGGGCCGCCGTTTGCTCCATGGGCGCCGGGTAGCTCTTGGTCTTCTCCATCTCTTTCCGACGCTCTTCCATCTCGCGCCAGCGGGGGCAGGCGGAACGCCTGTCCGGAGCTATCTCTTCCAGAGTCGGGGCCGTCCGGCGACATTCCTCGTCGGCCATAAAGCAGCGCGGGCTGAAGACGCAGCCGTTCGGCAGCTCGCGGAGGGACGGAATCATGCCCTTGATGCCGGAAAGAGACCGCTTGCGGTGGTCTTCCTCAAATTTCGGGATGCTGCCGATTAGGCTCAAAGTGTACGGGTGTCTGGGGTCGCGGAAGATGGTCTTGGTCGGACCCGACTCCAAAAGCTCGCCGGCGTACATGACCCCGATGGTGTCGCAAATCTGAGCCACCACGGCCAGATCGTGGGTGATGTAGAAAATGGCCGAGTCGTATTCTTGCTTCAGTTTGGAGACGAGATCCAGCACCACCGCCTGGGTGGTCACGTCCAGGGCCGTGGTGGGCTCGTCCATGACCAAAAGGGAAGGATTGTTCAGCAAAGCCATGGTGATGACGCAGCGTTGGAGCATGCCCCCGGAAAGCTGGTGAGGGTACAGGGAGGCCACGTATTCCGGTTCGGGCATGGACACCTTGGCCATGGTCATGATCGCTTCGTTCCAGGCGGCTTTCTTGTCCAGCCCTCGGTGTATCTGGGCCGTTTCGGCTATTTGCCAGCCTATCCTTATGGAAGGGTTGAGGGCCAGCGAGGGATTTTGGTAGACCATGCCGATGTGGCGGCCCCAGAGCTTGCTCATCTTGGCGAGGCCATAATCGGTTATGTCCTCGCCCATGAAGTTTATTCTTCCGTCGGAGATGCGGCCGTTGGCCGCCAGATATCGGATGGAGCCCAGCGCCAGAGTGGATTTGCCGCTGCCTGACTCGCCGACCAGCCCGAAACTTTCCTGGCGCCTGATGTCAAGGCTGACTCGACGGACGGCTTTGACCAGACCGCTTTCCGTCTGATAGCTGATGCTGAGGTTTTCGACCTCCAAGATCTTTGGGCGAGTCATTGTGCGCTTGTCCTTTCGGCTGTTTTTTCGGCGATGACGGTTTTGGCTTCGTTAGTCATTTTTTTTTCCTCATCTTTTGCCCATCGACGGTTGGAGCATGTTTCTGATGCCGTCGCTCAGAAGGGAGGTGGAAACCACCAGAACGGCTATGGCCGTGGCCGGGCACAGGAGAACCCAGGGCGCGTTGGAGAGAAAGCCTCGGGCTTCGTTTATCTGCATGCCCCAGTCCGGGGACGGCGGTTGAACGCCAAGACCGAGAAAGCCCAGAGAAGCCACAAGAAATATGGAGTAGGAAAAACGCATGGACATTTCCACGAAGACGGGCGGCAGAGTGTTGGGCATTATTTCGACGAAAATGATGTAGGGGGCGCTCTCTCCGCGTATTCGGGCCGCTTCCACATAAGCCATGTTTTTGAGCTCCAAAGTCATGCCGCGAACGACTCTGGCCATGATGGGTATGTACAATATGGCCACGATCATGACCAGATTCAAAAGCGAAGGGCCGGAGAGGGAAATGAAGACCAGAGCCAGCAAAAGAGACGGAAAGGACATGACCACGTCGCAGGCGCGCATGGCCAGCTCGTCGAACAGTCCGCCGTAGTACCCGGAAGCCAAGCCCAGCATAAGTCCGAAAAAAGCGGCCAGGATGGTGCCGCTTCCGCCAAGGAAAAAAACGCTGCGGGCTCCGACGATGATGCGGCTGAAGACGTCTCGTCCGAATTGATCGGTTCCGCACAAATGCGTCCAACTGGGACTCTGCAGCCGGTCGGCTATGACTTGGGCGGCGAAGGGGTACGGCGCCGCATAGGAGCCAATCAGGGCCATGAGAAAAAAGAAAAAGAAGAAGAAAGCCCCGACTATGGCCAGAGGGTTGGAGGCGAATCTTTTGAAGAGTATTTTGGCGCGGGGCGAACGTTTGCTGGTCGGGTTCGAGCTCATGGGGAACTCCAGATGAAGCGGTCCGATTCATCGCTCGGAAACGCCGAATAATTTAAAGAACGAAAAATCAAGCGTCATAGAAATGCTTATTTATAATATTTTATATTTTGAACATAAAATTAAAAGATTATATAATTTATTGGAAACAGTTTTTCGTCAGTGTCGAAAATTCGTTTTATTTGGCCAATCCGCGATTATCGTCCGTCAAAATGTTCGCGCCTATTGTCCGCCGGCGTAGGGGGCATGGAGCGCAAGAAAAGGGTTGGCCAGGAGTCGGCGGAGCGATCCGCGAGGAGAGCGGAGTTGCGAGACAGGGCGAGCGGAATCACGAAACGAGGTCGAAAAAAGATCCGAAACGAAAGCCCGTCAATGGCGTCGATGAAGCGAAAGCGTCGCTGATTGGCTCCAGAAGAGGAACGCCGTCCAAGCGTCGCCTTGTTCGCGGAACATGTCGACGAGCCTTCGGGAGATGGACGGGAACGGCCGAAAAAAAACTCGAAATCAGATGAAAGGGGCGGGGCCTTCGGCAAGGCGCCGCCCCTTTTTTTAAAAAGTCCGCTGAAGAAAAAAGACGAATGAGCCAAGGCGATTTAGTTGCTGAAATAAGCTTCCCAGAATCTGGTCGTGATCCAGGCGTAGCCCAAGGTCAAATTTTCGACCTTGCTGCTGGAGGCGGCCGAAGCCTTCTGCACGTAGACGGCTATCGAGGGGCCGCGTTCGATGAACAGCCGCTGCGATTCCTTATAGAGTTCGATGCGTTTGGTTCTGTCCATTTCCTGGTTTATCTGATTGACCAGAGCGTCGAATTCGGGATCGGACCAGTGGGCGCCGTTCCAGGCCGCGCCGGTTTTGTAGGCCAGGTTGTAGTAGGTCACCGGCGTGGCTCTGGTGCCCCAGGGGCCGATGCCATAATCGCATTCCAGCCAGTTGTCCGGTGCGTCGCTGAAATACTGGTCGCTGGGGATCATGTTTATGTCCACTTTGACGCCTATCTGGGCCATCTGCTCAGCCCAGACGGTGGCGATCTGAGCGTTTTGAGCCCAGGTGGGAACCATGAACCTCAATTCGAAGCCGTCGGGATAGCCCGCTTCAGCCAGAAGCGCTTTGGCTTTGGCCGGATCGTAGACCGGCGGGACGTCCAAATAGTAGTCTTTGTAAGGAGGACCCACAGGGGTGGTGTTGCCGACCACGGCCAGGCCAGGACGGACGGCGGCGATGATGTCGTCTTGGTTGGTCCCCAGCTTCAGCGCCTGGCGAACTCTGACGTCGCTGGCGATGCGATCGCCGTCCACCCTCATGTGGATGACCATTTGCTCGTTTTCGTCGCCCAAGATGAGTTTGGTGTTGGGATCGCCCCGGATGGCCTCGACCGATTCGAAGGGAAGCATGCCGACGAAATCGAGGTCGCCGCCGCGCAGGGCTTCCACTTGACCGGGGATGTCAGGGGAGAAGATGAAATGAATCTCGTTGAAAAGTCCGAGGGGAGTTCCATCGGCCGAAGTCCGGTTGAAATTCGGGTTCTTGACCATGATGACGCGGTCTTCGGGGTAGTAGTCCTTGATGTAATAGGCTCCGGAACTGAGGTGCTTCTCCGCCGGATTAGTCGTCCCGTCGGGGATGATCCCGCCGTGATACTCGCCGCAGTCCGCCGGGAACTCAGGATTGGTCTCCTTGAGCTGGAAAACGACGGTCATGTCGTCAGGGGCGGTTATTTCGGTGACGTTGGCGTACAGGTCGACGGAAGGAGTTCCCACTGCAGGATCCCTCAGACGGTTGAAGGTCCAAACGACGTCTTTGGAAGTCACCGGCGAACCGTCCCAAAATTTGGCCCCTTCTCTGATTTTGAAGGTCCAAGTTTTGCCGTCGGCCGACTCCCAACTGCTGGCCAAACCCGGCACGGCGTTATAGCTGGCGTCGATGTCGACCAAAGTCTCATAAGCCTGCATGGCGATTAGAATGTCCGGCGGATTTGTGACGAATCCGGGATCGAGGTTCGTCGAAGCTTCGATGCCTATGCGAAAGACGCCGCCGGGCTTGGCGGCCGCCATGGCCGCCGATGGAGCCAGAAGCAGAGCGAATAAGGCCAAAATAGTCAATAGCCGTTTCATAAAAACCCTCCCAGAAAAGCCCGGAGATTATGGTCTCAGGTGGGAATTTGGACTAAATCTCGTTGCAAGAAAGGTATTATGCTTGCAATGTCAGTCCTTAGGAATCAACGCGCTTATTTTACAGCTGTTTCTCGGCGATTTTTGGGGATTGTCACGAACAGTCCCGCGCCGACAGCTGGCGGTTTTGACAATGGTCTTTTTGTTTATGAGGCTAATTTTGGCGATGTTGCTCTCGTCGACGGCGAAAGCGCTTGGTTGAAACTGGTTGACAATTGTTCGACGCCTACGGAAGCGCGGCCGAGAGCTTTTTGGGGAAGCGCTTCGTCGTCGAGGTCTTCGCAGTATAGAGCTCCGTCGTCGAGAGCTCCGTCGTCGCGAGATGACTCGCTGTTATTCCAAAAGGCCTTATCCGTCAACGTCGATATGAAAAGCATGACGTCAAGCACAGGTTATTTTTTTTGACGAACCCTGACGGAGGTTTTTTGGCTGAGGCAAATCTACCTGCGCTCGCCTCCGAACGAACGATTTTAAGCGTATTGGCGCAATCTTGATTTTGATTTAAACTATGATGCCCTAAAAGCCGCAGGACAAGATATTATAAAACTGACATTTCTAAACACATATGCGACAAAAGATTATTCCGTCTCTTTTGAAAAAGCGGCCGAAATAAAAGCGAACCAGAGAGCGAATCTGAAAATGGCCTGACCGGAAGGATTCGAGCCGTCTTTTTTTCCGGCGAACCCCGAAAGAGGACGGGACTTCGTAAGTCAAAAAACAGCGAATCGCTTTGGCGCAATGTTCGTTCGCGGATTGTTCCGTCGCGTAGTGTTTCGTCGCGGATTGTTCGTTCGCGGATTATTCGTTCGCGCAATGTTCAGTCGAGATATGTTCTTTCGCGCGACATTCGTCGTCGCCTCGAAGGATGGGCGCGTTTGAGTCGGCTGCGACGAAAAAGGCGCCTCTGTCGTCATTCTCTCGTCCAATTAGGCTCATCTTTCAGGTTCGTCCAATTAGGCTCATCTTTCGCGTTAATCCTTTTGGCGCGTTAATCTTTTTGCCGGGCTGAGCTTTTTGGCCAACGGGCCTCTTCAACTTAGGCCGCCGGCGGCGGGTTCGACCCGCCGCCGGGCTTTTTGGCGAACGGCTTTCTCGGCCAATCCCGCCTTCGTTCAAAGTTTAGGAGAAGGTTTTCTTCGCCGCCTCCATCATGGCATCAAGTTCTTTCCGAACCTCCGGCTGGAGAACGTCTTCTTTCGGCGCCCGCGTCAAGATGTTTTGAATCTTGGCTTCGGCCCTGTCCAGAATGGTCGTCGGATTTTCCAGATAAGAGGACAAAGTCGGACAATTCATGATGTCGGGGACGTGATGCCTTTCTTTGCGGAGGTATTTCATGGTCAGCTTGCTGCTCAAATACTCACCCTTTTCGGCTTGCTCAATTATGTCGTTCACGGCCAGGGTTTCCTCGGTTATGTTCAAGCCGCCCATGAAAGCTTTGAGATAATCCAGAATTTCGTCGATGATCACTAGCGACTGGTGGCTGTAGAGGTTGCCGCATTCCAGAGAGCCCGCCCCGACCTGAAAGGTGACGCCGGTCAAAAGGCCCGTCAGGATGTTGATGCCGTACTGAAAAAGAACCTGATGGGGTTGGCAATCGCCGCTCAAAAGACTGTTGGCCAGACTGGGCAGGCCGTAAAAATCGCTCATTTGAGCTCCGGCGGCGGCCAGAGCCATCAGCTCCGGAGAGTGGGTCAGACTCACGCCGGTCTTCATGTCCAGATATTGGAACAAAGTGTAATACCACTGGCCGAGGCCGGGACAAAGCGCCTGACACAGGCAGACGGCTCCCAGAAATTCGGCCGTCATTTGAGTCATGCAGCCGGCCATGGTGTATGGGGCGCTTCCGCCCATGAGAACCGTCAAAGGGGTCATCACGTTGACGCCGTATTCGCCGCAGAGGATGAGCCGCTCTATTTCGTCGTAAGGGAAACGCAATGGAGCTATGACGCAGAAGATGCTGCTGAGGATCGGCCTCTTTTTGAGGTTTTCCTTGCCGCCGACGGTGACGGCCGCCATTTCCAGCTCGCATTTCAGGTGAGAGGCCGCCGTGGTCAACGCCCAGAAGTGCTTTTGAGTGTTCTCAAGAATCAGCTTCACGGCGGCTATGTCGTAGGTGGCCACCTCCAAATCCTGAGGGGTCATCGCGCTGGGCGCGTTGATGTGGGGCAGGCCGTTGATCAGTTTGATGGAGTCCACGACGTCGGCGACGGCAAGGGGCCTGGACTGACAGGTTCTCATGTCGTAAAAGGAGAAAGGACCTCCGCCCTGACGGGCGTAGCTGGCTCCAAGCTTCATGGTCATGTCGTTTTCGGGGTTCCTGGCGGCGCACAAGAACGCCTTCGGGGCTTTTTGGAGGAGTTTCTCCACCGTCCTCGCCGGGAGAAAAACTCTCTTGCGATCGTCCGAGATCGTCGCTCCAAAGTCGCTCAAGGCTTTTTGGGCTTTCGGGTGATCCACGGCCAGGCCGGCTCTGGACAGGACAGCCAAAGCGGCTTCATGGATTTGCATGATCTGCGGATCGGTCAAAGGCTTGTATATCGGCAACATGACATGGCTCCGTTTGTATTTGGTTTTGGCGGACAATAGGGCTTTTCGCGAAAGAAGCGGTCTCTTTTCGTTCGACTTGGGCGAACCTTGAGGGAGGACTAAAAAGGAGCGGTTCGACAGGCGCCTGGTCTTTGGTCGAAACTCAAATAAACGTCGCCTGACGGAAGTTTCCCCGCTATTGAACTAATGATCTCATGATCGCGTTTTTCTGTCAAATGACCGGACGACCGTCAGTCGACCGACCTGATTTGTTTGCTGACGAAATGGACGACGCGCGGATCAGGAAAAGTTCCGGTCGTCGGGAAATTAAATCATAAAATCAAAAACTAATTTTGTCGATAGTGTCATATATCTATGACGCATTTTGCCGCCGGCTTTTTTGAGATTCAAAAAACGTCCGGGCTTATTGATATAGATGTCTAATCGCCAATTTCAGGCCCTTTGTCCGGATCCCAAGGCTTTTGTCCAAAGCGTTCGCTTCGAATCTTATTTGGAAAAAAACCTTATTTCTCACGCCCTTTTCAGCCGCTTCGGGGATCAGACCCGGCTCTTTTTCGCCAGATTTTCTTCCGCGCCGGTCAATTTTCAGCGGGAGCGGTCATCGCCGGCGTTCGACTCCATCGCCCCTCCGCGAGAGACGAGTTGTCTCAAAATCTTGACAATAAATTTTACTTTATTCTGATTTAGTAGTAAAGTGTTCATTAGCGTGGAACTCTTCTTTTTCGACCGCCCCGCTTGGATTCGGGCTTTTTCGTCGGCCAGTCCTTTATGACCCTGCCAAGGCTCTCCTTCGGACTGAACTTCAGAATTTGGCGAAACCGAAAAGATCGTCTAAAATTGGCTTGTCTAATGTTTTTTTTATTTCTGATTGGAAGTATAAATAACGTATATTTATCAAAATAACTTTATTTGAATCTAAAAATATGCAATAGGATATTTTTTTCGTATAAAAAAGTCATTTATTTTGATATTGGTCTAGCTAATAATAAGTATTTTCCGTGCTCGGACGTTTTCTAAAGTGGCCGGTTTCTCCTTAGAGGCTTCGAGCGTCCTTTTGGGCTTTGACGCCCGGCCGGGTCAGCCGGCTTTTGGAGACGCAATGATAAATGAAAAAGATCTAGACGCGCTGGGTTTGAACAAAAACTTGACGACCTTGTATTTGGCGGTGATCAAGTCCGGGGTGCAGTCGGCCAGCCAGTTGGCCGCCGCCACCGGGTTGACCCGCAGCAACGTCTACGCTTTGATGCAGCAGCTGCTGGCGAAGAACATGGTCAGCATCGACTTCAAAGGGACGAAACGGCGCTACAAGGCGACCGACCCGGTCATCCTCAACCGGATCGCCGAGGACAGACTGCGAGCCGTTCAGCAGCTCATGCCCGAGCTCCAGGCTCTGTACGGCTCCGGCTCGGCCAATCCCCGGATCAGCTACTTCGAAGGCGAGTCGGCCGTCACCACCGTTTTTGACGAACTCGTCAACATAAAAGACGACAGCTATCGCTACTTCGGCTCTCTGGACGCCCAATTGGCCGTCGAAGGCCAGAAGACGGCCAAGCGCTCGGTGCAAAGACGCTTGCAGAAAGGCATTCGTTCCAGAGCCATCAGGACCAGAGAGGCCGACATGGCCGAACCGGCCGCCTTGGCCGGCGCCCCTGACTTGAGAGAGGTCCGCTATTTTCCGAAAATGATCCCGCCTCACTGTCCCGATTTGTACATCTACGATCAAAAATTGGCGATATTGATGGCCGGAGGGGAGGGCTTCGCCCTCATCATCGAAAGCCAGGAGCTGTCCACCTTGATGGGAGTCATTTGGGACATGATCTGGGACATCTCCTTGACCTTGGAAGAGCTGCAGAATCTCAGAGGGACGGAAAAAAAGAACCCTGTCTCGAAAGACTGACGGCGTGACTGGTTTCGAACGGTTTTCAGCGCCGCCCGAGCCAAGGGGCCGGCCGCGCTCCTCGAACGTCCGCCGGCTGGCCGGAATCGTCGTTTTCTTCGTTCTGGCGGCTTCCGCGGCTTTAATCGTCGGCGGGCCGGCTTCGGCCCAAGATCTTCTCTACGCTTGGCGAGCGGTCGAGGCGGAGCGAGCCGACGAAGCTAAGCGCGCCGACGAAACTAAGCGAGCCGGCGAAACTAGGCGCGCCGACGAATCTTGGCGCTCCGCTCCGTCTTCGCCCCGACAATCTCCCTCCCCGGGCTGGTCCGAAAGGCCCGTCTCGGCCAGATCCTCCCTCCAAAACGACCGTCTCTACAATCTTCAAGTAGCCGCCATCATCAACGACGTTCGCGCCCAGAACCGTCTGCGGCCTTTTTTGCCGGACGAAGCTTTGGCGGAAGCGGCGGCGGCGGTGGCGGCCTCTTTGGTTTACCGTTCCCGCTCGGTTCGCTCCGGCGAAACCGACATCAAGCTGGAAACCTTTCTTGAAGAACGCCGCGACGTCTGGGACAGGCTGGTTCAGGGTCTCCAATCCTTCGGCAACGTCGAGCCCCAACAGCTAGTCGACATTTTTCTGGACACGCCGGCCAATCGCCGACTGATCCTTCATCCGGAGCATGCCCGCGTCGGGGTGGGCTCAAAAGCCGCCGACGACGAGCATCGCTTCGTCGTGGTTCTTCTCTCCACTCCGGTCATAGACGCCGACGCTTATTGCCGCGAAATCTTCCGTCTGGTCAACGAGGTCAGACGAGACAACGGCCTCAATCCGGTGGCCTGGAACGAACAAGCCGCCGCAGCGGCTCGGATCAGGGCCAGAGAGACTGAGGTCGTCTTCGCGCATCAAAGGCCTGACGGGCGGGACTGGCTGACTGTTCTGAGCGAAGTCTCCGTCCTGGCCAGAATGGGCGGCGAGAACCTTTCCAAAGGCTTCTTGAATCCCGCCGAAATCATGGAAGGTTTCATGAATTCTCCTCCCCATCGCGCCGTCATCCTGAAAGCCGATTTCACCCAGCTGGGGATCGGCGGTCTGGTCAGCCGCAGCGGACAGTTCAATTGCGCTCAGATTTTTCTTCGGCTTATGATTGACCGTTAAATTTGACCCCGTCAGTTTTATAATCTAATGTTTGTATTTATTATGTCTAAGATGTTAAATTTTTCGTTTTAGCTTGTCATATTCGTCGTTAAAATTGATTATGCCTCTTCTTTCGTCTGCCCGGTTCCGGGCCTCGCGTTCAAGATCCTAAAAATTATAAAAACATTGAACAGCAGAGCTGATTCGTGATATAAATATCCTTTGCATTTCAGGGGCCGAGGGGATAGTTCGTCTGAAGTCCGGCTTTCCATAAGGCGGATTTCGCTCCTGTCGTCTGGCTGGCGTATTTTTTTTCATTTTTGGCGCCTGGCCTCTTTTTGGCGACCGTTACTCTTTTGCTCATCCGGCCTAGGGCGGCGTTCGGCGGCTTTTTTTTTGGAAAAAGTCGGCCAAAAGCCTTCAAAAGACTTCGACGCTTCCCTGGAATTTATGGATCTTTTGGCGGGGATTTTGTTTAACGTCAACATATGCGTCAGCGTTCTCGGCGCCCGTCCGACAACCTCCAGTCTCAAGTCTCAAGCCGCCGTCGATTAAGACTCAAGTCTCTGCGGGAGGCGGGGATCGGTCGGCGCAGGGCTTGATCTTCCTTTTCCAGGTCAAGCCGCCATAGTTCCTTTTGCAGAGAAGGCCCCTAATTCCCGAGATTCGGGGGTTTGGGTCTTTTTATTTGGGGCCGAAAAAAGTCGGCGGCCGAAAAAATCCGTCGGGAAACCTTCAAAAACCTTCGGAACATTCGTTTCGTTCGTTTCGTTCGTTTCGTTCGGTTAGTTCTGTTAGTTCGGTTAGTTCGGTTAGTTCGGTTAGTTCGTTTAGTTCGTTTCGATCCTCATTGACGGTTCTGAATCATTGTCTGTTTGTCCCGGCCAAGGCCGGCGGCGTAGAACATATTGGGCGACTTCTCTCGCCTTCAAGGCCGGGAGAGTTTCGCGAAAGAGGTTTTTTCCATGAGCGACGAAGAAAAAGATAAAAGAGACGACGACAAAAACATCTGGGACGGTCTATCCTCTTCTCAGCGGGACGAAGTCGAATCCTTGGCTCAAGAGTACATGCAGTTTCTGAATCAGGCCAAAACGGAAAGAACCGTGGCCGATTTCATCCTGAGGCAGGTTTCCCAGGCCGGTTTCGTCGATCTGGCCGCCGGCTCTCCCTTGAAGACGGGCGGCTGGCTTCTGCATCACGGCAAGCTTTTGGGTCTTTTTGTTCCCGGCCAGGACGATCCCAAAGGGGGATTCAATCTGATCGTCGTCCACAGCGATTCGCCCAGGCTGGATCTTAAGCCTAAATGCCTGTACGAACAGTCCGGCTTGGGACTTTTGAAGAGCAATCTTTACGGCGGCTTGAAAAAATACCAGTGGCTGGCCAGACCGCTGGCTTTGTGGGGCTTCTGCGTCCGCAAGGACGGAACGTCCGCGGAGCTGCGCTTCGGCGAAGATCCGTCAGATCCCGTTCTGACCATCACCGACATCCTTCCCCATTTGGATCGAAAGGTTCAAAGGGATAAAAAGCTCGTCGAGGCCTTTCCGGCCGAACGTCTGAACGTGCTGACCTCCTCCAAGCCCTCCGGGCGGCCGGGGAGCAAAAAACGCTTCAAAAAAGCCATCGTCGAGCTGTTGAAAAAAAAATGGGACATTTCCGAAGAAGATCTCATTTCTTCCGAACTGGAGCTCGTCCCGGCGGGCTCGGCCAGATCCGCCGGCTTGGACGGCTCCTTGATCGGCGGATACGCCCATGACGACCGGCTGAACGTCTTCACTTCGGTCAAGGCTTTGCTGTCCGCCAAACAGCCCAGGCGTCCCTGTCTGATTGTCGTCTACGATCGCGAAGAAATCGGCAGCTACGGCAGCACCGGGGCCGAGTCCAATTTCGTCGTTCGTCTGGCGGCGGCGGCCATGGCCGTCGGAGGCCGCCAGCCCGCCTATCTCGACGTTTTGACCGCTCTGTCCAGATCCAGGGCTTTGTCGGCCGACGTCGAAGGCGCCGCCGACCCCTCTTTCAGCGAGGTCGACGAGTCTTTGAACTCGGCCAGGGTCGGCAGCGGGCCCTGCGTGGTTCGTTATACGGGCGGCGCCGGCAAATACGGAGCGTCCGAAGCCAGAGCCGAGTACATGGCTTTGATCAGAAGAATTTTCGACGAAGCGTCCGTCACCTGGCAGAGCACGCTTCTGGGCAAGCAGGAGGAAGGCGGAGGCGGCACCGTCGCTTATCTGCTGGCCTACTACGGCATGAGCATAGTCGACTGCGGCCCTCCGGTCCTTTCCATGCATTCGCCTTTCGAGATAGTCTCCAAAGCGGACCTTTGGATGAATCTCAAAGCCCAGCAGGCTTTTTTGTCTTCGAAATAGCTTGTTTTCTTCAGCGGATCACGTTCAAGCTTTTCGCTCCGGCTCCTCGCCGATCTTCGGCGAGGAAGAGGGAGGCGACGATCGGAGTCGTCGGAATCCGTTCCGCAGCCGTCGAAAGCTTTTTTGTTTCGCTGCCATGTCGCATCATTTTTTAGGAGCACTTCATGAGATCGCTATTTTGTTCGTGTCTGCTTTTGGCGGCCGTCCTGCTTGCGGTTCCTTCAGTCAGGGCCGACGAGCCCGTAAAAATTGGGGTCATGGCCCCCGTGACCGGCGACTGGGCTTCCGAAGGCCAGGACATGGTCAAGGTCGTCGAAATATTGGCGGCTGAAGTCAACGCCTCCGGCGGAATCAACGGCGTCCCTGTGGAAATTGAGGTCGCCGACGACGGCGGAACTCCGAAAACCGCCGCTCTGGCCGCCCAAAAGCTCGTCACTTCGGGAGTCATAGCCGTGGTCGGCACTTACGGCTCTTCCGTCACCGAGGCTTCGCAGGACATTTACGACGAAGCCGGCGTCATTCAGGTGGCTACAGGATCCACCAAGATAAGCCTCACCGGCAAAGGCTTGCCAAGATTTTTCCGCACTTGTCCCCGCGACGACGAGCAAGCCAAGGTTTTGGCCGCCAACGTCCAAAAACTGGGCTTCTCCAAAGTCGCTCTGGTTCACGACAACACGTCCTACGCCAAAGGTCTGGCTGAAGAAACCAGGGAGATCTTCAAAAATTCGGGGATAACCGAAGTCTACTACGACGCCATCAATCCGGCGGATCGCGACTTTACGGTCAGCCTGACCAGAATCAAAGCCGCCGATCCCGACGTCATCGTCTTCACCGGCTACTATCCGCAAGTCAGCCTTATCCTCCGCCAGAAGAGGGATTTGGATTTCGACGTGCCCATAATAGGCGGGGACGCCACCAACAACACCGCTTTGATCGAGAACGCGGGCAAGGAAGCGGCCAGCGGCTACATGTTCGTCAGTCCCCCGGCCTTGGCCGACATGAACACCGAATCGGCCAAAAATCTCATGGCCACCTTTCAAAGCAAGCACAACGCCCAGCCCAGCTCGGTTTGGGCCGTTCTGGCCGGCGACGCCTTCCTGGTTCTGGTCGAAGCCATGAAAGCGGCCGGGCCTGACCCGGAGAAAATGACCGAGTGGCTGAAGACTTCTTTGACCGATTATCAGGGACTTTCCGGGCCGATAGCTTTCGACGAGCACGGCGATCGGATTGGGGAAGTTTACCGCCTGTACGAAGTCTCCGCTGACGGGGTTTTCGTCCTTCAGTAGTTGAGCTCATTCGTTCGAGCCGGTCGGCTTTTTTCGGCCGACCGGCTTTTTTCGGCGGCGAACGGCTTGGGGTTTCGAACCTGTTTTTGGATTGTTTTTTCATGCCTGATTTCGAATTTTTTCTTCAGCAACTATCCAACGGCTTGACCAGAGGCAGCATCTACGCCCTCATCGCTCTGGGCTACACCATGGTTTACGGGGTCATGAAGCTCATCAACTTCGCCCACGGCGAGCTGTTCGCTTTGGGGGCCTATCTGGGCTACACCCTTTTGGTGGTTTTCGGCCTTGGCGGAAGTTTGGGGCCTCCGTTGGCCATCGGCCTATCCATAATCATGGTCGTCGGCCTGGTCAGTCTAGCCGGCTATTTGCTGGAGAGGGTGGCCTATCGGCCCCTGCGCAGCTCGGATCGTCTGGCGGCCGTGGTCTCGGCCTTAGGGGCCAGCATTTTTCTGCAAAACGCCATCATGCTTCAATGGGGCGCTCAGTATCGAGCCTTCGGGGCCGATCTTCTGCCTAACGTCGTCTTCCATATCGGCGGCTTCAACTTGCCTCTGGTCAGGGTTTTGGTTTTCGTCGCCGCCGTGGCGGTCATGGCCGCTTTGCACGTTTTCGTCCATAGAACCCGCCTTGGTCTGGCCATCAGGGCGGCGGCCATCGATCAGGGCGCGGCCAAATTGATGGGCGTCGACGTCCAGAAGGTCATCATCCTGGTCTTCATCATCGGCCCGGCTCTGGGAGGTCTGGCGGGACTGCTGGTGGGCGTGTACTACGGACAGATTAATTTCAACATGGGCCAACTGTACGGCTTGAAAGCCTTCACCGCCGCCATCGTGGGCGGCATCGGCAACATCACCGGGGCCATGGTCGGCGGGCTTCTCCTGGGCCTTCTGGAAGCCTTGGGAGAAGGCTACATTTCCGTCATCTGGAAAGACGCCATCACCTTCCTGGTTTTGATTCTCATCTTGGTCTTCAGACCGACGGGACTTCTGAAAGAAAGAGTGGCCGAAAAATTATGAGTTTCGCTTCCGCCAGCCGCCGCAAGTCTTTCGGCTCCGCTCTGACCGTCGCCGCCGTTTTCGTTTTCGCCTGTCTGCCCTTTCTTCTGGGGCATTTGGCCGGATCCTCCGCTCCGTATTGGTTGGACGTCCTCAACACCGTCGGTCTGTACGCCATCTTGGCCTTGTCTCTCAACATCATTTTGGGACACGCCGGCCTCTTCCATATGGGGCACGCCGCTTTCTTCGCCGTCGGGGCCTACGTCTCGGCCATATTGAATCTGACCTTCGACTGGCCGATCATGGCGACCATTCCGGCGGCGGCCCTCGCCGCCGGCCTTCTGGCGGGCCTGGTGGCCTGGCCGGTGGTTCATTTGAGCGGCGACTATCTGCTTATCGTGACCATCGGCATAGTGGAGATTGTCCGCATAGCCCTGACCAACGACATTTTCGGCTTGACCGGCGGACCCAACGGACTGGTCGGCATCTCCAGACCGGAAATCATGGGCTTTCGTCTGACCAGACCTCAGCATTTCTTCTATCTCATCTGGGGGCTGGTCGCCGTCTCGGTTCTCCTCTTCGACTGGCTGGAGCGCTCCCGCTTCGGCAGAGCTCTGAAGTACATCCGAGAAGACGTCGTCGCCGCCGAAAGCATGGGCGTCAACACCAACAAGTACAAGATTCTGGCTTTCGTCATCGGCGCCGCCTGGGCCGGTCTGGCCGGAACCGTCTACGCCAGCCGCATGCGAACCATCAGTCCCGAATCGTTCAATTTCACCGAATCGGTCTTCCTCTTCATCATCGTCATACTCGGCGGTCGAGGCAATCAGAAAGGCGTCCTTCTCGGCTCCTTTCTGGTCATGGGACTGCCGGAAATCTTCCGGGGCTTCGAAAACAAGCGGCTTTTGGTTTTCGGAGCGGCTTTGGTCATCATGATGATCTTCCGTCCAGGCGGCCTTCTCCCGGCCAGATCTCCCGGCTACAAGCTGCCCGAGCCCTATCGGAGCCGCTATAAAAGGCTGCCCGACTTGTCCAGCGGCGGGGTCTTCAACGGCGCGGGCTCCCGGGCGAACGGGCCGAACGCCTCGGCGAGCGAAGGATTCGCCTCCGGGCAAGCGGCCGCGCCGTCTTCGGGCTCCGGCGAATCGTCCGATTCTTCGAAGGTCATTTCCGTAGACGTCGGACAGGATTTGGTGAAATAGATGGCCCTTCTCTCGCTGCAAAAGGTGACCAAGACTTTCGGCGGATTGGTCGCCGTCTCGGACGTCTCCTGCGAAGTCTCCTCCGACTCGGTGGTGGGTCTCATCGGCCCCAACGGGGCCGGCAAAACGACGGTCTTCAATCTCATAACCGGTTCCATCAGGCTCACCGAAGGAGACATCTTTTTCGACGGAAAATCGCTCAAAGGCCTGAGGCCCAGCCGAATCGTCTCTTTGGGCATAGCCAGAACCTTTCAGAGCATCCGTCTGTTTCAAGGTCTTTCCGTCTTGGACAACGTCCTGTCCGGCTGTCACTGCCGGATGCGTTCCGGCCTGTTTTCCTCGCTTCTTCATCTTCCCGGCCAGAGACGAGAAGAGAAGGCGGTTCTGGAGAGAGCCATGATCGAGCTCGAGTTCGTCGGCTTGGCTCATCTCTTCCGTTCCGCCGCCGGCTCTCTGCCTTACGGCGACCAGCGCAAGCTGGAAATCGCCAGGGCCTTGGCCACCGACCCCAGATTTCTGATTTTGGACGAGCCCGCCGGCGGCATGAACGAACAGGAGACCATGACCTTGCGAGAGATCATGAAGGCCATCCGGAAAAGGAACATCACGGTCATGCTCATCGAGCACGACATGAGCTTCGTCATGCACGTCTGCGATCACCTTCTGGTCATGGAAAACGGGCAGCTGATCGCTCAGGGCGCTCCTCAGGAGATACAGAAGAACCCCAAGGTCATAGAGGCCTATCTTGGCCTTGAAGACGACGATGAATAAGGGACGGAAAAAGTGCTGGAACTAGTCGATCTCAACGTTTCCTACGGAGGGGTGGAGGCGCTTCGCAACTTGTCGCTCAAGGTGGAGGAGGGCGAGCTGGTCGCCATCTTAGGGGCCAACGGCGCGGGCAAGAGCACCACTTTGATGACCATCAGCGGTCTGGTCAAGCCCAAAAGCGGCCAAATCACGTTCAAAGGAGAAAGACTGGATTCGCTCAAAAGCCACGAAGTGGTCCAGAGGGGCATCACCCAGGCCCCGGAGGGACGTCGGCTCTTCGGGCCCATGACCGTCGAGGAAAATTTGCGCTTGGGCGCTTTCACCCGCGAGGGAGATTCGAGCGAGACTTTGGCTTGGGTCTACGATCTGTTTCCTCGACTCAAAGAGAGACGCTCGCAAATGGCCGGCACCCTTTCCGGCGGCGAGCAGCAGATGCTGGCCATCGGCCGCGCCCTCATGGCCGCTCCGAATCTGCTTCTTCTGGACGAACCCAGTCTTGGTCTGGCCCCGCTTCTCGTCAAATCCATCTTCCGAACCATCAGAGACATCAACAAATCCGGGGTCACCGTCATTTTGGTGGAGCAAAACGCCCGAGCCGCTCTCAAGCTGGCGGATCGCGGCTACGTTCTCGACGTCGGACGCATGGTTCTGGAAGACAAGGCCGTCAATTTGCTCCACAATCCCCTGGTCATCGACGCCTACTTAGGCTCCAGGTGAGCCCAAGTCGCCTAGCCTATCCAGGGTTCTTCGGCGAGGCGGAGTCGCCTAGCCTATCCAGGGTTCTTTTGGCGAGGCGGAGTCGCCTAGCTTATCCAGGGTTCTTCGGCGAGGCGGGGCGAAAAAGAAGCCGCTAAAGATGCTTCATAGGCCAAGCGTCGGACGGTCCCTAACAATTTGGCTTACGATTCCTAACAATTTGGCTTCATGTTTAGCTTAACGTTTCCGCGTTTCCGTCGTTTGTCGGGCGGCCCGCCATCTCGCGCGTCGCTGCGGCAAATCCACTTTCCTTTTTGGCAAACAGAAGAATGACGACTTGCCGATTTTTGGTTGCGGCAAAATAGGTGAGATATGGCGGCTACGTCGATATTGCTGGTCGATGACGATCTGGAGCACAGAACGGCCTTCGGGCTGATCTTCAAGGATTGGGGCTACGATTTGACCACGGCCAAGGACGGTCTGGAAGCGGTCAAACTTTGTCTGAAAAAACGTTTTGACATGATCGTCATGGACGTCAAGATGGACGGACTGAATGGTCTGGAAGCCCTGGCCTTCATCAAAAAAAACGAGAAAGCGGATTCCATCGCCCACCTCAAAGGCGAATCGCTGAACAGATCCACTCCAGTTCTCATGCTCACCGGCTACGGAACCGTCGGAGACGCCGTCCAGGCCATGAAAGACGGCGCTTACGACTTTCTGATCAAGAGCGAGATAGACTATAACGTCCTCAAATTGAAGATAGACAACGCTTTGGAGCATTTCCAGCTGCGCGAAGCCAAGCAAGCCGCTCTGATCGGCGATCAGAACCACATCGTCGGCCGCAGCCCGGCTTTCGCCAAGGTCATGGAGCTGATCGAGCGCATCGCTCCGTCTCCCAGCACCGTTTTGATCACGGGCGAAAGCGGCGTCGGCAAGGAAGTGATGGCCAGACTAATCTGGAGTCGTTCCCAGAGGGCCAAACAGGTCTTCGCCGCCTGCAACTGTTCGGCCATGACCAAAGAAACCGTCGAGGACGTTTTGTTCGGTCACCGCCGAGGGGCCTTCACCGGCGCCGACAACGATCGGCCGGGCATCTTGAAGTCGGCCAACGGCGGCACGGTCTTTCTCGACGAAATAGGCGAGACCACGAACCAATTTCAGTCAAAGCTCTTGCGGGTTCTCCAAAACGGCGAGATTCAGCCCTTGGGACGGGATCAGGTGGAAAAGGTCGACGTGAGAATTTTGGCCGCCACCAACATCGATCTGGAAAAGGAGATCGAGCGGGGAAGATTCAGGGAAGACATATACCATCGGTTCACCTTCAAGATCCGCGTCCCGTCGCTCAGGGAACGACCTGAAGACTTGCCGGAATTGGCCGATTATTACCTCAAGCGATACGCCCTCCGCAATGGTCGGGAAGTTTCCGGCTTCGCTCCCAAGGCCTTGCAGGCTATCCTCAAATACCCCTGGCCCGGCAACGTCCGGGAACTGCAGAACGCCATGGAATACGCCGTGGTCATGATGTCTTCGGACGAAGTCACCATCGAAGATTTGCCGGAGTTCGTCGCCGCCGGCCAGAGCGTCTCCGTCGGGTCGAGCTCCAGGAGCGCCAGCCCGAGCCCGCCCAGCGCCTTGAAAGACGTGGAAAGAGAAGCGGTCGTCAACGCTCTGGAGTTCACTTCCGGGGTCAAGAAAAAAGCGGCCGAACTGCTCGGCATCACCAGAAAGACCCTTCTGGACAAGATTAAGCTTTACAAGCTCACGCAGTATCTGGTCGTCAAGGACAGCTCCGCCGCCAACGGGGAAGACGAGTTCGACGACGATTTCGAAGGCGACGACAACGCCTGACGTTTTCTTTTGAGTTTGCGTAAAATATGGACTCAATTTATTTGAGTCCATTGATGTCATTTGGCTTTATTTTTTGCTCTGTTTCGAATTTGCAAGTTTGCCAAGCCCATTGCTGTCCTGTTTGCCGATGGCGCTGATTGATTAGCGCCACTATTTTGCTTTAAAACCATAGAAACAACGGGCGCTCTATTTGTATCGGGCATATGTTCGTATATTGACGGAAATACGAACGTTCGCATTTCCGTCAACTCCCCGCTTAAGTTAACAGTATTGGCATTAAATAGACGAATCGTGCAACGGCGCCTAAAGTCATTGAAGGGTTCGGGGATTATTGAACGCGATGGATCAGACAAGATTGGGCGTTGGATTGTCAAATGAGCAAGGCATGGCGTACAGTCATAGCCGATATGACAGTCGCGCTCGGCATCTCCTTGCGGCTCGCTGCTTGCGACGTTACGCAGGAGAAGCCCGCGCCTACACCAACTCCGATTTCTGCGCCGGGCACTGTGGCGGCATATGTCTGGGACATGGGAGAGGCGCTATCTGTTCTGATATGATGACACGGAAGTCCTTTTCAAGACCATCATACTTCTTGCTATGACAAAAACTTGTCTTACTACGACAGACGATGTCGTAGTAAATGTCGTAGTAAATGTCGCACTACATGCGTCTTACTACGAAAAAAACCCGTCTTACTACGACAGACGATGTCGTAGTAAATGTCGCAGTAATGTCGCCCTAAAACCGACGGCGGTAAAAATAGTCGTGCTGCTGAAGGAGACGCCGGAGGCAACGGCTGACGATATCGCAATGAAGCTGGCATTAAATAGACGAACCGTGCAACGGCGCCTAAAGTCATTGAAGGGTTCGGGGATTATTGGACGCGATGGATCAGACAAGATTGGGCGTTGGATTGTCAAATGAGCAAGGCATGGCGTACAATCATAGCCGCTATGACAGTCGCGCTCGGCATCTCCTTGCGGCTCGCTGCTTGCGACGTTACGCAGGAGAAGCCCGCGCCTACACCAACTCCGATTTCTGCCGGGCACGGTGGCGGCATATGTCTGGGACATGGGAGAGGCGCTATCTGTTCTGATATGATGACGCGGAAGTCCTCATTGACGCAGGCAACGACCGCGATGGTTCAAGCATCGTGCAGAAAGTTTCGCCGTACATCACGGACGTCGCTATCGAGTACGTCATCGCCACGCACAGCCACGCAGATCACATAGGCGGCATAGAGGATGTCTATGCCGCCTGCCAAGTCGCCCATACGATTTACGGGGACACAGGCACAACGGCGCAGTTCAAAGAATTCATGGGCGCGGCGAGCGGCGAGCCGAACTCCATCGTCAAGGACGAGGATGATATGCTCAGCCTACCGAACAGCGCAACGCTCACGATACTGGACATTATTGATGACGACTCTAACACGAACAACAACTCCGTGGTAACAGCGCTTGAAGCGGATGGGAGAAGGATGCTCGTTACGGGAGATGCCGAGGACGAGAAGTCCAAGGCGGTGAAATCGGCTTTGGCGGAATGATTGCGAGTAACCGTTCACAAGGCCTATTGTTCTCTATGGAGTGACGTCCTCTACGGCTATTGTTCTCTATGGACTGACGCTCATCTACGAGCTGACTTTCTCTACGGCCTATTGTTCTCTATGGCCTGACGCTCTTTACGGCTTGACGTTTTTTATGGCTGACTTTATCTGCGGAATGCGGCTTCGCGGCGAATAAATGACGACGTCATTTCGCTCGTCGTCGGCTAAACCCCAAGAGTTGGAGTCGAAAAGAAACGGACTTCCGGCCTTTCTAATGTCGCCCTTTCTATCGTCGCCTTTGCGTTGTCGCCTGGCGCATTGTCGTCCGGATCTTTGACCTCTCGACTATCGGTCTCCCGTCGGGAGCCCATTTGCCCGGCCAATGAAGTCTTGACGGCAATTTCTTCGCTTTTTCTTCTTCCGCTCGCTCCCCCTTGGAATCGTCTTTCATCCTTCGGATTTCTGTTCCTGAAACTGAAAAAGTCTGGAAGGCCTGAATCTTTTGTCTCGGACGAAATCGTCGGTTGGCCGCACCAAAGGAGCTATTTTTCGCCTGAAAGCGGGAGTCAAAAGATTACGGCCTAAAATGAGCTCCGTAAAAGATTGCAGATGTTTCAAGGTGAATCGTTCGGGCAGCAGACGACGAACGGCGTGATGGCGAAGGGGATTGGCGCGGATTTTCAAGAGAGCCGCTTGGATCATGCGGCCATGCTCGAAGGACAGAGGGAGATCCGAAGAAAGAACCTCAGTGGACGCGGCATCCTCTGACGGAACGGAAAAGTCCAACGCGTCGGCGTCAAGATCGCCAGGCAGACTGGTTATGGTCAAAACTGGCTCGCCGTCGTCCAGATCCTTCGGTTCGCCCGGCAGACTCAGTCGACGCCACTGGCATTCTTCGGCTTCGCTTTTGTCGCTTAAGCATGGAGATCTCAGCAAGGCCAAGTAGGCGCAGCTGACGGAGAATCGGCCGGGACGACTCTCCGGTCCTCCGACGGCGCAAAGCTGAAACAGAGGCGGAGGCGTTTCGACGCCGGTCAGCTTCATGACGATTTCGCCGGCGATTTCGGCCAGACTCCGACGGCCGTCCGCCAAGGCTCCGGGCAAAGCCCAACGGTCTTGCCGAAGAGGCGTTGACCGCTTGCTTAGCAGAACGTTCAATCTGGGCGTTTCCGGCCTCTTTTTGCCGCCGGAAACGAAGGTTGGCGACAGGACGACGACTTCCGCCGAGACCGAAGCCAGAGGGACAAAAGCGGCTTCCGGCGCGAACGGCCGAGTTTGCTCCGTCGGCAATGACCGCTCTGTCGATTTTGCCGCAGACGGAGGGACGTCTCCAACTTTCTCGCGGGCCGCTTTAGCCGACGTCGGAGCAGCTTTCCCCCGTTTTTTGGCTTGAATCCTTTGAGGAGACGGCTTTTCCGCCGCTTCGATTTCTCGGACAGGCGTCCTTTCTTCTCTTGGCTCTGAAGACTCTATGGGAGCAATCCTGTCGGAAGTTCTGACGTTGCTTATGCCTTTGCGAGCTATGGCCATATCAGGAACCCTTCGGCGAAAAAAGATTGGAGAAAAATCTTGAAAAGTCTGAAAGCCGGCTCGCCGACGCCAAGAAAAAAAGCTAATCCGTCGACGAGCGGCGAGGTCTTGCCCCGACGCTTCCCTTGTCCTTCGCGGGCGATTTTGAAGGCGCGCTTTCTTGACGGATCCGCAAAAAAGAGGCGGCGAAAAGAGAGCCGTCCGTCAGGCTCGTTCGGCGATTCGGTTTTCTGAGACAGGCTGAGACGCCGCCAGAAGACCGCAGGCGGCGTTGACGGAAGCGCCTTTGGTGCTTCGGATTTGAGCCGTATGGAATTTATCGAGCAAAACGTCTTGAAAGGCCGCCGTCGCTTCCGGAGACGGTCTTTTGAAAGGAGCTCCGGGCCAGGGATTGAAGGGGATTAGGTTAATTTTCGATTTCAGGCCGGTCAGGAATTTGGACAACAAGAGAGCCTGTTCCGGGCTGTCGTTTACTCCGGCCAGCAGCACGTAGGCGAAAGTGAAACGCCGTCCTTTGGGCAAAGGGTAAGACAGGAGAGCCTCTTTAAGTTTTTGAAGAGGCCAGCTTTTGTTGCAGGGCATCAGAGAGCTTCTCAAGTCGTCGTCGGCCGAGCCTAGAGATATGGTCAGCCCGCACTTCAGCCCTCCTTGTTCGGATAAGGCTTGTATTTGAGGAACGACTCCGACCGTGGAAAGGGAGATGTGTTTGGAGGAAAAAGCGAGGTAATCCGGCGAAGTGATTATTTTGAGGCTCCGCAGGACGTTTTCGGCGTTGTCCAGAGGCTCGCCCATGCCCATGAAGACTATGTTGGTCAAGCTCTCCGGGGACGGCTGAAGCAGTTCTCTCGCTCGGATTATCTGACCGACGATTTCGCCTTGAGTCAACTGGCGTTTCAAGCCCATAGAGCCGGTGCGACAGAAGCGACAGCCCATGCGACAGCCTACCTGACTGGAGACGCACAGGGTGTGGTGATTGAACTCCTTCAAGATGACGCTCTCCGTCATCTCTCCGTCGGACAGACGCCACAAGAGCCGTCTGGCCCCCTCCTGGTCGGATTCGTCGGCCTGGAGGGTCAGAAGGGGATCAACGGAATAAAGGCGACTTAAGATCTCCCGGAACGATTTGGACACGTCCGTCATCTTTTCGAAGCTGTCGCAGCCTTTGGCGAAGAGCCAGCGAGCTATCTGCCGTCCCCGGTAAGGTTTCTGACCAAGGCCGATCATATGTTCGATTGCGGCCTCCGGGCTGAGATCCTTGAGTCTTATTTTGGCGGATTCGTCAGTCATGCTTTTGTCAGGAGAACTTGGCTCCAGGTTAGGGAAAAGCCGCCTTTCTCAGGACTGTTCTTGACTATTGGCGGCATAAAGACTAAACGCGAGACCGCTTTTCTTTTTTTGGTCTTCCGCTTCGACGCCGATCGGACGGTTTTGGCCGGTCAGACGGTTTTCGTTTTTTTAGTCCAAAAATTGTTCAGAGGCGGGCTTTCCCGCGGTTATTAGCGGAGACTTGGAAAAACGGCGAAAGTCAGCCTGGAGAGACGGTCAAGCAAAAACCGTCTCCGCCGCAGCTGACTTTCTTTTCGTTAAAAGGACGAAAAAGGCGTGAAAGGAGGAATGAAACGCTCCGCTTGAAGGACTTCGTTCTCCATAGCCGACAATGCCTCAAGGATCGCCTGACATTGGCCATAATCGTTAACCGAAATCCTGAACCAGATTTGCGAGGGATAATCCTCAGAGTGGTGGAATTCGCCTATCTCGCTGCCGCAGGCGACGAAGACGCCGATGACGGCCGCGAGGCGCTTCTGATCGGCCAAGACGAGCTTGATGAACGCTTCGCCGGACATCTCCTCGTTTCGGCTCTCGGTCCAGGTCGCGGAAACAAGCCGTTCATGGCTGAGTCCGCTGACCGACGGGCAGATGGCCGAGTGAACGGATACGCCTTTCCCTTGGGTCAGAATGCCGACGACTGGCTCTCCGTGCAAAGGAGAGCAGCATTTGGCTAAAGAAACGGCGACGTTTTCCAGACCGTCGACTAGAATCGCCGGCAGCTTTTTGGCCGAGACCGACGTTTGCGCGGGGCTCGGCGTCAGTTCCGCCGGAGGCGTCAAGCCCGGCTTGATGGCCTCTATGACGGCGGCAATCTTCGCGCGGCCCTGGCCGACGGCCAAATTCAAATCGTCCAAATTCTTGCAGCCCAAGCTTTCCAGAACCTGACTGTCCAGCCTTCTTCTGGAGAGCTTCAGCTTGGTCATGGTCGTTCGAATCAGGTCCTCGCCGAGAACCATCTCTTTTTCCCGTTTTAGTCTGGCCAGACGTTGCTTGATCTTCTCTTTGGCCCTGAAGCTTTTGACGAAATCCAGCCAATCGGCCGAAACAGTTTCGGTTGCGGAAGTGATGACAAAAACGATGTCTCCGTTATTGAGCTCTTGTCGCATATCCGCTTTGACGTCGTTGACGACGCCTCCGCAACATTTATCCCCAAGAGCCGAGTGAACGGCGTAGGCGAAATCCACGACGGTCGAGCCCACGGGCAGATCAATGACTTCGCCCTCCGGAGTCATGACGAAGATGAACTGATCTTCGGCCATCGCCGCTCTGAAGTTGGTCATAAAGCTGTCGGCGTCTTCTTGAGGGGAGCCGTCGTTTTCAGTTTTCTGCCAGTCGGTGAGCTTGCGCAGGTAAGAGGTCAGCTCCGTCTCGGTGGTGGGAGTTTTGCCGCCTTCCTTGTAACTCCAGTGCGCCGCCACGCCTTCCTCGGCGCAGGCGTGCATCTCGCGGGTTCTGATTTGTATTTCCGCGCGAAAGTTGAGAAGGCCGATGACGACGGTGTGCAAGGATTGATAGCCGTTCGGCTTCGGAACGTTGATGTAGTCCTTGAAACGGCCGGGGATGGGTCTGAAGACCGTATGTATGACGCCTAAGGCCTGGTAGCAGTCCTGAACGTTTTCGACGATGATGCGGAAGGCCACCAGATCGAAAATTTGATCGAAGGGAAGATTTTGATCCACCATTTTCCGGTATATGCTGTAGACATGTTTCGAGCGCCCTTCTATTTCGCAGCTTATTTTGGATTCTTTCATTTTGTCGGAGAGAAGCTTTTTCATGTCGGCGATGTATTGGGTCCGGTCTTTCTGGTAGCTGGACAGCAATTGTCTAATATTCGCATATTCCGTCGGATGCAAATAGAAAAGAGCCAGATCCTGCAGTTCGGCCATGATTTTGTGACTGCCCACCCTGCCTGCCAAAGGGGCGAAAAAATCAAGCGTTTCCCTGGATATGGCAATCTGTTTTTGATTGCTCATGTAGCCCAACGTCCGCATGTTATGGAGCCGGTCAGCCAGCTTGACGTAGAGGACTCGCAGATCTTGGAACATGTAGATCAAAATTTTCTGCATGTTGAAGGCCCGACGCTCAATCGTCGTCGAGAAGTTGACCTTGCCGGCCTTGGTCATTCCATCGACGATTTTGGCCACTTCTTCGCCGAATTCTTCCCGTATCTCCTCCAACGTCATTTTCGTGTCTTCCACCGTGTCGTGAAGCAGACCGGCGGCCACGGCGAAGTGATCCAGCCGCATCTCGGCCAAAGTGGCCGCCACGGACAGAGGGTGGGTGAGGTAGGGTTCGCCGGAATGTCTTGTCATGTCCTTATGAGCCATCGCCGCTGTGACGTAGGCTTTCATGACCAGTTCCAGGTCGGCGTCGGGGTGGTTTTTCTTGAGCGTCGCAGCGATGTAGTTGATGCGGACAGGGCGGCTGCTGTACAGGGCGTCGTCATCCGTTTTGACGGATCCCGTCGTCGGCGTCGCCGACCGTTCCTCCTGTCTCTCCAAAACAGCTCCATCGCGTCGAATTTCGCCAGTCATAGCGCCTTCCGTAGTAATTCGTTCATTTACGCCTTCGTCGCCCATAGGAGCCTCAAGTCCGTCGTTCGACTTCGTTCCGCATTTCAAAACGCGGCGCCGAGACAGAATTGAGGACGAGTCGACGGCGAAGATTCCTTCATTTGGGGTTTTGTGGTCATTTGTCATTTTGGCGACCTCCGGAGCTAACGCGCTCTTTTGAGGGATCACTTTAATTTTGGCGAAAAGTCGCTTTCATCCCGACAGAGAGTTTTTGACCATGTCAGCCAATGCGGAAGCGGCCGTTTCCAGATCGAGCATGGTCACTTCGCGGCTGCGGCGGTCTTTCAGTTCGACCTGACCCTTGGCCAGGCTTTTCTCCGAGACGGCGACTCTTAAGGGCAGCCCCAGAAGATCGGCGTCTTTGAACTTGAGGCCTGGTCTTTCGTTTCTGTCGTCCAAAAGCGTCTCCACTCCCAGAGAAGCGAGCTGGTCGTACAAACGCTCCGTCGCCTGGGCGACGGCTTCGTTTTGGAGCTGCAAAGGCAGCAGGGCGACGTGAAAAGGGGCCAGAGCCATGGGCCAGATTATGCCGTCGGAGTCGTGGTTCTGCTCTATGGAAGCGGCCACGGTTCGTCCCACGCCTATGCCGTAGCAACCCATGACGACCGGAGCTTCCGTTCCGTCCGGCTTGGCGAAGAGGGCTCCCATGGCTTTGGAGTATTTAAGGCCCAATTTGAAGACGTGCCCGACTTCAATGCCTCGTCTGACATGGAGAGGCTTCCCGCATCTGGGGCAAGGGTCGGCTTCCTTGACTTCGGCCAGATCCGCGTATGCGTCCACGTCAAAGTCGCGGCCGGGCTTGGCTCCCGTATAATGATAATCGGCTTCGCCGGCCCCGACGACTCCGGCGTTCATCCTTTTCACGCCCTCGTCGGCGACGATTCTCACCTTGGCTCCGACTGGAGTGACGAAGCCCATGGGCACGCCCATGATTTTCTCCGCTACTTCCGGACTGGCCAGGGCAGGCGCGGCTCCGTCGAGAAAATTCTTCAGCTTCACGAGGCTTATGGCTCTGTCGCCGGGGATGAGGACGAGGACGGGCGAGACGTCGTCGGCCATAAACAGCATGGATTTGATGATCCCGGCCTCCTCCGTCTTCAGGAAGGCGGCCAATTGCGGCACGTGACGACAGCCAGGCGTGCGAACTTTGGTCAGTTCCGTTTCGGCGGCCTGAAAAACCGGATAATCCCTAAGCTCAGCCTTTTCCAGATTGGCGGCGTAAGAGCAGGACTCGCAAAACGCCAGGGCGTCTTCGCCGGTGTCGGCCAGAACCATGAACTCGTGGGAATAGCTGCCGCCGATGGCTCCGCTGTCAGCTTCGACGACGGCGAAGTTGAGGCCGCAATTATGAAAGATGTTGACGTAGGCCTGATACATGTCCCTATAGGAGACGTCCGCCGACGCTTCGTCGGCGTCGAAGGAATAAGCGTCCTTCATGATGAATTCCCGCCCTCTCATCAGACCGAATCTGGGCCTTATCTCGTCGCGAAATTTCGTTTGGATTTGATAGAGATTCAGAGGCAGATCCCGGAAAGAACGGATCTCTCGGCGGACGATGTCGGTGATGACTTCCTCATGGGTGGGACCAATGACGCAATCCCGGTCATGACGGTCTTTGAAGCGCAAAAGCTCGGGACCATATTTTTCCCAGCGGCCGCTTTCTTTCCACAGCTCGGCCGGCTGGACGGCCGGCAGAAGAACCTCTCTGGCCTTGTAGCGGTTCATCTCGGCGCGGATAATCCTCTCGACCTTCCGGAGGCTGCGAAGTCCCATAGGCAGATAGCTGTAAACGCCGGCGGCAAGTTTGCGGATGAGGCCGGCTCTGATCATGAGCTTGTGACTGGCGACTTCCGCTTCCGCCGGAGTCTCTTTTAACGTCGGAGCCAGGTAGGCGGATAGTCTTTGGCCTATCACTTCTCCGTAAGAGTTTATTTTCGTTTCGTATGGGGCGTCTTGAGGGGCGACCGGAAAGGCGCGGCCGCTGTTTGGTTCCATGATCATGGCGATATATGTCCCGAATCGGATAATTTATGGTCGGAAAGGAGGCGAAAATTGAGCTAAAAAAAACCCAAGACGGGCCCGCCTGAGACCCAGACGAAATCCTCCTTTGGGCGCTTGAAGCTTCCAGACCGAGCTTCATGAAAGGGAGAAACAACCCAAAGCCGAAACTTGTAGGGTTGAGACTTTATGGCTCTTATACTATACCACAAAACCGCGAAAAAATAAAGGGATTATAATTTGACGATTGTCTTTTTGGCGTTAACTGTGCACGAATCTTCAACATTTATGACAAAAGAGGAGGGATCTTCTATGCATATGGAACCCCAAATGGCGGTCTCCAAATTCTGGACAGATTTTTCGGCAAAAAGATGCACAAGTCTAGCCGCCAATTTTTAGACGCTCCAACTTGGCCTGAACAATTTAGTCTACGCTATTTTTCTTGGGGAATTTAGGAAATGTCGCTGCCATCGACTTTAGGGTCTCCGCGAGCCGGCGATTCAGATCAAATCCTTGTTTATGCCCAATTTCTTTATCTTATACACCAGAAGTTGCTGACTGACCCCCAGACAGGAGGCGCTTTTGTTGACGTTTCCGTTGTTGGCTCTGACGGCCGAGATGATTTTCCTCCTCTCGTAGTCGCGCAGATCATCCTTGAGGCGGTAGTCGGCAGGAAAAAATCCGTCGTCCGAACCGGGCCTGTCGGAGTCGGACCTGTCGGTCGGCGGGTCGGACGCCGGGCCTCCCTGCGTTCCGTCGGACGAGCCGGAATGAAGTTGACGGCCTGATCTT
>JAIRTO010000030.1 GCA_031254895.1 Deltaproteobacteria bacterium
GGGGGGCTCGGTCGATGGGCCATCCGCCAAACGGGGCCAAAAAGCGAGCCGCTTCTATTCAAGCCGGAAGTCCGTCGGCGCCGAAGTTGGCCGACGGACAGGGGCGACGGGATTGTCCCGGAAAAAAGGCGGAGTTTAGACGAGGCTGCCCTTGGTCGGATCGAAGTCCGGATTCTTGCTGGGCACGCCCAACTCTTTTTCGGCCTCGACGATGAACCGTCTTATGTCGTCGGTCACCGAAGCGCTCAAAGGCTCGACCTTGTGATTGACCAAAAGGTCTTTGGCCTTGGCCAAGGCCACCTGATAGGAATCAGGACTGCCCTGCTTTTTCCAAGCCTCCATGTTCATGCGATCGAAGAACTTCGGACGGCTCTGAGATCTCATGAGCTTTCTGGTCAATTTGCTCATCATGTAGTTGCCGTGAGGCCCGATCTCGTGGATTTCCTCCAGATCCAGATTCTCCTCGTTGACTTCTTCTCCTCGAAGAAGGAAGAGGACCATCTGAAGCATGTCGGAATCCAAAAGCAGCTGACCGTAATCGACCGTCATTCCGCACTCTAACATCCCCGCTCCGTAGATGACGTTGGACCCTGCCAAGCCAGCCATGAGAGCCGTCAGAGTTTTTTCGTGGCCGGCCTGAGCGCCGCCGGGAATCTTGCTGTCCGTCTACGTGCCGCCCGTCCAGGAGGGAACTCCGTGGAACTGGGCTATCTGAGCGTTCATGGCGGCCATCATGGCCATCTCCGGAGAACCGACCGAGGCGTCGCCTTTCTTCATGTCCAGCTGAGTGGAAGTGCCGCTGCGGAAGATGGGCGCGCCTTTGTTGACCGCCTGACTCAAAGTGGCGCAAGCCATGAATTCGGCGTTCTGCACGGCCATGGTGCCGACCATGGTGATGGGACTGGTGCTGCCCGACAGGGCCATGGTGGTGAAGCGGACGGGAATGCGGTGTCTGGCGCCGTGGATGGCGATTTCGCAGCACTCGCTGACCAGTCTAAGAGGACTGACCGGACAGGTGCTGATGACCATCAGAGGCTCAAGATTGAGAGAATCCTTGTCGCCCCTGACCATGGCGGCCAGCTGAATCATCTTGTCGACCAAGTAGCCGTTGCCGCCGCCCAAGGAAATGGGTTTGACGGTGTTGTGAACCATGGCCTCGAAATTGTGAAGCGGATACGACTCGGGATGAACGTCTTGAGAGGCGACGGCCCGATGAATGATGTCGAATTCGTCTATCCAGTCGGACAGGCGGGTGATAGCGGCCAGATCTTTTTTCGTGGAGTCTCTCTGCTCGCCGGTGTAAGGATCATTGACTCTGACGCCTTCGCCGAAGGGAGTGAAGCTGACTCTCTTGCCGCCGATCCGCAAAGCCCTCTGAGGATCTCTGCCCCTGACTATGAATTGAGACGGAGCGCTCTCCAGAGCCGCCTCCACCAAATGGGCCGGAATGCGAACCCGCTTTGAAGACTTGTCGACGACGCAGCCGATGGAATGAAATATTTCCAAGGCTTCGTCGCTGTCCACGAAAACGCCCGTTTTGGCCAGGATCTCCAGGCCCGCGTAATGCGTCTCCTTCACCTCGTCAGGCGTCAAAAGGGTCAGCCCGCAGCCCCGCTGCAAAACCATCCCAGTTTGTACGGCTCTATTCATTATGTTACCCCAAGTTTATTTAGAGACTGTCGCAGTCTCAGGTAAGAATTCGGACCGAATCCGGCTTCTGAAAAGTCGATGGTCTCGCAACAATCGGTCCGCAAATAATCGCTCCATAAATGATCGATCCATAAAATTCAACTTTAAAAGATCCGAAACTAATCCGTCTTAACGCGAAACGCCAAAATAAGCGGCGATTCAAAAAACAGCCAAATCGCTGATCTTGCCGTTTCTTCGACTGACGATTCGCCGTTTTTTGAGCCATTTCACTGTTAAACTGTCTAATTTGTGCAATATGTAAACGATCTGGCAAGAAACTTTAATGAATTGAACAATCTTTTTGAAAAAATATTCGATTTTTACCTCCGAAAGTTAAATTCATTTGTCCGCATAAATTAAGCCACACAAAGACCAAGGCCATAAAAATCATGATGGTTCAAGAGGTTTCGTGTGCGGCAAATTCTTCTATAGTCTAGTCATCTATACGACTTTTGATTTTTAATAAAGACCAACATTTTATGTTTTTTTAGTTTAACCTCTGCGCCGAGTCAAGTCAAGAAAAAAAATAAAGCCGCCAGTCTGTCAATGATTTCTGAACGCTCTGCAAATTCTGAAGAGTCGTCTCCCCGCCCGCGAAAAAAAGTTGTTTCGCTGCGAGTATTTTCGCACCATTGACCGGAAAAATAAAGCTCAATTTTAGCTGAAGTTCATCTAAAAATTTTGACAAAAACTAGCCTGGCTTCGACAAGTTCCCCAATTGACGCCGCTCGCGTCTTCCCTGACGAACAAAAAAAAAAGCCCAAAATGCCTCTTTAGGGAAACTATTTCCTCCGTCAAGGCAGCCTCGCCGAAACGACAAATAGCGAACAAAATAAGTAATTTCTGTATGTTATAGCTAAAAGACCCTATTTTTCCGTCCCGACTCTCAATATTCTCCAAAGATTGTCTTTTTAAATCTTATCGCTTTATGAACATCTATATTTAATATAACTATAGTCATAACGGCTTAATTGTTTTAAATATGTTCAGCGAAAATCGGACTGGTTTTTGGTTTGCCAAATCGCAAAAAATGGTTTAAGCTAAGCGACATCAGAGCCTCCTGACCTTTCTCAGGAATTCGTTTTTCGCCGATGCCGGCTCTTTTCCCGTTCGTTTTTCGTTCCTTCATCGGCCGACTTTTTTGGACGTCGCTTCCGGCGGCGACCGTCGCCGGAAATACCGTCGCATGGCTGAAAAAATAAGGCAGATTCACGAATACGTTCCGGGCAAGCAGGTGACCTTGGCCCACATGATCGCTCACCCGAGCGTCGAGCTGTGTCAGCAGATTGGGGTTCTGGACAGCGGGGCCATCGGCCTCATGACCATAACCCCCGGCGAAGGAGTCATCATAGCCGCCGACGCGGCCGACAAGACTGGAGACGTCAAGCTGGAGTTCGTCGATCGCTTCACCGGCTGTCTGGTCTTTTCCGGAGACGTCGCCTCCGTGGACAGCGCCTTGAAAGGCGCTTTGCAGGCTTTGACGGACATCTTGGGCTTCGCCCCTTCTCCCGTGACCAGGACTTGACTTGAAGTGACTCCTTCCGCGCCTTTGATGATCATCGGGCCTGTGGGGTCAGGCAAGTCGACTCTTCTGGCCGCTTTGGGCCTCGGACCCAAGGAAGTGAAAAAGACCGAAGCCTTGACCTACAATCAAGGACTGTCCATCGACACTCCTGGCGAAATGATGGCTCTGCCCAGGTTCTACAACGCGCTGATTCTGAATTCCGCCAGAGTTTCTCTGGTGTTGATGCTCATGGACGGTCAAAAGCCTTTATGGCTGCCGGCCAAAATATGCTTCGCCTTTAAGACGAGCGTCGTGGGCGTGGTGACCAAGATCGACCTCGCCGAACAGGCCATGATCCGGCGAGCCGAACTGTCTTTGCGGAACGCCGGAGTCGAAGACATTTTCCGTCTGTCCAACCTCACCGGCGCCGGTCTGGACGAGCTGAAAAGCCATCTGTCCCGCCGCCTGACTTTGGACTTCGACTCGGCCAATTGACCGTCTTCGCGACGGTCCGCCAACAAGAGCCTAAGACCGACAGGGGTCACGTTTTTTTCGGCTGCGGCCAGCCAGGGATCAGCGAACGGCCCGATGACCGCCAGTCAGTTTTCAGCTAGTCCGTTTTCCGAAAAGTTCGTTTTCAGAAGAGTTCGTTTTCCGAAGCCTTTTTCCCGATAGTCCGATCGTCCAACATCGGCGGTTCGGCCATGCTCAATCGTTTTCACCCTTTCGCCGTCGAACTGTTGGCGAGGCGACGCTTTTTTTCAAAGGCGGCCGCGTCGACGGCTTTTTTTAGCCCTGACCCGAATTCATATATATCTCTTCACTATGGATGAATTTTGACGGGGACGATTCCTCTTTTTTTGGATTTTTCGCATTCGACGGCAAGACAAGCGTCGTTTCGGCAGGAGGCTTCGAAGCTTCAAGCCTTAGGCTTTTGGCGTTTCGCCTTATGGAACCTA
This sequence comes from Deltaproteobacteria bacterium, assembly GCA_031254895.1. GTDB lineage: Bacteria > Desulfobacterota > Desulfarculia > Adiutricales > Adiutricaceae > JAIRNQ01. The sequence goes on from JAIRTO010000030.1 coordinate 4,153, forward strand.
CGTCGAACCTAATATTTTGAGCCCATCGCATCAAAAGGAGCATGCGCCCCCCGGCGGGGCGTTCATCTGGAGGTAGTTGTGATATTAAAGACAAAGCTGGCTGGACAGGTCTACGCCTTCAAAAGCCTGACCGACGTCCTGGCCAAAGCCAACGACGAAAAATCAGGCGACGTGCTGCTGGATCGGGCGGCCAGAACCGTGACCGAAAGGACCGCCGCCAAAATTGTCCTGGCCAACGTCACTCTGGAGGACATCTACGAAAATCCTGTCCTGCCTCCGGAAAAGGACGAAGTCAGCCAGGTTCTCAAAGACGATCTGTCTCTTGGCATATACCGAAAAATCAAGACTTGGACGGTCGGCGAACTTAGGAACTGGCTCCTGGCCCATGAAACCAGCGGCGAAGACATCATCAGAATGTCCAGAGGCATCGAGGCGGAAGCGGCCGCGGCCGTGGCCAAGCTGATGACGGCCATGGATTTGGTGGCTGCGGCGGCCAAAATAGTCGTGCCCACCACCTGCGCCACCACCATCGGGTTGCCCGGAACCCTGTCGTACCGCAATCAGCCCAACCACCCCGCCGACGATCTGGAGGGGATCAAGGCTTCCCTCTGCGAAGGCTTGAGCTACGGTTCGGGCGACGCCATCTTCGGCGTCAACCCGGTCGAAGACACCGTGGACAACACCCTGGCCATCTTGAACTTGCTCTACGACTTCATGGAAAAGTGGCAGGTTCCGACCCAAAACTGCGTTTTGGCTCACGTGACCACCCAGATGAAGGCCGTGGAGAAGGGCGCCAG